>JAYZCF010000078.1:0-6582 GCA_036338455.1 Planctomycetota bacterium
GCAAAAACCGTTGTTACGCTGTTCCTATGTTGAAGTTGACAATCAGCTGCAAGCCTACCCCCTGCGAATTATCGATGTTGCGAATTTCTGGATTCGCCCGTCGGCTCAAGTCAACCGTCAGATGGTGGCAAACTCCAGTGAAAACCTACTGGCCAATCACGGCCTGATCCGGTTTCTCAATCGCCTCGACCGGCAAGCGGAACGTACGGCCGCACTTCCACCTGAACTGGAACGGGAGTAACCGTTTCAGCTGGTCTTGAGTTTACCTTTACCCGATGCGGTATCGCGAAAATTCCAGAACCGCTCAGGGATCATTGCCATCGCGCAAACGATTAGGTTCACTGCGATAAATAACTGCATCCAGAACACGGGATCGGACAGGATGGCACCTGCAGATTCTCCGGAATCCACGCCGCCATAAGCGTGCAAGCCGACCCCTAGACGATTGACGCCTTCCCACGACCACAGGGTCACAACGTTTCCAAAAGCAGCCAAGCCGGCCAAACCTTTTTGACGGACCAAGCCGCCCCAGCGGGCGTGCAACACGACGGCATTCCAGAGGACGATCATCAGGGCGCCGTTCTCTTTAGGATCCCAGCCCCAGAATCGTCCCCATGAATCATCCGCCCACAGCCCTCCCAGAACCGTGCCGAAAAAACTGAAGAAGATTGCAAAACAGGTCACTCCGTAGATCACGCCACATATGAGCTTGCGACGCTCGGCGTTCAAGGCAGGCGTCAACAACCCGCCCAGTATGAAACCCATGCCAATCAAACCGGCCACCAGGGTCGCGATGTACCCCATCGAGATACAGATCACATGTGTCGACAACCAGAACTGTGTATCCAGTACGGCCCTCAACACGGTAAATGTATCCCCCCCGTCGATCGAGAGCGTCCAGGCCCACATCAATTGCGCCGTGCCAGCCAAACTGGCGATCACGTTCCCAATCCCTATGCGGGTAATCCACTCGACGATCAACAACAACAGGACAGAGCCAGCCGACACAAAAACAAACGAGCTGTAAAGATTCGTTACGGGTGGGCGGCCCGATATCAAGACCCGGGCATAAATCCCTCCAACCTGAACCAGCAAACCGAGACAGATCATACAGAATGCGGCTCGATTAAAAGGGCGATTAAATCCGACCCAAGCCGCTACAGAGAGAACAAACCCAACCAGGTAAAGAAACATCGACATGAAAAACGGACTGAAATAATCGTATGTCAGTTCGATTCGATTGCGACTGGGACTCCATCCAGCTGGGCCATTACCCGCCTCTGCCTCCGTGGCAAGATCCTGTAAATAACGGGTCAACAACGCGTTGAATTCCATCGGACGTGAGCCGTTGTAAAGCGTTTCAAGCTGGTCCAATACGGCGTAATGATTGCCGCTGACCCCCTCAATTTTTTCCTTCTCCGGACCATTCACCCGTCGTATCATCTGGGCAAAAGGCTCCGTCATCCCTGCCGAATTGTTGGCAAGAATCAGGTCCACAAATTTTTCGGCTTCCTCCAGTCGGAGCAACTCGGCGGGAATTTCGTCCCAATTTTCCATCAAACGATTTTGGATTGCTTGCGGATCTTGCAGTCCCAATGCCTCGCTAATCGCTTGAAAGGCCTGAGGATCATTCAACATCTGGCGGACGGATTGCTCTTTGATCAGCTCCTGCTTGATCATTTCCGTCGCCAATCGATCAGGGTTACTCTCCCCGTACTGTTCCGCCAGGC
Organism: Planctomycetota bacterium; assembly: GCA_036338455.1. Taxonomy (GTDB): domain Bacteria; phylum Planctomycetota; class Planctomycetia; order Pirellulales; family Pirellulaceae; genus Mariniblastus. The sequence continues at coordinate 1,731 of JAYZCF010000078.1, forward strand.
CAAGCAACCATTGTCGATTGCGAGCGGTGGAGAGCGATATCCAGGGCTCCTCTTCATCCCCGGTCGGCACAATCAGGGGCAGTCCATCCGTTTTGGCCAACAAATCGGCTAACTGAAGTCTGACGACGGCGTCTTCAACCGTTCGGCGATTGACTGGATCGGCGATGGAACTTTGAATACCACGCAGCCGATCAAACTTATTGTAGACCTCCATCAATCTCTTCTGGTAATCACTCCACGTTTCCGGCGGGGACTGCGAAGGATTGGGCAACAACTCCACCATTGTGGCACTCGCTTCCTGTAGCTCACCCAATGTGTACTTGAAACCTTTCCGCTCCGGCAAATTCAACGCATTTTTGACGTTCCGGTCCTCGATTCGAATGATCTCGTATTCCTCGTATCCCGGCGCTTCGAATATCAGGTCCGCCAACCAGCGAATTGCCGGTTGTTTGTTCCCTTTGCCATCGACCACCGTTTCCCGATTAGACAAGCGTCGCGCCGTATTGCGGGCCAAGGACTCCAGCGGCTGTACCCGTCCACCGGCGGTCAAAGGTATTTGACCGAGCAGATCGAGTCGCAATTCCCCCCGTTTCACGTCAGGCGAGGAAGAACGCTTTAGGTTGCTACCGACCCATCCCAGCATGATGAGTGTCATGATCAAGGCTAAACCGTTTAACCGAAACCATCCTGGCTTGTCCAGATCCGACGTGTCAGCCGGCAGGTTCACCTTTTGCTTTTTCCCTTTCGACTTGCCGTTGGAATTCTTCTTTGCAGGTGTGTCGGCACCCGAGGTGCCGTCGACTCCGCCTACACCTGAGAGGGCTCCTGCAGTCCGCCGTTGATTCTTTTTCAGGTAATTAAGCAGGCTCGAACTGAATTGTGCGAACAAACCAACGACGACAAACATGCAACATACATAGGGAATCATCCAACCACGATTCTTCACAATCTGAAGCACCGTGTATTCCCTCCCGTCCTCTAGACGGTTGTAACCGGATTGATAAAACGTCTCATCACCATAACGCAACGGATTATTCATCCAGACCTTCTGACGATTGGCCGGCCCTGGGTGTTGCTGATCGGCGATCAGAATGTCCGATGAAAACCACTCCGGGATATCCGTTCCCAGATAATTGCGAGTCTGCACGTCGGTCAACGTGACCGAATAAGGCTTGTAAACATGTTTAAGGCGTAATCCCAACAGGTACTCTTCTTTGCCCAGCGTTACCCGATCAACGATTCCGGCATCATAGGCGCGGTGGGCAACCAGATACGTACCAATCGAGTCTCCGGTCGCCCGGTCAATCAAACGGACGTAAGCCGCCGCTTCGTCGACTTCCTGATCGGTATCGGTGCCGGTGGACGCTCGCTGAGGGGTCGCCAGCCACTTGGTCCCAAAGCCAGCTGTCGCCGGGTTGGACACCTCTGAGCTAATATTTGGGCCATCCAAACTGACCAATTCACTATTCGAAAAATACTCGACCGGGACGATCATGAAAGGCAAGCGGGGATCGTCGATCCGGACCCCCGCAATAAGCATGTCCGCAGGGATCACGTGGATCACGTCTTCCTCCGGATCACTTCGGTCGATAATAGCTAACTCCGAAGCGCGAACGTCAATCGTATGGGCAATGTTGTCACCCTCAAACAAAAGCATCCTCTGTTCGACATTGGTCACGGTCACATAAACTTCATTCAGCAACAGGCCAGCTATACCGAGGTGCAGCAGGACAATCCCGGCCTTGCGATTAAACAACATGGCGCAGGCGACCAAGGCGACTGTAGCCGCCAACGTCGATTGGACCAGTTGCCAAAGTATCCGCATCCCGGCATTACCAATGAAAGAGTCCTGGCCCTTCCAGAACGTATAAATCACCACCGAACCAACCGTCAGCGCGAACAGGCCAAGCAAGATCCGCTCAATCTGTCGCTCTCGCTTGAGGGCGAACAAGGAGACGGCAGCCGCCACGGCCAACGCGAGCGACACGAACTGCAGAATGCTCCACATGGCCTGGTACGAGATCGGGGGTTGACCCTGAAAACCGCCCACCCCCCGACCGGCAAAAATGACGGCCCAAGTCAAAACGGCGGCCACCAAGCCGACCAGCAGGCCGCCCAGCAGACGCCAACCTTTGGCTTGCAGTCGAAACCGCAGTACATGGGCCGCTGACAGATTGATCAGCAGCGCGATCAGTAGCGTAAAACCGCTCGGCACGTAAAAGCCACCCGGTACATTTTGCGATTTGGGAAACCAACTCGGGGGCAAGAGAGTCTGGAAAGGGACATAAACCAACACGCTTTCAAAGTGTTTCTGTTTGACATCCCAGATGTCCATGCGGGCCTGATCAAGGGTGATCAACCAGACTACAAACACCGAAATGCCGAGGAGCGCCACGGTCAATCGGAGCGAAGCCAGTGGCCCCAACACAGTTTTTAATCCGGCACTTGCGGAAAGGCGGTCCACTTTCGCCGACTGGTTTAAAGGCGTAGCAGGATGTTGGACGGGAGTTGTCGCCATGTTTTTAACTCAACGTTTCCATTGTACGGTTCAAGGACGGGGCAACAGGAACTGGTAAGACCCCAGAAATTCGTCGAAATCTTTTTCACTTTTTTTGACCAAGCTGCGATCACCGGTCAGTTTAAAAAACCAGGCCGAGTCACCCCGCACCACCATCAACCCGATCGTTGCCTTGGTCCCATCGCCGGGCGGATCTAATAACCGAATCTGCTTACCTGGCAGGCCCGCCACGGTGATGTCACGAGTAAGTGCTTCCAACTGGTCCGCTGTCTCGACCATGCCTACCTCACCCGCCCACCGCTGGGCGTTTGGTAGCCACCGATTGGCGGCCGCCGGTAACTCGGTCACACTGATTTGTGCGGATTGATCACCTTCGGTCTTTCGTAATCGGGTTTTGACGATGGAAGACGTCTGACCTTCCTCCCAACCTTCGGGGGCAGTCCATTTGGCAGATGCAACTAACGGCTGCTGTACCGGAGGTCGGGCTGCGTTTCCACCTGCGAAAGGGGGCGTCATTCCACCCGCCTGGAAACGCCCCTGTTCATCAAACAGTTGCATCGCGCCTGAGGCATTCGCAATCTCCCCCAATTTCAAGTCGGCGATTGAGGTTTTGGCCAAACGAAGCTGCTGGCGCCATCGATTGACATTGGAAAGAGAGTCCTGATTCGGTCCCAATCGGGAAATCCGCAACTCCAATTCTGGTTCCTGCTGAATGACCAAGGTGGCAAAACGCATCGGTGCCCGCGCACCCAATTCCCAGCCCTCCGGCAAATCCCACTCCGGATTTCCGTCGTCACCAAAACGCAGCTGCTCCAAAAATGAACGCCACTCTGACTCGGTCGATGTGACCTGATCGACCGGGCCGGTAATCTTGAAATACCACGTCGCTTCAGGCCGGTTAGCAATGGCGACGACCATCCGGTCGGCACCCTGCCCCTCCGAGGTTTTTCCATCCGTCGTCGAATTGCGGGGGCTGCTCAGCGGTCCTTGGTCGAATTGAGTCAAACCCGACTTGGACTTTTTAATTCGGTACACTTCAATCGAGTCTGAGTCTTTACACCCTGCCAGGAGCGCAAACCCGCCGCCCATCATCAAGTAAAAAACCGATCGTCTCATGTTTGCAACCAACAGTATTTTCAAACCGAACACCCAATGGCCCCTCTCAAAAAACGATGCGGGGCGCCCGCATTTTATTGCCGCAAAATCGTCGGCGTTGCTGAGCATTCATTATAAAACCGAATGATGCCGAGCCACATATCAGGCAAAGTCAAAACATTACAGAAAGTCGCCTTCGATTGGGACAAATTGTCGCGGAACGCACCGTTCCAAGGAACCATTCGAGCGACTCGAGACGGCTACAAAGGCTGCTACTGGGGTATTTATTGTCCGGGGCCGCGGCCAGACGCGCCCTTACCGGGCCGGTAAAATCGTGCCGCGGCATTCACCAAATCCAATTCGCCGATATTGCTCATTTTCACAAAAACCGTGCAAAATCAGCTCATCGCCATCTCCCAGGAATTTTCGCTCTTCCCCGGTAGGTAGTTGCAATGGAGTCCGATCGGTTCCGGGCGTTGGGTTTTCTGCGTCTCCGTTCCACGTCAATTCCAACATACTCCCTCGCTCCTCTCGAGTCGGTCCTGAGACGGTGCCACTGGCCATTAAATCACCAGGTTGCAAGTTGCAACCATTACTCGCATGGTGAGTTAAAATCTGGGCGATGGTCCAATACATGTTCGTGAAACGGGTCTGGCTAAGAGACTGTGCTGGCAGCTTTTGCTCGCGCATCTGCTCTGTCTGCAGGCTGACCTGCAACTGGATATCGACACCACCGGTTGCCGAGTTCTCGGGACTCGACAAGTAGTCCAGAGGCTGCGGATCGCCCTCGGGGCGGTGGTATTCCGGCACTCGAAATGGAGCTAAGGCCTCCATCGTCACAACCCAAGGGGAAACTGTCGTGGCAAAAGACTTGGCCAGAAATGGACCCAACGGTTGATACTCCCACTTCTGAAGATCCCGTGCTGACCAGTCATTCACAAGGCACATTCCAAAAAGGTGTTGTTCGGCCAGGTCCAACGGAATGGTACTGCCCAACGGATTACCCTCAGCCACAAAGAACCCGACTTCCAACTCGTAATCCAACAGGGCTGCCGGACTACGAGTCGGGTCCTGCCCGTCTTCACTCGGCGCCTTCTGGCCTACCGGGCGCACCACATCCGTGCCGCTGATAACCACACTGGAAGCGCGACCGTGATAGCCAATCGGGATATGCTTGTAGTTAGGCAACAAGGGGTTCGTGGGCCGAAACATACTTCCGACATTCGTCGCATGAAAAAT
>JAYZCF010000079.1:0-5312 GCA_036338455.1 Planctomycetota bacterium
GCACGTTAAACCCGAATACAAACAGGGCCGTGTCACCAAAGCCTGCTAAGGTGTAAGTCCCTGGGCGCACGTTGTTAAATCGAAAACGACCAAAAGCGTCAGCTTTGGTTTGGGAAATAACGCGGCCGTTGTTTAACAGGGAAACCCGCATGTTCAACAGGTTCGACTTCCCATAAGTACTGATCGTGCCATCGATTCGTCCATTGCTGTCCGACATAACCCAGTTGGCTCGCAAACCGTCGGCTAATCGTTCGATGTTCTTCCCCTCGCCAGCCTCTCTCCAGCCCGCAAACTTTTCGTTGACCTCATTCTTCTGTTCCGGGATGTAGGGATCCATCATCGACAAGCTGGTATCGGGCGCCTGAAAATTAGGCATTCCGCCCGGCAAAGATGGGGGATCCTGGGTGAGGGGCGTTTGAGCCTGAGGGTTGCCGGCTTGAGGGACACCAAACAGGTCGTCTTGAGCAGCGGATGAGCTGGTTGAAACCAGGCACCACAGCAGTGCCAAGTAAAGTTGGGTCGAGGGAAAACCGGCGGATGTTCGTTTCATCGATTCCTTCCTGATTTCAACGAATGGGGGTCTACATTGCCGAGACAGAGCCGTGGTTTCAGAAAAATCTTTACCAGCGTGTGGCAAACAGTAAACGGCGGATCTCCTGACAGCACGTGTCGACTCGGGACCAGGCTTCCTGCCCGGTTTGTCGACGACATCTACTAAGTGTCTCATCGGAGAATGCTCCCGGCCGGTTTGCGAGGAAAATTGCAAGATCCTCTGCATTTGAAAAATCAAAGCCGGCTTGCATCAGACAGCGGCTTTGGCTCGGATTACTCGGGATCGACCAGCTATACCGAATATACTGCCTGCCCAAGCAGTCCAGTTATGAGGTTATCAACGGCTATGCCAACTGGCACGGCGAGGACCACCTTGGCGAAGGTGTTCAGGATTGAAACCTCTCGTTTTCATCGTCGATCACAGCAAAGCGTCTACCAGGGCCAGCGAACGTTGAACACGCAAAACGACCTATCGCGAGCGGTATCTCCAACAGTGAGAATCATCCTCAGCTACCGACCAGCCGTTCTTAGATCCCCGCTTACCAGTAACAAGCAGACTCCACCAGTCGGGCGCCACTGGGTGTTTCTTCCGCAGATGGTCGCACCCAACTCGAATTGAAGAGATGGCTTAAATGGCTCCAGCGATTGCCAATCACGCCAAACAGAATTTGGGTAATTCCGCCCAGATGGATGGCATTTTTACCCATCCGTTTGATGTCAGCAGCCAACGGCATGCCATACGCCCCAGCCCCGATGATAGCCGTGTCAAATTCAATGCTTGCCACCTGTCTCCGCATATGTTCCAAGGCTTCGAACCAGTGACGAAATCGGGTAGTTTCCCCTGCCGCCGACTGAACCGCTTGCAAGGTCTTCAAGCGAAAACTCGGTAAAAGTTGCGAATCTTTGAAAAGTTGTTCGCGTTTTCGGTACTGTTTTTCAATACTCGCGGCAAAGGGATGAATCACCAGGACCGTCTGTCCTTCCAGCGCAGTCGTCCAAGGCGATTCATGATACAAGGGAAAAAGATCATCCAGAGGGACGCGCGTCGCACCGGCGTAGAACTTAGACAGTCGCTGTTCCTCGGGAAGCCAGCAACCGAGAACGTCAATTTGAGCAAGGTCTTTCAAGATCCGGTTTCCGAATTGATTCAGGAATCTCTCCTCGGGGGGAAAAAACCCCGCATTGATCCGCATCCTGTGTTTGAGACTTCGGGTCCACCAATAAAAGCCAGTTTCCCCGTTGACGAACCTTCTGAATTTCTCCAATCGGGATATATCTGCCTGTGAATCGATACTGCATAGAATCCCGGATAATTCAACGCTTCCGAAACGGCTGACCATACACGGTTGGGCGGATTGGATCGCATCGAAAATTGCGTCACTGGCCCGTTGTCCCGAACACTCAATCTCAGGGAGCGGCTGCGGTTTAGAACGCCCCCACATCCTTCGGCATAATTTGAGAGACTCGGTTGAGATTGACATGATGCTCGTCCCTGATAGGCCAATGCAGTCCGGACAGCTAATCGAACTGCTCCGGAATCGTCCCGGCCATTACACGCCCCAACGGCCATCCTGACCTGGAGCAAATTTGCAAATCTTGGAGGTTACGCTTTTTCATCGGTACGAAAGGACGTCAATTCGCGCGCAATGTGCCAAGTTCGGTTCCATTTGAAGAATGACAGACGGCTTACAGCAAAGAATTGTTAAGGATTGGATTAAGCCGGTTCGTCGGCCTACCCCGACTATTCGCTTTAGTGAAGAAAGACATCCTTGGCACACGTGAGTGGTCGACCGCCCAACAGACCAGGATCGCGCGGCCAAAATTAATGTTTTGGTCAAGTCTCCAGCCAGTAACCAGACGTCACAACTTCTGTTCAAGACGCGCAACACGGTCTTCAAGGGCCGCCAATCGATCTTGCAACTGATTCCAATCAGCCGCTTCTTGCGAGATAGCCGTGGCTTGCTGACGGCTGGCAGCCACCACCGCGTCCATCTCCTCCGCGCTGGCCGAAACTTCGACAGAAATCTCCGACATGGCAGGTGAGCCCGATTCACCGTACTCCCTTCGCAACTTGGCCAGTTGTTCGGGGAGGTAAAGATTGTGAGTCAATTTTTGCCGGCGGCCCGGTGGGGGCAAAGGAAATACCAATTTTTTCTGAGTCAGGCTGAGCAGGACCGGTTTGAGTGCCGCCATATCCGGAATTTTTTCCATTCTGGACGCGCGTCCGCGCAAGTCACCAACCGTCTGCTCACCTCGCAGAAAGAGTTCCGCCATCACGGCCAGCTCCACCCGGTCAACACCTAACCATTCATATAAATGGTGTCGAAACTTGATAGACCGGCCGTCACCATGGATCTCTGGCACCACGGCCGTTCGCGTAATTCGCTGAGCGCGTCAATCACTTCGTCGGCAGTCAACTGCATTTGCGGTTTGCGATTGTTCTTTTGGTTCGATCCAGTCGTGATGGCATTGACCGTCATCGGGTAGATGTCCGGGGTTGTCTTTGATTTCTCTACCATCACACCCAACACCCGCCGCTGAACGGAGCTGAGTGGACCCCAGCTTGGTGGTTCGGCATCGCCCGGTTGGCGCGCCGCTTTTTGATGATTCGTGCTATCTTCCGTCATCCCGCTATCCCCATGATTCCAGAGATTTGCAAAGCCGTATTCCGTCCACTGTTCCTGAGCCGGGCCAAGTTGACCCTACTGATCTGCTATGCTAACGTTCCCCAAACGTTTCTCCAGTCCCCGTGGTATGAGTGGCTTTCCTCGCGGTCGGCTGTAAGGCCGTTATTTCACTCGTATCCTTTTGAAGGCGTGGCAACCAGAATTCATGGCCAAAGCAAAAGACTATTCCGCCATGCTCAAAATACTGAGTGGCGAGCAGCGCGGTCTATTGGCTTCACTGGTTCGAATAGGTTTAAGGCTGTTGACCCCCTTATACCGGGCAGGAATCGGCTGGCGAAACTGGAAATTCAACCGCGGAAAAGATGTCCAACGCATCGATGTTCCGGTGATTTCGGTCGGCAACCTGACGACCGGCGGCACAGGTAAAACGCCATTTGTTATTTGGCTGGCATCTTTTATCCGCGCGATCCAAGTGGACTCTCCTCATGGTCGACGCTTGGCCATTATCAGTCGTGGTTATGGGGCTCCGGACGGCCAAGTCAACGATGAAGCAATGGAGATGGAACAGCGTTTACCCGCTGTCCCACACCTGCAAGGTCCAGATCGAGTCCAACTGGCCACGACGGCCATCGAGGAGCTTGAGACGGAAGTCATTCTGCTAGACGATGGATTTCAACACCGCAGAATCGATCGCGATCTCGATATTGTCCTGGTCGACGCTACGCGCCCGTTTGGTTATGGGTATCTGCTACCGCGGGGCCTGTTGCGTGAGCCGGTTCGCAGTCTAAACCGCGCGGATGTCGTTGTTCTCACGCGCTGCAACCAGGTAACAGAGGAGCATCGCGCAAAAATCAAGGCGCGGATTCTGGAAACCAATCCGGCAGTTTTGTGGGTGGAATGTGACATGAAACCGAGCCGTTTTCTTCAAGCCAGCGGTGTAGACGTGCCGCTAGAAGAATTTCAAGGCCAGGAAATAATGGCCATCTCAGCAATCGGTAACCCGGCTGGATTCCAATCAACCCTGGCCCAATTAGGGATGCAAATCAAACAGACGATCGTTTGGGGAGACCACCATCACTATACACGAGAAGACTTGGAAAGGATCCGCACAATGGCCAGCCAACACTCGGTCAAGGCGGTTGTTTGCACCCACAAAGATCTCGTCAAGTTAAACGTCGATCGGATCGGCAATCTCCCTTTGCTCGCGTTACAGGTGGACATGGTGCTCAACACGGGTCAGCCATCCTTGGAACAGAGGATCCGGCAATTAGTGGCGGGAAGCACTCTCTCAGAACCTGGCTTGGCGTAAGCCGGATTCGATCACTAACGTTTACCGGAACTGGAACCACTTCGGGGGATTCAACCGCCGCCATCTCTGCTTGATCCCATGAGCCGATTCCTCATCTCCTGCTACCTTGGCTGTATCCTCAAATTCCCGGGGTGGACCGGGTGGCTCTTGGCCAGCAAAAGAAAAATCCAAAAACTTGGGCCAATAGCCGCCCAGTACTTTTCGACAACGAGCCAGGCTTTCAGGTTTAGAAAGCAATGGCCCCACACTGGCCAAAAGTTGAGTGACCGCCATGACATCATTTTCATCAAACCAACGATCGTAAACTTCAACCCGGTCGATCCAGACCGCACCTTCACCCATCAGATCGAAGCCAATTCGAAGACGGCTCTCTTCGTGGGTTGGCAAGTCATCAAAGTGAACAGCGAAGCGTTTCCAACCGGGACCGATCTGGTTAACTTCACTGTCGGGCGCGAGTTTTCCAACGGATCCAAACCGGTAATAGGCGGCATCCCGTGACGTGCTCTCTACTGATAGCCTCAAAGGGGGCTGGTCCTCTGCCTCGTCGGAACGTAACCAGACAGAAATGGAGAGCCTTCCCGTTTCTGGCGATACAAACTCATTGCTTCGAATCCAGACATTTTCACCTTCGCTCTTTAGCAACAGGGATGATTTTCCTGAGTTTTCATCAGTGCTCACTTGGAAATTCTCAGGACTGCTGACTGTCCAGCCCTTGGGTGCCACACCTGTCTCCACCGTGAAATCCGGGTTCTGCAACACCGGCAGCGCTAAGCTCTGACTGGCGGCAATCAATTTTGCACGCAATTTGAAATAATGCTGCTTCA
>JAYZCF010000080.1:0-5502 GCA_036338455.1 Planctomycetota bacterium
TGAAAAGCTCAAACTTCGGATACAGACCCTTCGAGTCGGTGATCCCCTGGACAAGAACACCGACATCGGAGCGATCCATTCTCGACAACAATGGAAAACGATCCAGGACTATCTCGAAAACGGCCAGGCCGACGGGGCGACGATCTACCACCCGGAGTGTCCGCTGCCAGAGGCAGGATTCTGGGCTCTACCGACGTTGTTTACCGGAGTCAGTCAAGCGAACCGCATCTCACGGGAAGAGATTTTTGGACCGGTCCTGGCCGTCCAGACTTTCCGCACGGTGGCCGAAGCAATCAGCAAAGCCAACAACACACGTTACGGACTCTCGGCCGGTGTCTGGACGAAAAAAGGAGCCCGGGTGCTGAACATGGCTGCCGAATTGAAAGCGGGCGTGATCTGGGCCAACACCTACAACCAGTTTGACCCCACTTCCCCGTTTGGCGGATATGGTGAGAGCGGGTTCGGACGAGAGGGTGGTCTGCATGGATTGGGCGCCTACCTCGCTTATTAATCAACCCGAGTGAACTTGAAAGCAACCGAAATAAGGCTTAGCCAGATGGCCAAGAAAAAGAGAGCACGGACAAACCCGCTTGACGGTCCACGTCTGCCCATCTTGAAAACCTACAAAATGTTTATCGACGGCAAGTTTCCCCGCACCGAATCTGGGCGTCACTATACGCCTCGGATCAAAGGGACGACGCTGGGAAATTTCTGCTTGGCTTCACGCAAGGATTTAAGGAATGCAGTCGTGGCAGCCAAGGCGGCGCAATCCTCATGGGCGGGCCGAACTGCCTACAATCGTTCCCAGATCCTCTACCGACTGGCGGAGATGCTTGAAGGTCGCCGGAGCCAACTCAGTGATGAACTGGAAATCCAGGGGGCCAGTGGACGACAGGCAACCATAGAGGTCGAACGGAGCATTGAACGCGTGGTGCATTACGCCGGATGGTGTGACAAGTACCAACAGGTATTCAGCAGCGTCAACCCGGTTGCGTCCCCCCATTTCAACTTCTCCGGTCTTGAACCCACTGGAATCGTGTTTCAAGCGGCGTCGGAAAACTATCCGTTACTGGGCCTGCTCTCGCTGGCGTTACCGATTCTGGTGGGTGGGAATACGGTCATCTGCCTGGCCTCTCAAACCCGGCCAATTTCGGCAATCACCCTGAGCGAGTGCCTGGCAACCGCAGACTTCCCGGCCGGGGTCGTCAACATACTAACCGGACGGCTGACGGAGCTGTCAGATCACGTCGCCGGCCATCGAGAGATCCAGGCCATCGCTCTCGACCGCTCATCCACGGCGCAAAAATCAAGCGTGCAATCCATTCGAGAGACGGCTGCCGACAGCCTGAAACGGGTACATGTCTACAACCTGAACTGGGACCGCGAGGAGAACCAAAACCCCTACCTGATCCGCGACTTCTGCGAAGTCAAAACCACTTGGCACCCAGTAGAACAGATTGGCAGCAGCGGGCCCAGCTACTAGTTTTCGAAAACCCGGGACAGGTCAAGAATCGTACGATTTTGAGTCGGCCGGAGCGACGGTTCGAAATTCATCCACCTCTCCCTCGGAATCGAGAACCTCCTGTTTGTGCAGGGAGCTTTGCCCCGGAACCGGGACGTCAACCCGCTCCACACCACCTCTCGCACCCGCCAGCAAACGCATCACGAATAGCCACATTCCCACCGCCACCACCACAAAGAATCCAACCGCTGCTAAACCGAGCCACGAAAGCTGACGCGTTAGATCATTTACAGGTTGGATCACGGAATGGTAATCTTCCGCAGCCAGCACATACATGCCGGTCGGAACTCGGTCGCCAGAATCAAAACCAACACTGCTCAACGAGCCTGAATCTGCGGAGCCCGCAAAATCATTCAGACGGGTGACTGGCTCGGCTGCGGCAATCCATAACTTGTCAAACTCACTTCCCCGAAGCTCTCCCCCGATCGGATCCTTGAACAGGACGGCCGATGAACCGTAGCTCGACACATCCTCCACGCGACGCCCGGTCAGGTTGTCGGGCAACTTTTCCCCCCGTTCGCGTAGTTGATCAAACCAGGGGTGTTCCAGAATCACACCCGTGTTATCCCCTGGTCGATTATCAACCAACATGGCGTATTGTCCCTGCCCGTCGTCGAAGTCGACGAAATCACCCATCTCTACCGAACAACCGACAACCCCGACGACTTCCTGGCCAACTCGAATCGGCGCGGAGAAAGTAATTTTCCAGTTCATCGTCGCCTGACTGCGGAAGATGGCCGACAAGTTGGGATGTTCAATAATGGCCCGCTTGCCCGGCTCCTCCTCAACCTGAAACCGTTCGCCACCAGCCGGGTCCCGTTCGACAAGATCCCGCTCCAACCCGGTAAAGTAGGACCGGTAAGAGTAGTTTTTTCCGATCGTGTTGATCGTGTCAGGATCACTGAACCGCGCGGCGACCTGATTCCCCTGCCGGTCATAGGCAACCCAGCTGGCCGCTCTGGGCCACTGTCCAAACCGGTTTTCCATCCGCTCACGCAGGTAGCGATCGACCTGTTCACGTTGTGGGAACCCGTTCAGGAATTCCTCCCGTAATGGGTCAAGTGAGCGATCCTCATTATCGTTCGGATCCGCCAACTGCTCCCGTAAGCGGGCGAACGCCTCATCTTGGACGAGTGCTTCGAAATCACGAACGAACTCGGGAGAGATCGCCAGGCTGCGCACCGCCCGATAATACTCGTCGACTTTTTCCGAAACACTACGGGCACCCAGCTTCGCCGCAAACAGGTTGCTTTCTACCGCTTTATTCAGAACGGCCGTCTCCGTCTCCGATTTGGCCTGCTGGTAGGCATACCAGGAAAAAAGGGCCATTACGGCTAACAGAACCAACGGGCCCAGTAGCCCCAGCACCAGCAACGGTTGACGCGCCTTGGCTGCCGCCCGTTGTCGCAGAGCCAACAGAACCTCCTGGACGCTCCGAAAACGGGCCTTCGGATCCACGGCGATGCAGCGGTCAATGATCTCTGCGAGGCTGCGATCCACACCGGCAATCTGACGGTGTTCTTGCGGGCGAGGCGCCGCTGGTAGGGCAGCCCGGTAGGCCTGAAGCCGACCTTGAATTCCCTCGATGCGCTGAATTGATTCAGCCAACTGCACCTCGTAATAGGGTGGCTTGCCGGTCAACAGACAGTAGAACAAGGCTCCCAAGCTATAAACATCCCAGCGTTGGTCAGGGACCGCCTGGGTGTCCGCCTGCTCCGGGGCCATGAAAAAGAGGGTGCCCAAGGAGGCGGTCTCATCCGACTCCAGACGAGCCTGCCCGAAATCTGCCAACCGCGGCTTGCCGCCACGGTCGAGCAGGACGTTGCCCGGCTTCAGATCACAATGCAAGATCCCCTTACCGTGCAGATGCATCATGCCAGTCGCGATTTCAGTAAACAGCTCGGTCGCTTCAACAACGGACATCGTGCTCCCGTGGGCCAGCTTCTCTTCCAACGACCCTCGCTCGATATAATCCATCACCAGGTAGGGCGGCTTTGCCTCCCAGCCGACATCCAACAGTTGGACCACGTAACGGTCAGCCGCCAATACGACTAATTTCTCGACTTCCTGGGCGAGCCGTTGGACATCGGACGATGAATGACCGGAATAGAACTTGATCGCCACACTCCGACCTGTCTTTTGGTCTCGGGCGGACCAAACTTCTCCATACGCTCCGCGCCCGAGGAACGTTTGCAGTTCGTAACCGGGGACTTGGGCGGGTGGCGGGACGACGGAAGGGACATCACTGGCACCCTCAGCCCTGTTTCCTGCAGGTTGATTCACATTGTCAAACCGATTTTCCGACATTCAGAGAGCTGTCCTGACAAAAACCAAAAAAGAAGCGGTAGGAGATCGATCTATTTTTACATCCCCAGCCCATCATTCAATTCCCTATCCCATCCCGCCTGTGGCTAGAGACTCCTTTTCAAGGCTCCGGAGAGTCGACATTCAAGGACTGACGTGTCATGCTTTAACAATTCCCCAACCCTGACCAGAAAGGAAACAGACGGATTTGTGTGGAAAAAGAATAAAAGCCGTAGTTTTTGACATGGATGGCTTGATGTTCAATACCGAAGACCTGTACGACCAGGTTGGACAGGAATTATTGGGCCGCCGGGAACGCGTGTTTTCAAACAAGTTAAAAATGAAGCTGATGGGACTGCCGGGGCCCGTAGCGTACCAACTAATCATCGACGAGTTCCAACTGGAAGATTCGGTCGAGACACTGCAGGCGGAGTCCGATGAAATTTTCAGCGAATTACTGCCGCGCGAAATCAAGATGGTGCCCGGACTGGAAGAAGTTCTGCTGTTAATCGAGTCACTCAATTTACCCAAGGCGATTGCCACCAGCAGTCATCGGGCGTTCGCTACCCTCGCGCTTACCCAGTTTGAACTGGAACCACGGTTTCAATTCATCCTGACCCCCGCCGACGTCACCCACGGGAAACCAGATCCGGAAATGTACTTGCAGGCCGCCCAGCGTTTTAAGGTAGAACCTGCGGAAATGCTGGTTCTCGAAGACAGTGTCCATGGAAGTCGTGCTGGAGCCGCGGCGGGGGCAGTCACGATTGCCATCCCCGGACACCATAGTGCTGCAGGTGACTTTTCTCACGCACACTACGTGGAAACCTCTTTGGCCGCGCCCCGCGTACTGGAAGTAATTCGATCTTGAGCTTAGACTCGCATGTCTGGTGGACTCTCCCAACCGATTCGACCGATTTTGGTGAGTCGGAGAAATTCCCGCGTGCCACCATTCAGGGCCATTTTCAGTTGAGGAAAATCGATGGACGCACCCCTCGCTATCGTTTTAGCCGCCGGCAAAGGCACGCGGATGAAATCCGACTTGCCAAAGGTTCTTTGTCGGGCTTGCGATCGGCCACTGGTCGAATACGTGATCGACGCGCTCCGTGGTGCCGGTGTTGAACGGATCGTGGTGGTGGTCGGATACCAGGCCGAAAGTGTACAACAAGCGCTGGCCCACTACGACCAACTGGAATTTGCCATCCAAGTCGAACAATTGGGAACGGGCCATGCTGTGATGATGTGCCAGGAACAACTCAGCTCCCACAACGGCCCCGTCGTGGTGGTTGCCGGTGAGTCGCCGCTTATGCAGACCCGCAGTATCGAGCGTCTTTTGACCGATTTTCAAGCGGACCGACCGGCGTGCATCCTCGGGACTTTGATCCACGAAAACCCCACCGGCTTGGGGCGTATTCTGCGCGATGACGCCGGAAATTTTGTGGGGATCGTCGAGGAAAAAGACGCAACCCCAACCCAAAAGCTCATTGAAGAGGTCAATATGAGTACGTATGTATTCGATTGCCAACCTCTTGTTTCCGCTTTGGACAAATTGACCGATGACAACCAGCAAGGTGAGTATTACATTACTGATGTACCGAAACTGATGTTGGTAGATGGACTGGAAATACGAGCTCTTCCGGTCCTGCAGCCGATCGAAGCACTTAGCGTAAATACCCTCG
>JAYZCF010000081.1:0-9610 GCA_036338455.1 Planctomycetota bacterium
CGCCAGCGGCCCCGCCGAGTGCTTTGCCGAGGGTTCCTGTCAGCACGTCAATTTCACCGAAAAGGCCAAAGTGTTCGTGGGTGCCGCGTCCACGTTGGCCGAGCACCCCAACGCCGTGGGAATCGTCAACGACCAGCATTGCATCGTATTGTCGGCAGAGTGCCACGATTTCCGGCAGGGGCGCAACATCCCCTTCCATGCTGAACACACCGTCGGTGATGACCCACCGAGTTGGGTGAGCCTGGGTCTCTTTGAGCAGTGTTTCGAGTTGCGCCAGGTCACTGTGGGGATAGATCTTCTTGGTTACGCTCTTGGCCATCAGGCGCATGCCGTCAATGATGCTGGCGTGGTTGAGTGCGTCGGAGAGAACGGCGTCTTCCGGTCCGACCAGTGTAGGGAAGAGTGCCTCATTGGCATTCCAGCAACTGACATAGCTCAATGAACTGGGGGTGCCAACGAATTCTGCAATCTTCTGCTCCAGTCGGCGATGGCAATCCAACGTGCCGCAGATGAACCGCACCGATGCGGTTCCCGCCCCATAATCCCGTAGGCCCTGGATACCTGCTTCGACGACCTCCGGGTGATCGGCAAGGCCGAGGTAATTGTTGGCGCAGAGGACCAAGACTTCGCCTTTGCCGTCGATATGGACGACGGGGCGCATGGGCGTCGTGATGTCATAAAATGGTTTTAGCTGTCCCGATTCGGTCAGTCCGGCAATCAGCTCAGCTGTTCGCTGGTCGAATTGACTGTTTGGCATACTTCTCCCTCAGATTGTGGAATTTTCATCACGACCTTGATTGCTTCCCCCGATTGCATCATGGCAAATCCGGTTTCAAAGTCTTTCATATCGATTTGGTGGGTAATGATGGAATCGAGTTCCAGTTGCTCGGACAGAATCAGGTTTTCCATCTGGTGCCACGTTTCAAACATTTTACGGCCATTGATTCCTAACACCGTGGCGCCCCGGAAGATGATCAACTCGGACAGGTCGAGGGAAACTTCGTCGGCAGGAATGCCGAGCAGTGCGGCTCTGCCGCCATTCTGTAATGCTTCCAGCCCGTGGCGGATGGCGCTGGCGTAACCGCTCATTTCCAGCAGAACCTGAGGACCACCAGGGCAAGCTTGTCGCAATTTCTCCACCCAGGGCTGCCGGGCGTCAAAGGCTTGTTCCGCCCCCAGCTTCATGGCGAGTTCCAATCGGCGATGGTCAACATCGGTCACAAAGATTCGGGTGGCACCGGCCGCCTTGGCAACTGTGACGGCCATCAAGCCGATGATGCCAACCCCTGTAATTAAAACCGTCTTGCCGCTGACGCCTGCAGCCATCACCGTGTGGACGGCATTTCCCAGCGGGTCAAACACGGCGGCAACCGTATCCGGGATCTCGGGGTGAACAGGCCAGATGTTTGTTTCGGGAACACTGATGAAAGGGGCAAAGCAACCGTTGCAATCGATTCCCAGAATGTCGACAGTATTACAGATGTGACCGTTGCCTGTTCGGCATTGTTCACAAAATCCGCAACCGATATGCCCCTCTGCGCTGACCCTTTGGCCGACTTCGATTCGTTGTGTTGCTTCACCGACGGCCACAACGCGACCGACAAATTCATGGCCGGTCGTGATTCCCAGCTTGACCCGGTTACTGCTCCATGCGTCCCATTCGTAAATATGGCGATCGGTCCCGCAGATACCGGCATGTGTAACGGCCACCAGAACGTCTCGGGGCCCCAATTCGGGGACCGGCACTTCGTCGCAGAAGTTGAGTCCGGGAGCGTCGTGCAACTTGCGAATGGCGGGCATGTTGGCAGGTAGGGAGGTCGACATATTATCCTTCAAATTCAAGCAACGGCCATTTTGTTCTTTTATATTGGATTAAAATCCATTATTTTGGAAGGAGGTTTGTGGGGAAATCAGGTCCCAAAAGGCAAGTTACCTGAATTCCAGTTTCCTTTATACCAGCCTCCCGTCCGAGTGGGTGTGCCGAATCGAGTGAATTCATCCGTCAGGTGATTGAATTGGCAGAAATTGAACCTTTCAACCAATATGTTTGCGAACATATTCGTCAATTGAGGAAGCGCCACAACCTGACGCTGCAGCAATTAGCCTCCTCCAGCGGCGTCAGTCGGTCCATGCTGAGCCAGGTAGAACGTGGTTCGGCGAATCCAACCCTGTCGGTCGCCTTCCGCATCGCCCAGGCGTTTGGTATTTCACTGGCTGAATTGGTGGAGGGGGCGACCACCGAGCAGCGGGTAGAGGTGATCCGTAAGGCCGATGCGCATTCGGTTTTTCGCGATGATGAGAATTGCAGAATTCGGACACTGTCGCCGCTGAATTTGGAGAAAGATGTCGAGTTCTATGAAGTGACCCTGCATCCTACCTGCCGCTTGGAAAGCGCTGCCCATTTTCAGGGAACCCGTGAATTTTTGACGGTGCAAACGGGTCTTATTGAAGTCAATTCGGGTGAGGTCACGGTAAAACTGGGCAAGGGTGACAGCGTGCAATACCCGGCCGACGTTGACCATTCGATCGAGAACATCGGAAAACGGGATGCAATTCTGTTCCTCGTCGATATTTACTCGTCCAACCACTAAAATTCTGTTTGCGTTAGAATGAAGTGTCGAAATTTCTCGCTTCAGGCCTGTTCCCCAAAGGATTTTGATCATTACTGGATTACTGGACATACCCGAGCTTGATTGGCGAAAAGATGACATCGACCAATTCCTGGCAGACCTGCGAGGCTGCCTGTCACCCCAGGGCGATATCGTCAGTTCTACCTCAAACGACTTGACTTTCCGTGTTTTTGGCGAGCACCTATCTCCGCAGGAGGTGGTCCGCCGAATCTGCGATGCGGTGGCCGCTGATGGTTTGTCTGCCCTGCTGCGGTATACCCGTGACCTGGATGGTGTAGAGTTGGAGGAAGACGAAGTTCGTGTGCCATTGGCCGAAATGGAGGCGGCGCACCGGGACGTCGACGCTTCGTTTCTGGATTCGATCCGAGCGATTCGGGCCAACCTCGAAACATACCAAACGGCGATTCTTGCCAAGGATGTTGCCTTGGAACCGCGCGAAGGTGTCCGGTTGACCCACCGCTATACCCCATTGAAAAGGGTTGGCATCTGTGTGCCGGGTGGGGCGGCCGCTTATCCATCCTCGGTGTTGATGACGGCCATCCCGGCCCAGGCGGCAGGTGTTCAAGATTTAGTGGTCGTAGCGCCGCCGACGAAAAACGGTTCGTACAACCGCGAGGTATTGGCGACCTGTCACGAATTGGGGATCGAATCCGTTTACCGTGTGGGGGGCGCTCAGGCGGTGGCCGCCATGGCCTTTGGTGTGCAAGGTCTGGAGCCGGTTGACAAGATTGTTGGCCCCGGAAACCTGTTCGTGGCCCTGGCCAAAAAAAGGGTGTATGGTCAGTGCGATATCGATTCGATTGCCGGTCCCAGCGAGGTGCTGGTGATCGCCGACGGGACTGCCCAATCCAAGTTTGTTGCGGCCGATTTGCTGGCTCAGGCAGAGCACTTCCCGGGTTCGGCAGTCCTCCTTTCAACCGACGCTGATTTACTCCGTTCGGTTCGTGATGACTTGGGGAGTTTGCTGGTGGATCTGTCACGTGCGGATCTGACGATCGCCAGTCTGAACGAGTACAGCGGTCTCGTCCTGGTTGAAGATATGGAGCAGGCAGTACGACTGGCCAACCAGATGGCCCCCGAACATCTGCATTTGCAAACCGAATCTCCCGATCGCTGGATCCCTCGTTTGACGACCTGCGGTGCGCTGTTCGTGGGGCATCAGACCGCGGTGGCTCTGGGTGATTACGTCGCCGGTCCGAGCCATGTTTTGCCGACCGGTGCCACAGCCCGCTGGGCCTCAGGGCTATCCAGCAATGACTTTCTCCGACCGAGCAGCGTGATCGAATATGCGCAGGTGGGACTGGAAAGAGACGGTCTACACGCGCAGAGAGTGGCTCGGCAGGAGGGTCTTACAGCGCACGCTTTGAGCATCGAGGTTCGTTTGGAAGGTGAGGGTTCCAATGAATGACCAAGAGAGGTCCCGTTTGAATTTTTTCCGGGACAACATTTTGCAGATGAGCGGGTATCAGTCAGGTGAGCAGCCGCAAGGCAATAAGGCGATCAAGTTAAACACGAACGAGAATCCGTATCCCTGCAGCCCTTCGGTCTTGCAGGCGATTCGATCGGTCGATCCCGAGTCACTCCGTAAGTATCCAGATGCCTCGGCAGCCGCTTTTCGAGCGGTGGCGGCCAAGCAACTTGGCGTCGAGCCGGAGTGGATCCTGTGTGGCAATGGTAGCGATGAAATTCTCTCGATGGTGACTCGGGCGTTCGTCGCGCCGGGGCAAAAAGTCCGTTGGCCGTTCCCCTCCTACGTGCTGTACTCGGTACTCGTCGATATCCAGGATGGCTCGAGTCAGTTGGTGGACTTCGCCCCGGATTGGACACTTGCCGATGAATTTTCTCGGGACACGGGTCCACTGGGACTGATTTTCCTCGCCAACCCTAACAGCCCTTCGGGAACCTTGTTGAGTCCTGCAGAAATCTTGGAGCTGGTGGAGAAAGTTCCCTGTCCGGTGCTGGTGGACGAGGCCTACGCTGATTTTTCGGGTACCAGCTGCGTGGATCTCGTGGCCCGCAATGAGCGTTTACTGGTCTCGCGAACGCTGAGTAAGTCACATTCATTGGCCGGCATGCGTTTCGGCTACTTGGTCGCCCAGCCGCCCGTTATTGAGCAACTGGCCAAGATCAAAGACTCATACAATTGTGATGCGCTCTCGATTGCCGGTGCCACCGCGGCCATGAACGACCAGCCTTGGTTGGAACAAAACCTTGAAAAGGTGCGGTCGACCCGAAAGAAAATGGTGGAGCAGCTCGAATTGTTAGGTTTTGAGGTCACGCCCTCGGCTGCCAATTTTGTCTGGTGCAAACACTGCGACCGCTCCAGCCGTGAAATCTATGAATACCTCAAGTCGCGTCAATTGCTGGTACGATATATGCACTTTGATCATTGGGGAGATGGGCTCCGAATCACCGTCGGCACGGATGATCAGCTGGATGCCCTGGTTACTCTGCTCGAATCGATGTTGAAAAACTCATGAAACGCTCTGCAACCGTTGAACGAACGACCAAGGAAACGAAGATCGCGTTGACGATTGGCCTCGACGGAACGGGTGTGATCAGCACGGCAACCGGTGTCGGATTTCTAGACCACATGCTGGAGCTGTTTGCCAAGCATGGTCGTTTCGATCTGGAAGTCGACGCGGAAGGTGACTTGCACGTTGACGGGCACCATACGGTTGAGGATGTTGGCATTTGCCTGGGGCAGGCTGTAGCCAAGGCCCTGGGGGACAAGCAGGGGATTCGTCGCTACGGTTCGGTCACTCTGCCGATGGACGAAACCTTGGTCACCACCGCCGTGGACCTTGGAGGCCGGGCCTATTTCGAGTTTCGAGTCGATTTGCCCGCTGAGAAAATCGGCGACTTTGATTCCGAACTGGTGCGAGAATTTTGCCACGCCTTTGCGCAAAACGCCCATTGTAACCTGCACGTCCTGCAACATTATGGTCGAAACACCCACCACATTGCCGAGGCCGTTTTCAAGTCCTTGGCCCGGGCGCTGAGGGTGGCTTGTGAAATCGATCCGCGGCAGACCGGAGTTCCCAGTACCAAAGGGACGCTCTAAGAAGGATTCCTCTCCTCTAAAGCGGTGCAAGTTCAGGGAGTCGTCGCTCTACATGTCGTACCCGGTCAAGCGATGATTTCTTGGATGAGTTGGCCGTGCACATCGGTTAGCCGCCGATCAATGCCATTGTTTCGCACGGTCAGTTTGAGATGGTCCAGGCCAAGCAGGTGAAGAATTGTAGCGTGGACATCGTACACCTGCGTGGGATGTTCTCGGTCAAGTGGCTTGAATCCCCATTGATCCGACTCGCCGTGGGAGATTCCCCCGCGGATTCCGCCGCCGCACAACCAATTGGTAAATACATGGGGGTTGTGGTCCCTGCCAGAATTTCCCTGAGTGGATGGCATTCTGCCGAACTCAGTTGTCCAGAGTACGATGGTGTCCTCCAGCAGTCCCCGCTGTTTCAAGTCCTTGATCAGGGCGGCTGCCCCCTTGGCCATGCCCCGCGCCAAAGGCCCGTGTTCCCGTTTCAGGTCCTCATGGCTATCCCAGTTGCGGCGAGGAAAGCTGTTGTCATTGCCTGACCAGATTTGCACGAACCGAACGCCCCTTTCCAGAAGCCGCCGGGCGATCAGGCACTTGCGGCCAAAATACTCGATCTCTTCCGCAGGATTGATTTCATCCGGATACGTTGTTCCGATTCGGTCCAGCCCATACATCGAAAGGATGTGTTGTGGTTCGTCGCTGATATCGAGCGCCTCCGGTGCGCTGAGCTGCATTCTCGCAGCGAGTTCATAGGTGCGTATCCGTTCGGCAAGGCGATCATCCCCTTGTCGTTCTTGAGCATATTGGCGATTGAGTTGCTCCAACAACTGGAGTCCGGCTTGTTGACTCGCGGGTGAAAAGGAGCCGCGGGCAGGAAACAGGTCGTCAATCGGACGTTTTCGTTGGGGGAAGATGGTGGTTCCCTGATTGCTGGTCGGCAGAAACGCGGCACCCCAGTTTTTGGGTCCGTTGCTGGCAAATCCACGGTGATCCGGTAAGACGACAAAGGTAGGAAGGTTTTCGTTCATCGAGCCAAGCGCGTAACTGACCCACGACCCCATTCCGGGAAAGCCGGGTCGTTGAAAACCGGTTGCCTGCAGGTAGGTGGCTTGGCTGTGAACTCCCGTCTTGCCGGTCATGTTGTGGATGAAAGCGATGTCGTCGACACAGTCCCCCAGGTCGGCGACGACCTCACTGATCATCTTGCCCGAATCTCCATACGGTTTGAACTGGAATGGCGACTTCATCCAAGGTCCTAGTCCGTTCTGAAAAGCTTCGACTTTTTCACCGAAGTCCGAAGGCTGGCCGTGGCGCTTTTCCAATTCCGGTTTGTAATCCCAAAGGTCGATATGGCTGGCAGCACCCGCCATGAACAGTTGGACCACTCGTTTGGCTCGGGGGGGATGATGCAATACCTGGACCGCTCCGCCGGCCGTGTTGTCCTGCTGTTGTGTTTGGCCCGTCGAGCCATTGACGGTTTCTTTGGCCAGAAGTGAGGTCAGAGCAAGTGACCCGAAACCCCAGGCGGAATCGAACAGGAAATGCCTGCGTTCGGGATTGCCAATTACGGGGTATTGCATGGTTTGGATTTCCATCCTGTTGGGCCGGGCTGCCCCGGCGGGTTCTCAATCAATAAACAGGAATTCACTTGTGTTGAACAGGATGCGCGCCAAGTTCTCCAGCCCGTGCTCACGTGCATAAGCGGACAGCAAGGTCCGCTCCTGTTCCGTCGCTCGGCGGCCGTAGGCGAGCGTGACCGCGTTCTCCACTTGTGTGGCCAGTTCATCCGAATCAGCCTGGAGCCGCAGGGCAAAGTCTTCGGACATGACCAGATTGAAGCCATTGTTGAGCATGGTCAGTGCCTGCAATGGAGTTTGTGTTTCATTGCGGGTGGGTGTGCTCTGAGAGGAGTCGGCGCAATCGAGTGTCGTCATGAAGGGGTCCGGCTGAGAACGAACGATAAACCGGTAGATCGAGCGTCGGAAAGTGTTCACGTTGTCGTGGTCGAACTTGTGGTATTCGTAATGGGGTGAGTGCTCGGTCTTTTCCAGCTCAAACAGGTAAAACCCGGGACCACCCATCGTCAAGTCCAGACGACCCGCCACGCTGAGAATCGTGTCCCGGATCTCCTCGGCGGAGAGGCGGCGGCGGTCCATCTTCCAAAGCAGCCGGTTCTGGGCGTCTCGTTCGTGACAGGCAGGCCGGTCGTCCGAGGCCTGGCGGTAGGTCGCACTGTTGACCAGCAGTCGGTGCAGATCTTTGAGCGATCCTCCCCCGTCGCGGAACTCGACGGCCAGCCAATTGAGTAATTCGGGATGGCTGGGCTGGCTTCCCATGCGTCCGAAGTCGTTCGGTGTGTCGACAATCCCGCGTCCGAAGTGGTAATGCCAAACCCGGTTGACGATACTCCGCCAAGTTAACGGGTTCTGTTTGGAACTGAGCCATTTGGCCAGGATGGCCCGCCTTTGGCCCTCTCCCGGTTCGCCGGCGAGTTCGTCGGACGGGAATTGAAACGGATCCTCGGCGTTCAACGGGATAACGCCCGGGACTGCGTCCTCCCTGGGTTCCTCGATGTTGCCACGGTGCAAAACCTGCACCCTGCGAGGACGGCCTTCGGTCGCTTTAAAGTTGCCCTCGGACTGGAAATGGGTGGCGGCGGCATAGACCTGTTGCCCGGCAGGCAGCTGTTGCCGCTCCATTTCCAGTTGGGCGATCCTGCTCTTCGTTTTTTCTGCCTCGGTCCGCAGTTTTGCCGGAACCCGCTCGGTTAATAATGCCTCTTTCTGTTGTTGTAGCGTTTCCAGCTGAGAGGCGTCGCCGGTGTACCAGATTCCATCGATAAGGTTCGTCTCTCGCCAGCGGGGAGCCGCTTCGACCGAGCCGCTTGAGCGCACTTTGCCGTTGCGTGCCTTGTTGTCCTGTTGTTCATCTTCGATCTGCATTTCGGCCAGGGCCAGGATGTAATCGTTTTGTCGTTCGGCCAAATGGGTGGCCACCAGGCGGACTGTTTTTCCTCGCGTATTCAGTGAAAAGCGGACTGGCTGCAATCCGGGATTGGGGAAATCCTCCTCGGTTTGCTGGATCACCGTTTGGCCATCGACTTCGATTCGAAAGCGGAGAGGAAAACCGAAGCCAGCTCCGATCCCGGCGAATTCGTCATGGCATGGGCGGAGGGTGATCGTGCGGATTTCCTGTGCCTCAGGGAGTTCGACTTCGACCCATTGGGCATCTTCTGAGCGAGGGGCAATCTTACTGTGAAAACCGAATTCAGGCCGTTTTGTGGAACGCGACGCGGACTCAATCTTCTTGTTCAGTTCTTTCAACTGCGGGCCGGCTGATTTATGGATCTGTTGTTCCTGCTTCGTCATTCGCTCCTGCCATTCGACGATTTGCCGATTTAACAAATTCCGTTTCGCTTCGGCTTGCTGGTCAGGTTGGTAAATCCGGTTGGCTCGATCGACGGCAGCGAAGACGGCTTGCAGTCCGTAATAGTGCTCTTGGGTGAACGGATCGAATTTGTGATCGTGGCACCTCGCGCACTGGATAGTCACACTGCAAAACGTATTCATCGTGTTCGAGACCATGTCGTCTCGGTCGAGGTTGCGCGCGACCTTGCCATCCACCTTGGTTTCGGGGACCTCTACGTGACCGATGAAATCCCACGGACCGGCGGCGATGAATCCGAGGCCCAGAATGCCGTCTGAGGTCCCTGGGAACAGGAGGTCTCCTGCTACCTGTTCTTGCAAGAATCGGGCGTACGGTTTGTCTTGGTTGAGGGAGCGGATCACGTAATCGCGGTAAGGCCAGGCGTGCTCCCGCAGTTTGTCCTTGTCGTAGCCACACGTGTCTGCGTACTTGACGACATCCAGCCAATGACGGGCCCAGTGTTCACCATATCGTGGAGACGCCAGCAGGCGTTCCACCAGTTTCT
>JAYZCF010000082.1:0-19346 GCA_036338455.1 Planctomycetota bacterium
CTAGCGACGAGTGCCCCTGTGAAGGTCGTGTCTTCGTCATCCTGACCGGGTCACTGATCTGTTGGCTCGGCTTTATTCTCTCGACCCTGATCGGATACTTTGCAGGCTCAAAGTTTGGCTGGCCCTTGGCGCGCCGATTCAGTCGACGCGATTCCTTGTTGATCGCCGAACAAAAATTCCAATCTTGGGGAGTCTGGCCACTGGTACTCATGAGAGGCCTACCTGTCCTGGCTGAGGCCTCGGTCTTGATCGCAGGGATTTATCGATTTCCCCCACGACTGTTTTGGCCACCCATCCTGTTCGCCAACCTGGGCGTGGTCCTCGCTTATGTCGCCCTCGGAGGCATCTCCGCCCAAAATGACTGGTTCCCACTTGCCGCGTCGATTTCCCTTGGCATTCCCGTCGCTTTCCTCGTCATGTGGCACCTTGCCTGGAAAACGAAAATTGTTTCGCATCGACCATCTGACGAAATCGAGGATTGAAACCGATTAGGCGTGGCGGAGAGTCGCGACACCTCGCCTTCCGACAAGCTTGCCCGCCGCGGTCCAGACTGTTCTTCCGCCAAAGCCAGAGGTATCATTTAAGGCTCCAAGTGAATTTCCCTAGGGATTTCTATGACTTCAACCAAAATACTGGACCATCCGCTGGTCGACTGCCACCTGACCGTATTGCGAAACAAGTCAACTCGCCCGGCCGAGTTCCGGCAATCGCTGCGCCGGTTGTCCATGCTGCTCGCATATTCGGCTACCGCCGAAATGAAAACCAGCGAGTATCCGATTGAAACGCCGATCCAAAAGATGCACGGCCGCCAACTTACCGAGCGCGTTGGGCTAGTCCCAATACTAAGAGCTGGCATTGCCATGGTCGAACCGATGCTGGACCTGATTCCAACTGCGGAAGTCTGGCACTTGGGACTCTACCGTGATGAAGCCACCGCCACACCGGTTCACTACTACAGCAAGCTCCCCTCTGGTTCGCCGGTTGAACTGGCGTTTGTCTTGGACCCAATGTTGGCAACAGGGGGTTCCGCCTGCTTAGCCTTTGAAACCCTGTTAGAATGGGGAGTCCAACAGATCAAGATGCTGGCCATCATTGCAGCACCGGAAGGCATCGACCGCATTCAGCGCAAGTTCCCTCAAGTTGAAATCCATTGCTGTGTCGTCGATAAAAACCTCGATGCTCAGAAATACATTGTTCCGGGCCTGGGTGACGCGGGTGACCGGATGTTCAACACCACCGGCTAGAATCGTGGCGTCGACCCAACCAGAAGATGAACGAGGCTATTTACCAAACATGGTGTACCACGGCGTATGAATAATCTTGTCATGCAGTGCCCGGCTTGCTCCAAACCGTTCCAGGTATCTCCTGATGCGGCCGGACAGACCGTGGCCTGCCCTTCCTGCCAGTCGGCCGTGATGATTCCAGGCAGGGAAGAGCCAAATCACTCGGCAACGGCTCCGGCCGACACGATTGTTTACCACTGCCCCGAATGCGACGGCC
The DNA here is from genome assembly GCA_036338455.1 of Planctomycetota bacterium. Taxonomy (GTDB): domain Bacteria; phylum Planctomycetota; class Planctomycetia; order Pirellulales; family Pirellulaceae; genus Mariniblastus. Next base: position 1,501 of record JAYZCF010000082.1, read on the forward strand.
CGTTCGGATTGACGCCCGACATGCGTGGCAAGCGAATCGCCTGCCCTCATTGCGAGAAAGAAGTAACCATCGAAAGTGAAGCTGTCTTCCAGGAGACTCTTCCGCCCACGGAAACCGAAAACGAGCTATTCGCGCCGGGCTTCAAAGCAAAAGAGAATCTTCCAGCAGAGCAGTCGTCAAAAACTGCGGACGCCTCCCCGCAACGAACCGTTAAAAAGAAGTCCAACCGATTCAAAGGGGGCTCGATTCAGCCAGTGGACAAGGCGACCGGGCAACCGATCAACGACCTACCACCCACCAGTGTCACCACCCCCGAACCGCTCGTTGAACGAGATACGCAAACGCCAGACTCAGCCACGCGTCCATCAGGCCTACCGACCATGCATGGAACGACCGTCCCGCCTGAAACGGGGAATGCAACAGACGGGGCGGCAGACGAAAGAGCTCTCCCCCCGTTGGCGGGAACCCTACCTGCACCCTTCTTGATCGACGACCCACAGCGCATCACCCGTGGCAAATCTCGGGACACGACCAAAGTCATGCTGCCCGATGAAGCCGAAGGCACGCGACAACTTGATCGGCGGCTGGTCAAAATCGAATACAAAGGCCAAACGGTTGAACTGATAAGCCGAACTCCAGAAGAGCAAATCCGCTACCGAAACCGCGTCAACTTCGTCTCGATGCTATTGGGGCTTCTGTTTATCCTGATCGCATTTGTGATCCTGCTCTGTTAAACAGAATTGGGAACAGTCAGACAGATTCAATCTCAGAACCGATCTGGTAGATTTCGTCCAACCCCAAAATCACGTCGTTGCTTTCGAACAATGAGCGTAACGAGCGGCGGTGAATCTTCATCTTCAATCCGCCCACACCAAACGCTCCATAACAAGATGTATTCCCACGCAGGACACCCTTGTCGGCGACCTCCACCCGCCCAATGCCAGACGGCGGGACGGCGTTGAGGTCTACCGCTACCTGCAAATTTGGCACGGCGTCGACCCAGGAACCGTGCAACAACTCGACTCCCGCCGCGCCGGCAGAAAAAACCACGTCCGCCCCCTCCAGACAGGCGACAGCAGACTGGCTATCGGTGATAGAAACTGGCTCCAACGTCGCCTGATCTGGCAAACCGGATGCGATCTCCTGGCAGGTTGACAACGCCTTTTCCTTCGTCCGCGAAGCGACCACCACCTGTGCCCCTCGCGATGCAACCAGAGTCGCAATACGACGGCCAACCGGTCCCGTGCCCCCGAGAATGACAACCTTCGTGTTGGCCAGCTCCACGTGTTTACGGGCACAGAGCACTGCAGCGGCTGCCGTCGTGTTGGAACCATTCGGGTCGGACATCATCGATATCCGAATCGGACCAAAGAAACATTCTTGGGCGCGCTCAAACAGTCGCGTCGTCAGCCCCACGTTACTGCCACCAAAAAAAGCAGCGGTTCGATTCAGATCTTGCGGGCCTCGAGTAAACATCGCTCCATGGATCAGCCCAGTCACCTGTTCCACTTGCACGTCGCCATAGGTCAGCAACTGGTCCACCTCCGAATCGATCGCCACGATCGAATCAAACGAACTGGGGTGCGGATCTCCGTCGATCTGAAGCAAAATCTTCGGTTTCATAACAAGCACCGTTCAGCACGCGGCCTAAAACAATACGCTCGCCAGAGCGAGCGTATTGAGATCGTATCGAACAACAGGACCAAACTAGCAACCGCGGAACGGATGGACTTCTTCTTTGCTTTCCAACATTTCGTCAGCGGTCGGCTTGCCTGTCATGGCATTGGCAATGGCCATTTTGGTTGCCTCGTAGTTCCAGTCATAAATCTTCTTGTCATCTTCAGCCAGCCAGTGAATGAAGACTCCGCAGACAATGACCAGATCTTCACACTGATCCTTGGGAATCACGCCATCCGCAACACTGTCGGCAACCGCTTTGGCAACCGCCGCTTGGGCCGGACCAAACATCTGGACTGCCTGCTTGGCGCCCTTGATGGTCACCTTAGTGACCATGACCGTGGCTGGCTTGACGGCAACATTCGGAGTGATGACGGCCAACAGGTTGGAATGCCCTTCACTCTGCGTGGCCAAAGCATTGGCAAACGCGGTGCCCACTGGACCGTCCTTGCTACCAATCATCAAATCAATATGGGCAATTTCATTTTCATTCGCGTCACCCGCCAGAGCTTCACCAATATACATCGACATGCTTTTCGTCTCCAAGGTTTGAATATGCTTTGAAACTTCCGGCCCAGCGGGCCACGGCATTCGGGCCGATGGATACTGGGAAAAAAGATCCGGTTGTTCGATAATGGAAACCGTAAACTATCAGACCATGCCCCACATGCCAAGCTACCAAGCCCTCGAATCCCGCACCAAATGCCAAAGCCACTATTGATTGTCGGAGCCAGCGTGCGACAACACGTCGAGAGCGCCAGAAGGGCCGGACTCGAACCGATTGGCGTGGACCTTTTCGCCGACTGGGACACCCACCAAGCCGGGCCCTGTATCCAGGTCAGCTCACTGGACAAGGTGCCGTCTATCCTGCAAAAAAACCCTGGCCCCTGGTGCTTGGCTGGAGGGCTGGAAAGCCACCTGGATCAACTCTTCACCCCCGCAACCTTCCGCCAATTCCTGGGGCCAGAACCGGATGCTATACGATGCGTGAGCGATATCAGACGCTGGGAAACTCTGGCCAACGAGTGGGATATCCCGCGGCCTCAAGTCAACTTCGAACCTTTCTGTCCACCAGGCGATTGGCTTCGTAAACCGAGTGCCTCCTCGGGGGGCCATGGTGTTCAACGGGCTGAACCGGGAGAACCAAAACGAAGCGGGGAGTATTTCGAAGCCCGCATCGAGGGGACCACGCTGAGCGGGCTCTACCTGACGTCGCAGGCCGGCACCCGCCTGCTGGGCGTCACCTGCCAACTAACGGGAACAGACTTCGACTTGGACTCATCACCATTCGCCTACGCTGGATCCATCGGCCCCCTGCAACTGGACGTGCATCTGGAGGCGCAATTTGAAGGACTGGGACAGCAGATTGGCAAGGCGACTTCAATGCTTGGTATTTGGGGTGCCGATTTTATTTGCAATGAGAACATGATCCAGCTGATCGACCTAAACCCCAGGCTGACGGCTTCCACCGATCTTTACGAACACTCAACTGATTTACCGTCGATTGTGGGGCTCCATGTCGAGGCTTGTGAACCCACCTACCGGAATCCTCCAAAGACGCCAAGGCCGTTCGCCACGACGAACCACTGGGATCTGGCGGCGGGAAAAGCGATTGTTTATTCCCCTCTTAATCGACCGTTGACCATTGCCCCGTCGGCCCATCGATGGCTGGCCGGCGACCCTGCATCATCGCGAGCGTTCCGACTCGCTGACATCCCTCGACCGGGCACCGAGATCCTTCCTTGCCAACCGATCTGCACGGTCTATGAAACGGTCTCTCGCAACTGTTTACAGCTGCGCAAAACAGCAGCAGGGGTCGAACTATCCGAAGGAATCGGAGACCTGCAGACCCTCCTGAGAAAACGGGCCAACCAAATCACGGAACGACTACGCTCTGAAGATCGCGAGGCAGGTGGTAAGCGAACAAGCGAATCTTAACCGGCCAAGCGAGCAATTCGATTGACCGCCTCGAGTGCCTTGACCTCTTCCTTGTAGCGATATTGCATCACGTACGCATCTTCGGTCGTGTCATCGTAGTAGTCACGCAACACGGATACGGCACGGAAATCGGAATTGCGGAAAAAGAGCTGCGCGGCGAGATTGGTTTCTCTGATTTCCAGGACGATTCGATTGCGACGTTGCTGAGATAGCTTACCTACCAGCTTATTGATCATCTGCTGCCCCACCCCGCGTCGGCGAGCATCAGGTCGGACAGAAAAGTTCAGAACGTGCAACTGATTCTTATGGAGTTCATAAATCATGAACCCGACAACCCGCTCGTCGTATTCAGCCACCATGCCGATGCAGTTTCGCTGACGCAGACAACGAATGAAATCTTCCTCGGACCAAGGGAATTCAAAACTGCTTTTTTCGATATCGAGTACTTCCGGCATATCCCGGCGAATCATCCAGCGAATATGCACGCTAATATCAAAATCCGTTTTCGAACTCATCGACAATATCCTTTGTCAACAGCCAGGAGACACTTTGTCTCGAGGCGATGTGGCTTCCTTACCATTGGTTCTCGGTGGCTAAGCCGTAGCTAAGCTCTGGGTGAACCAAGCTTCAGCAGAATCGTCATGATTCAGGCCCTTTCTTGATTCAAACCAAGTTCGATTCCAGGTTTCACATTTCTGCTATCGAACGAACACAGAGTAGCAAATCACAAATCGGCTGCCAATATCGAACAAAGCCCGTAAATCCCGGCCTTTCAGAGACACCACCGTTTTATGCCTCCAGCAACAGCCCGGATTACCCATGTCGTCTGCTAGCGAGCCAAAGCAGAGAACCCTTTCCAACCATCGATCGCTTGCCCGAAAAAAAGCGAGTGAAAATCACCCCCCGTCCTGCGGTTGAGCGACCGCCGGGAAGACTCACAAACCGACGTTTTTACTCACTGATCGGCAGCTCGCTCGGTTTCCCGACCACCCAAGGCCTGGACCAGATAATCCGGACTGGGATTGAGCGCAACAACCCGATGGTCCGCATCGAACATCACGATGTAGGGCAAAAAAGGAGGGCCTAGACGCTTCAGGAATGAGCCGTTTTGCGGCGTACCCGATTCGACCTGCAAGAATTTGCAGTTGGGCAACGAAGTCATGAATTCCGCTGAGCTGGGGGGCAAAGACGAAGGTGGGACCGGACGACTGGCCGCATCCAACCCCTCGTCAAAAGGTCCTGCCTCTGGGGGCTTCGACTCTCTGAGAGCGATTAATCTCACTTGGCTTGCATCAAAGAGGCTGACCATTTTATGCACCCTGGCGAGCCGCTCCACCGACCGCACATTATCCGGTGACCAGAACATCAAAATCACCTGCAAGCCCTGCAACTTCGAGGCATCGAAAGCGTTTTCCTGATCGATCTTCAATCCTTGAAAACCATACGCTTGCCCCATCAGCCGAGCGCGATCGAGTGTCTTCCCGATTTTCTGGCGGACGCTCTCCTCAACAGCCATTGAGGTAATCTGCGGCAAGCGTTCCAGCAGGGAAGTGGCAATCTGCTGAACTTCTGCCACCTGCCCATTCTGCACCAGAACCTCGAGCATGGCCAACAGCTTGTCAAACCCACTATCAGACAAATCATTGGATGACACAAGCAGGTCCACCTGTTCCACCAAACCGTCAACCGCCCCCGGATCGCCTTGAATGATCTGCTCCATGGCCAAGGTGACGGGAGCACCGGTAAAGATGTACTGGTCGTAGGCCTTAACAGCCAAGGCCCGGACCGCCTGGTTTCCTGCATCTTTAAATCGCTGATAAAACGCTTCCCACATTTGACGAACCTCTTGGTCGTTACCCGTCTGCGAAAGCAGACTGGCTAAATTGGAAAGCCGGATCGCCTCGACCAGGCTATCGTCAACATTTGCGAGGGTCGACACATAGTGCTGCATGCCTTGCTCTAACAACCGCGGGTCTTGATTCAATATAAACTGATGGACCTCCACTAAGGCCAAAACGTAATTGGCTCGGGCTGCGACTTTGCGGTCCTCATTGTCGACATGCTTGCCAGCCAATTCCTGCATCTTGACCTGCAGGAGTGGGTCATCCAGCTGATGGACCACATTCAACGTGTGCCATAGCGTCAGCGCATCCAAACCGGAGAGCAAACCCAACTGCCTCGCTTCCGGATCGTCTTCGATCGCTTGCAAACGCTCAGAGACTTGCAGTCTTTTTTGGATCTTGTCCAACTGCAGGGCAAACTCCTCGCCTTGCTCAACTTTGAACCTCTTCATCACGTCGAGCAAACGCTGTTTTTCACCGCTCTCCAAAGCGAGCTCCAACTCGCTGTAAGATTTGTTCGGCCCTCTTGCCTCGGCTAATTCTCTTTGACGATTCTGAGAGTCCACGCGGAGGCGGGTAGCCAAAATGCCGGTCGCAAACAGAGCCGCCAGCAGGGCGGCGATGATGAAATACCAAGAAGCGAAGGAACGGCTTCGGCGACGGGAGGGCTTGTCCGCCTTGAAGCCGGAACGACGCGATCGTTGTTTTCTTCGTTTCATGCCTGTCTGTCCAAACTACCGGTATCCACCGTTCCAGTTTAAATGGAGACCCGTTGGGTCAACAGGAAATCCGTTGTTAAAACAGTAAATCCGGACTGAATCTGTCGGTGACAATCCGGTTCAGCCGGTTATGAAACCTCGAGCCGTATACCAGGGTACACTTGTACTGCCTAAGACGGTTGTTCCCTAGGCTAAAATACCTAAAGTTAGTTAGTTCTCCATTTCTTTGACAGCCGTAGGTGACTCAGACCGATGCCGTCCACCAAGCTTTTCCTGGCAGCCTTGCTGACCACTTCCCTTGTTTTATCGATTCCAGCATGCAGCCAGCCAACCGTTGTCGATGCAGTCCCCCGGCAGACAGGAAAGCAACCGACATTCCACGTTAACGAGGCTCGTCGCAAAGAGGAGCAAAGCAAAACGGCGGAATGGAACGGGGCGGAACTATCCTTTTTAAACAGTGATCACTTTGCCTGTTTTCACGCAGATCCCGGCCAGCTGCTGGAAAATATGCGCGACCTCGATATCAACAGCGAGGGGCTGCAGAAACAACTGGCAAACTTGATCGGTTCTGGCAATGGGAAACTGGAAAACCTGCAAAACGTCTGGTGCATTCTGGATCGTGAATTTTTTTCGGTCATCCCGGACATGACGGGGCAACCGACGACCTCACCAGTCATTCTGATTCTCGATTTCGCAACACCACTTAACCGGAGTGAGCTGGATGAGCAGAGACAGCAGTCCGCAGCGGTGCGATCCAGCGAACAAGACAAATCTCCTGAGGCGAATTCGCCAGAGACTGCCAATGGCCCGCCTGAAATCCGCATACTTTCCGATCGCCGAATCGCAATGGGAGCCTCAGCTGCGATGGATAAGCTGTCTGGTAATGGAAAAGGAGCTACCAGCCTGATTCGCGACCTGCAAGCATTACCGACGGACGCTGCCTTGACAGGCGTCATCAGCATCAGCCCAATTCGAACAACGCTGCAAGGCGTATTCGACCTGTTGCGGAACGCACCGGGGAACATCGGCCAACTGGTCGATCTTCCAAGCGATCTGCAGAAATTGACATTCAAACTGAGTCTTCAAAAACCAAAAGAGTTCTTCGAATTGGCTTTCTTTCTGGACAATCCAGAATTGCAAAGCGAAATATTCGAAATGGTCAACACAGCGCTGACCAACAGCGCAGGAACCAGCTCATCGGGCATTCCCGGATTTCCGGCTGCAGGCCTGCCATTGGGCGGCATGGAAGAGGGGCAGTTGGTGGAGGCCGAATCAACTCCCCTGGTGATGGAACTCGTCGAACAAATACAGCAGGAACGCTTGCTGCAGGTTCGACAAGCGCCGCAACAACTCATTCTCACAATGGCCCGCCCCCCTCAGTTAACAGCCGCCGTCCAAGCCGTCATGCGCGATGCCGAGCGACAAATAGCGGCCCAACAACGGGTGGACCGGCTCCGCAAGATCGCCGCCGCATTAAAGCAGTACGAGAAACAGTATGGCTCGCTCCCGCCGGTCGACGCGCGCAACCAGAACGACGGCTTGCCCGCCCAATTCAGTTGGCGCGTGGGCATCTTGCCAATGCTGGGGTACCAGGAGCTGTACGATCGATTTCAATTTGATCTGCCCTGGGATCACCCGGAAAACCTACAGGTAGCGGAAGAAATTCCCGTTGAATTCGAGCTTGAACCGGGTACCAATGTCTCAAATTTGCATCTCTTTTGCGGGCCAGGCGGACTGCACACCGATCGCACCCGAGGTCCTGAGCTGGACCAGATAAAAGACCGCAAAATATGGAATGCCATCGTAGTCGAAGGTGCCGAAAAGACCGCTCTGCCATGGACGCAACCGGAGGCCCTCGATGGCCCGGCCGACTCTCTTACCCGGTTTGGCAAAGAGCAGGAAGAAGGGGTGCTGATAATCGATGGGAGATTTGAGGTGCGGGCGGTGCGACGCAACTTGGAAAAAATACGTTCCGTGCTTTCCGTCGAGGGCGGGGAGACAATGAAGCGTTCCGATTTCATTAAAGTAAATTAAGCTCAACGAACAATCGACCAAACGGCGGCTCGATTCGAGGAAATGGGGAGTAGGACATCCTGAGAAACCCTGGATGCCGCCCCGGCGAGCCCACCCGTCAACGGGGCAAAATATTGGCAGGCTTCGATTTCCACGTCATCCCACGGACCAATGACTTTTGCCATTGAGCGGCGATCATCACGCAATTGATCCCCGAACCGATGCCGAACATCCCCACCTGTTCCCCCGGCAGGATAAATTCATTTTCACAGGCGATCGCCATGGTGACCGGCAACGCGGCCGAACCGGTGTTGCCTAACCAGGAATAGGTAGCGTAGTCGCGTGGTTCGGCAATCCCCAGAGCTTCCAGCATCAACTTGCGATGGGTTCCCCCTACCTGGTGACAAACGCTTCGAGCGATGTCAGCAGGAGACCAACCCGTTTCCTCAAGGAACTCAGCCATCGTCTCCACGCCGGTCTCGATTCCCCGTTTCATCAGTTCTTCCGAGTCGGTTTCCATCAAAGGGGCCATGTCTCTGCCAGCCTGATCCTGCAAGCTCTGACAAAGCTCGTTGTACTGGGTATTCGCTTTGCAGCAAGCGACCAACATCCGGTTACCGGTCGAACTGACGGAACGATGGGTTAACAGGACAGCACAACTAGCCGAACCTATCGTCAACGAGGCGACCGCCGATTTGATCGATTTGCGAGTCAGAGATTCATCCCGGTTCAAAGCGTCAATGGTGGTCTCTACCAGTTGCCGCCCTCCTTCGGAGCCAACCACCAAGGCGGACTCAATTTGTCCCAACTCAATCATATTGGCCGCCTGCACCATCCCGTTCATGATTCCCAGACAGGCATTGGAGACATCGTAGATCACGCAATCCTGACCCAGGCCCAATTGGTGGTGCACCGTGCAGGAGGTTGCAGGCTCGAGAAAGTCACGGCAAACGGAGCCGTGAATCAGGCAACCCACCCGGGAGGGATCCCAATCTGCCACCTCCAAGGCGAGACGGCCACTGTTCACGCTTAATTCACTGGGCCGCAGGTTCTTGGGCCAAAAACGCCTCTCCTGAATGCCCGTCATCATTCCCAATCTGCCCTCGGGCAGCTTGAGGCGACGATAGAGCGGCGCGAGCTTGTCTTCGATTTGGGCCGAAGTCCAAATATCCTGGGGCAAGGTATACCCAAAGGACTCGATACAGACGTTTTCGTAACGGATTTTCATGCGTTTTACCGCTTTTTACAGTCTCAGCCGAAGGTTTGTTCGGTTTTCAAAAAGAGGCCCACACGGGCCACAGCACCTGCCTGCTAGCTCATGCTATCACTGCTAGCACAAGATGTGGAGGGTGGCTCCGGGGCAAGTGCAATTTACATGTAAATCCTTGATCTTTTTTTCGGATCCACGAAATTGGCTCCCGGTGGTCGTGAATCGGATCACGTCACCGTGAGGAGCAATTAACCATCGAGGAGCTAACCGACTCAGGCTTAGGACGGGCAACAGTCGGCACAACCGATCAGATCGCAAACCGAAGATGATGATCATCCCGGACGTCGATCCAAACAGCGGCGGTTGCCAATACGAAATCCCGTGGTCACACGATCAGATCCTAAACTGACGTCTCATTCTCGGCCTCAATTGGACCCACGAAGGGTCGACCCAGCAATTTAAAGGAGTAAACGATGCTTGAGAAACCATTGATCGGAATTAACGCAGATTATCGCAGTGCCCAGGGTAACCAGCCATCATTTTCAGTAATTACATCCGGGTATTATGACTGTATTTTGCGGGCCGGTGGAATACCAGTTATCATTCCACCCATGACCTCCGAAGACGACATTTCAGCGCTTTTGGAGCGACTGGATGGCATCGTTTTGATTGGCGGCGCCGATCTTGACCCTCGCCGCGATGGTTTTATGCTGCACCCGGCCATTCGCACCATGGACGATCGCCGGGAATCGTTTGACCGCAAACTCATGATGGCAATTGCGGAACAGAAATTACCGGTATTCGGAATTGGTGTTGGCCTGCAATTGATGAACGTTACGCTCGGTGGAAACCTGTTTTTGCACCTACCTGAAGACGTTCCCAACGCGATTCCTCACAAAGACCCCCAAGATCCAGGACACCGTCACAGCCTGGAAGTCGCTCCAGGCTCCCTGATGGAGCGCGTATACGGCGATGGAGAAATTCGTGTCAGCAGTCGGCACCACATGGCGATCGACGAAGTCGCTTCAGGGTTTGCCGTCACAGCACGCTGCCCTGATGGCGTGATTGAAGCGATTGAGAGTGAAATCCCAGGCTGGTTCGCCATGGGCACCCAATTCCACCCCGAAAACGATGCGGCTTCGGCGCTGGATGTGCGGATTTTTGAAGAGTTCATCGAAGGAATTCAGATCGAGTCTGGCAATTTCCTCCGTATCGCAGCCTGATAGAGCGACCTGCCCATTTGGAAAAAGGGCGTGAGTCAACCGGTTTTTATTACCAACCAACGCGGTGGGATGCCGACTTTAAAGGATACCACCGCTTTTTTTCTTCCCCTGCTCAACAGCTAGCTTTAACCTGTGGTTGTCGATTTTTTTTCCCAGCCCAAAAAATTGGAACGGCTCCAACCCTCTGGACCCAGCTCGGAGGATTGATCAGGAACTGTCGGATCGGCGCCGCCGTCTGGCGATCGGCCTGTCAATCTCCGATGACCTGGGTTCCGTGCAGGGAGCCTTGATTCTGAGCGAGGGACATGGCAAGTACCTGCGTCTAAGGCATTCCGTAACGGAAGCCTTGGAGCTTCCGGAGAGCGTTCGAGACACCTGCCAACAGCTCTCGCAGTCGGACCAACCCGATTTCCAGACAACATTGCTAGCCAAGTCCGACCTATCCGAAGCCCTCTGTCCGATCATCGAGTCACTCAAGCAGAACGCTGGAAAATATGTCGATCGCCTGCTGTTTGTCGCAGTCCACGATCCGGGGATGTGGTTCGATGATTTTGATGGCCAGAGAACATTCAGCAACTGGATTGACCCGATTTGCGTAGCGGAAACAACCGGCATCACGACTCTCGATGCGTTTCCCGCCCGAGATATGGCTGCTGGGGGCAACGGACAACATCTACACTGCCTACCCAATTGGCTGATGATGGCAGATCGTTCAAAAACAGTGGCTAACGAGTCCCGGCTGTTTATGTCGGTTCAAGGCAGGTCCCAAGTTGTATTCCTCCCCCCCTCCGATGGATTGGAAGCCGAGGTTCCGCGCATTCAGCTGGCTGAAACTCTCGGCCTCGAGTTCCTGGAACAGGTCCTGAATTTTTTTGGCCTGGGAGAGCTCCAAGCATCGAGCGAGCAACTCAACGTTCAAGGCCAGGCGATCCCCGACTTGCTGTCCGCTTGGCAATCTCTGCACTCTACCGCCCCGTTTAATCAAATCGCAGACTATCTGGAATGCTGCCAGCCTTGGCAGACCAAGGAAGTTTCGGCGGCCGATATCGTACGAACCGCCGTGGTCTTCCTGGTTGACCTGTTGCACGTGACCGCTGCGAGAATGGTTGACCCCGCTTCGATCGCCCAAGTGATCATCGAAACCCCGGATCCGCTGGCGGCATCGATGGTCAACCAGCTTGATCGAACGTTTCCATCTTCCACGACCAGCCTTGTCGATCGGTTCGGCCTGGAGAACGGCCTGGTCAAAGCGACCGGCACCGCAGTGCTTGGACTTTTGCATATTGACCAGATGCCGGCCAACATCCCTTGGCTGACCAACGCGGACAGCCAGCGCATCCTGGGCCGACTGACCCCCGGTCGACCGGCCAACTGGCGACAGGTACTCCGTGAGATGGCGGACTTTCAACCGCCTGCCATGCGTTTACGTGATGCGGTTTGAGACGCGGCCAATTATCCGCCGGCTGGAGGCGACAAACTCTTCAACGGTTATCATCTTCACCTGGGCGGGGGGAAACGGCGATGTCGACAGCTGCCGTCGAGCAACCCAGGCAAACTTTACTGATCCCGTTGCATCGCCGTATCGCGGGCGAACCCCTTGCAGACGAGTGTCATCTGGCCGCCTTGCCCGCCACCTCGCAGTGCTGCCTGCCGATTGAAACGAACGCTGTACCCGACGACGTTCCCACTGTTACCGTCTCCGACGTAACAGACACAGCCGGCAGGAATCATATTCCCCGCACGGCCCATCCGCTGAAAGTTCATTCGCCCCGTCGTCATGACATAGTCAACTTCGCCACCTTTTTCCAACCCCATATCAATCGCCGGTTGCGCTGTGTAGATCGCAGCAATCCCTCCGGTCTGGCTATTCATCACCCAACACTGCAGGTTGCCACTCAGACGATCCAAAACAAACAGGCCTTCGACATTATCTTCTGTGTCAATCAAACCGGTCGCCATCGCCAGGGACTTCCCGCTGGAAGCGGTATCGGCTTGCAGAACAATCGGCAACTCGGAGCCCGAGTCGGCTACCCAATCCGAGCCAGCAACCGAGAGGGCAAAACCGACGCCCAGCGCTGAAGCAGCAAAAACGACAACTGCCAAACCAGCGAAAGCCACGGTAACACGCACTAAACTCTTCTGTTTCTTTTCCATTTTCATTCCCCGATTCATCGGTCACCTTGCCAATCGATATTGCGATCGCCCACCTGTGAGTCGCCCCATATTATAGGGAATGGGCCGACCTGTCATCTCCTCACCCCCCCCCATAAATCCCCAAATTAGCGGAGGTCTTTGGGTTTTGTGACATTTTTAAAACCACTACACTATGTGGACAGCCCCATTCACACAGACAGGTATCTCCAATGAAAAACAAACTATTCTTGTTGCTGCTGGCTTGGTTGATTACTGGATTTGGCTTAAGCGTTGAAAGGAGTTCGGCTCAAACTAAGTCGCGAGCCCTGATTGTCGACGGCCAGAACAACCACAAGGTGTGGCCCAAGACCACCCAAATGATGAAGGGCTACCTTGAAGAAACCGGTCTGTTTGATGTGGATGTCGCGACGACGGCACCGAACGGCACGGACGCTGATTTCCAACCCGCCTTTTCCGAATACGATGTCGTCATATCCAACTACAACGGCGCAGCTTGGCCCGAGAAAACCCAACAAAGCTTCGTGGATTACATGAATCAGGGTGGAGGCTTGGTTGTCGTTCATGCTGCTGACAATGCATTCTCCAACTGGAAAGAATACAACCAGATGATTGGTCTCGGAGGATGGGGCGGCCGCACCGAAAAAAGCGGCCCCTACGTCTATTACTCAGAAGACGGAAAGGTCATCCGCGACACAAGCGACGGCCGGGGCGGCGGCCACGGTCGGCAACATGAATTCCCGGTAGTCACCCGCAACTCGGAACACCCGATCACCCAAGGCCTACCCTCTGAGTGGATGCATGCCCAGGACGAGTTGTACGACAAACTTCGGGGGCCGGCTCAAGGAATGGTCGTGCTAGCCACTTCCTTTTCAGACAAGGAGACCGGCGGATCTGGTCGCCACGAACCGATGCTGATGGTCATCGATTTCGGTAAGGGCAGGGTTTTCCACACCACGCTTGGCCACGCGGATTACTCGATGGAATGTGTCGGTTTCATCACGACATTTAATCGGGGTTGCGAATGGGCGGCAACGGGCAAAGTAACACAACCGATTCCACAGGATTTCCCGGGGCCGGATAAGACGAGCAAGCGGACCAACGCAACCAAGTGACGGAGCACCGCAACAAGACGCAGGCCCAAACCATCACTTAACCCCTCATTTTACGGCGCTGTCTTTACGGCGCTGTCTCTAGGGCGCTGTCGCTGCGGAGTCGACGAAGGACTCGACGATCTGCAGTAGTTGGTCCAGACGAAACGGTTTGTAGAGCACGGCACCCTGCCGCAAACCGGCTTGTCGAGCCTTGACGATGGAATGCCCTTTGTCATACCCAAAGCCGGTCATCAAGATCAGGTTAGGACTCTCCCGGCCAGTAATTTCCTTGAGCTTCAACAACATCTCGTAGCCATTCATATCCGGCAGATGAATGTCGGCGATCACCGCATCGTAATGCTGTTCCGAATTGCGGATCATCAACATCGCAGCCCCACCCTCGTGTGCGGTTTCCACTATGCAACCGTAACGATCGAGCAGGTTGTGGGCCGACGTGCGAACCTGCTCATCGGCGTCAATGACCAGAACGTGCTTTCCTTTCAGGACCGGCCGCTGGTCGATCTGCACCCCTGCAGGCACCGCCTCGGCAGGGGCCATTTTTTCCCCCACTTTCTGGATCACTTGCCGGATATCGCGGGCATTCTTGAGAATTGATTTGAGGCGCTCGACAACCCCCGGATTGTGTCCAATGTAGCTCTCAATGACCTGAACCGTGTCGTTGAGAATTTCGTCGATCGGCAAAGCGACCGCGCTGTGGATTGCTTCAACACTCTGCTGCGCTGTATTGGCGCGCTGGGCAACCAGCAATTCGAGCGTGTTGAGTGCCTGGGCGATATCCTGCGCAAAAGCCTCCACAAACTTCAGATCGCTTTCATTAAAAGCTCGCACCTCAGGGCTTTCCACGTTGAACGAGCCAATCACCTGATCATGGTAAATCAGGGGAACCGTCAAAGAGCTCTTCGCCCCAATCAATCCATCGAGGTATAGAGGATCATTGGTCGTATCCTCACACATATAGCTCTTGCCCGTCGCCGCCACAAAGCCTGTGACGCCATTGTCTTTGGCCGAAGCAAACAGCGGCTGCTTTGCCCGTTCCGAGTCAATTCCGACGGAAAGCAACGGCTCCAGCAGGCCGCTAGCATTATCGATCAACCGGATTTCCACCACGTCATAATTCAGTAAATCCTTGGTGTAATGCAGAATGTTCTGCTTTAGCAGTTCAATCCGGTTCTCCACCTCCATCTCGAAGATCTCTTCCGGCCGCAAGTCTGCCAAAGCCATTCCCGCCTGATGCAACGCCTCCAGTTTTTGACGCTGATGGGTGAATTGGGTCGAATCCCTGACGGTCACGACCAGGAAATTCACCTGTCCATTACCCCCCAGCACCGGCGCTACGTTCAACTGGTAAAACTTGTCGTGCAATTGCATCGTGGCCGCGCAAGTCGTTTGCTTGGCCAAGGCCGTTCCCAACGGACTCAGTTCGGCACCCAGTATTTCCGGGTTACCAATCGCTTTATAAAAATTAAGGCCAGTGAAGTACGACATTCCGAACCAACTGGCCATTTTGTTATTTGCTTGAATAATCTGGTAGTCACAATCCAGTAGTGCCACCCCATCCGGCATATCCCTGACGACGAGAGAACCGATCAACAACTGTTGAAGGGACAGGGCCTCGGGATGGTGCTCCACATTGGGCGGGGGGTTGGTTGGCTGAGGATGGCAGGAACCGAGATAGATTCCATCGAACGCTTCGGAACCAAGCAGCACCAAAGCATCGATCAGGCTATCGACTTGGACCACTTCACAATGCTCCCGAAATCCGTCTGGAATTTCGGGCCATTGGTCCGATTCGTTTTTAAGACAAAGTAATTTCCGCACGTCGTCACCGCGAAATAATCGCACCTGGGGCAATCAGACCCGGGCGATCCTCTTCTGCCAAATTGCCGCCGAACCTCGAGCCTAACAACATCTGACCAAATCAATACGACGGGAGCAACCTCTTGTTTCCTAACTTAGTTTGGGAATCCAATTCCGGATAGTTGTATTACCACTTTCAGATCGCATTCGTCTCTATCGACGTGGGATTAAACCAGTTACCAAAGACGTTCCAGCGAATGCTGATGGTTCCAGGAATGATCTGTGGTACAAAGGAAGGGGACGTGGCCGACCGTCATCCAACCGATGAGGACACAGGGAGAAGGGCGGCCACTAAGTGAATATGCATGACCAGAAGTGCTCCTAAAGGCACAAAACAAGCCACCAAGTACCATCCACCCGAGTAACGAGCCAATGGCCAGGAAAAAGAAGAAGAACCCGGTGGTCCGAACCGACTTCCGCAAACGCCACGACTCCAAAACTCGCAAACGTGATTTCACGCGGGAATTCCAATCCGGTGACCAGTCAATCGAAAACCTCCGCCGCGGTGAGAGGATTTCCGGCAAAGGCGATCTGACACGCAAACGAACCGTCAGCGGCGCGCGGGTCGACCAAGATACGGGGGGATTCCAGGTGGAACTCCAGATCAACCCCGAAACCTGTGAAACGGGACGAGTGATCAGCGTTCACGGCCTGAATTCGATCGTCCAGACAGAGCAGAAGACATACACCTGCGCGCTGAAGGGAATCCTCAAGTCGCTCTCTACCGACCTGCAACATGTCGTTGTAGCGGGGGACCGTGTCACCCTGCAGCCGATCGACGAAGAGACCGGCGTGATTGTACGCGTGGAGCCCCGCTCCAATCAGTTGAGCCGAACCAGCCGCCAGCGCCAGCAGATTATCGTCGCCAACATTGATGTCGTGCTGATCGTCGCCAGCGCCGCCGAGCCCGGTCTCAAGCCAAACCTCGTCGATCGCTTTCTAGTTTCCGCAGAAAAAGCGCGCATCCGCCCGGTCATCGTGATCAACAAGGTCGATCTGGTTGACCAGGCCGACCTGCAGCCTGTGGTCGGCGTTTGGAGTCAGCTCGGTTACCAGGTCCTGCTCGTGTCAGCCAAAACAGGGCAGGGGATCGAGTCACTGAAATCGACCATCTACCAGCAGGATAGTGTCGTGACTGGACAGAGCGGGGTCGGGAAATCATCCATCCTCAATGCGATCCAGCCGGGGCTCGAGCTGCGTGTCTCCGATGTGAGCCAGGAAAACCAAAAAGGGCGTCACACGACAACGGCCGCCCGCCTGATCCCGCTCGAGCTCGGGGGCCACCTGATCGACACCCCCGGGATTCGACAATTCCAGCTGTGGGATGTCATCCCCGAAGAAGTTGGCGGATACTTTCGCGACATACGACCTTTTGTGACAAGCTGCCGATTCCCCGATTGCACCCACACTCATGAGGCAGACTGCCAGGTCAAGCATGCGGTCGCCGATGGCAAGATCGACGTGCGACGGTATGAGAGCTACTGCCAGATCCAGGGAAGCGACCCCTGATCATTCCTGCCAACGATGCAGTCGATCCAAACGGTCCAGTTTCCCGCGGAAATGCATCGGAAATCGCCCCAGGCTGATGATTCTACCTCGTTTCCCGTCGGCGTTTCGGCTAACATCACGACCAACGTTTCGGACTGTCCGAGTCGCCTCCAATCCCCGTTAAATCACCATGACTGTGTCCCACGAATACGAAACCCCGACGCCGGCCGCCGACTTTAAAGGGAAGTACGCCTTTGTGAGTCTCGGCTGCCCCAAGAACACCGTCGATAGTGAACGAATGATGGGATTGCTGAAGCTCGACGGTTACCAACTGACCGATGATCCTGAACGCTCCGATTTTGTCATCGTCAACACTTGTGGTTTCATCGAACGGGCTCGCACGGAGTCGTTCGCAGCGATTGATGAAATGCTGGAACTCAAACGGAACGGAAAAACGCGTGGAGTAATTGTTTCCGGCTGTCTGGCAGAACGCCAAAAGGAACAACTGCTGCTGGATCGGCCAGACATCGATTCGCTAGTGGGTGTTTTCGGCCGAGAAGAAATCACCCGGATTGCCGACCGGTTACTCGGTGATTTGGCGGAACAGCGGATCA
>JAYZCF010000083.1:0-4801 GCA_036338455.1 Planctomycetota bacterium
TGAAATCGCAATTGGCCAGTTTGCCATAACAACCGATGTAATCGACCGAGTGTTCCTGTTCGAGGTGGGACTGTGCGATTTCCAATTCCGTTTCGAAATGCGGAACCACAGTTGCATACGGTGAAAAAATAGCGATTTTCATTGAGTGCGGGTTTTGATTTAGTGATGCAGGGAAGATCTGGAGCCTGATTTGAGAAAGCGAGTCAACCAGTTACCCGCTGCAGTCGGGGGCGATTTCGACGCCGGAATTTCTGGCATTCCATTGAGCTGCATGATGTTTTCAAACGTCCAACGATCAGCCCTTGAATCTGCCTCGATCTGGCTAGGGTGCTTCAGGTTGATTAATTCGTGCGTTTCCAATTCAGCCAGCCATGAGTTTTCATCCAACGTGTGCGTAGCTCCCGGCCCGAAACCGAGATTCGAGATGAGGTTGAGATTCGGGAGCACCGTGAGGCCACGTTGTTTCCAGATGGCATACATCCATTGAAAATCCCAGGTGTCAATTTTTCCTTGAAAATAGTCCCGCAGGATCGAAGTCCAGCGTTCAATTTCATCGGTTTGCGCGTGCACCCGGCTTAGGGTTTCAGCCAATTCGCGATCATCTTGGGGTGGCGATGTATCGAGAAAAGCTTGCCATGCCGGTTGCCAACTGGCCCAACCCCAAATGTGGGGCCATTTGGAGAAGTAGTAAGATTGTTCCGAGACGGGAGCTGGCTGGAAATTATCTCCGCTGATCATCATGACTTCGCTGGTTTCTCGATAACGGTCGAGCAACTGTTCGCAAAAGCCAAAAAACGAGGGGTGTGGCAAGCAGTCATCCTCGAGAATGATCAGCTCGTGGAACTGTTCAAATGCCCATGTCAGCCCAGTGGCCATTCGTTTGCCACATCCCATGTTCTGTTCGGCAAAACAGGTTCTTAGATCGCAGGGCCAGTCAATTTTGTTTATGACGTCTCGGGTCCGCGCCGTCTTTTCCGCATCGCCGGGGTGTTGTGGCCGGGGGCCGTCGGCAATGACGAGCAGGTGGCGTGGTCGCTGTTTGGCGATTTCGCAAAAGACCCGTTCGGTGACCTCGGGTCGATTGAAAACGCAAAAAGCGATGGGCGTTTGAAGTTGCGACATGATACCCCGCTAGCACCCTGTTCAGGAAATGGAATGATGCGAACGAGATTAAAACATGGAGCTTCTTTTCCGCCAAGACGAATCCGATCTGCGAGCCAGAATGGGAAGATGACGGTTCCCGTCCTGGGCTTGTCGAGCGAGGTTCACCTTGCCTGTATAAGGTTTTCCACGGGTAGAACCGAGTGATAGCAGGTAGGTCGCGGTTTACCCGAAGAGCCTGATTTGTTAAATCGGTAATGTTCTGGCATGGTTCCTTCGGGAGCTCGCCAGCTTTATCCCCTTCCCCGAGGCCAGACCCAAACCCGTGTTGTTTTTCCGCAAGAAAAAAACCAAAAATCAGACCGTCGACATGATGGCCGAGCTGAGGGCTCGCTTACCTGATGCCACGCCGGAGTTCATTGACATCATCCGTGCGGTACAGCCGTATACTATGACATCACCGGAACGCGTCATGGCTTTGTGTAGTGCTGTCGACTACATCCTGCAGAACCAAATTGCTGGTGCTTTTGTGGAGTGTGGTGTCTGGCGAGGGGGAAGTATGGCGGCAGTCGCCCGCACGCTGCTGAACCGGGGAGTCAGTGACCGGCCGCTTTGGCTGTACGACACGTTTGAAGGCATGTCGGAGCCGACTGACAAGGATGTTGATTTTCTTGGGAAGACAGCGACCCACTTGCTCGAGACTGAGGATCCACAGGACTCCAAGTCGGTATGGTGCCGGTCTTCGATCGATCAGGTAAGAACGGTCATGGGGCAAACGAATTACCCGAGTCAGCAGGTCAACCTGGTCGAAGGTAAGGTCGAGGAGACTCTGCTACAACATCGTCCCGGCCGGATCGCCTTGTTGCGGCTCGATACGGATTGGTATGAATCAACCCGCCTGGAACTTGAGATGTTGTTTCCGTTGCTCAGCCCAGGTGGAGTCTTGATTATTGATGACTTTGGGCATTGGCAAGGATGTCGCCGAGCTGTCGAGGAATATTTCGAGAAACATCGGGTTGCCATGATGTTGAACCGAATCGATTACACGGGCCGAATTGGAATTTATTACCCTTTGGAAAAGAGGCGCACAGAAGAAACCCCAATCTCCGTGTCTCAAACGCAATTATTCGATCGGGAGGCAGTCGATGCAACCTGAATTGAAGGCAATCGATCGCCGCAGCGTTTTTGAAAATGCTTCGATGTTGAACATCGGCTGCGGCAGAACCTACCATCCGGACTGGCTCAACCTGGACCTGAAGTCGACTGGTCCGGATGTGGTCGAGCATGATATTACCAGTGGCATCCCTTGTGAGACAGGTTCGGTTACCGCGGTTTACCATTCCCACGTGCTGGAGCATCTGAAGCCAGAACAAGGCGTCGAACTGTTGAAAGAGTGCTACCGGGTTCTTGAGCCGGGAGGTATTCTGCGGGTGGTCGTGCCCGATCTTGAGAGAATCGCTTACCTCTACCTGAATATTCATGAGCAGGCCTGGAAGGGCGAGAAGCAGGCACAGAAAGACTACGACTGGATCAAGCTGGAACTACTCGACCAAATGGTGCGAGAGTCGTCGGGAGGCAGGATGGGCCGTTACATGGCTGCCGCAGATATCCAAGACTCTGAATTTGTGCGATCTCGGGTAGGAGACGAGTTTTGGATTTGTCGCTCGGAC
Source organism: Planctomycetota bacterium (assembly GCA_036338455.1). Classification (GTDB taxonomy): domain Bacteria; phylum Planctomycetota; class Planctomycetia; order Pirellulales; family Pirellulaceae; genus Mariniblastus. The sequence continues at coordinate 2,772 of JAYZCF010000083.1, forward strand.
GCCGATGAGGTTCGAACAAAGCCCAAGCGGCGCAGCCGAATCAATCGCTTTACTTACAATCTCAGAGAAAATCTGGTTCGAGGATGGGCGAGATTCTTGTTGGGTGATTCGGCTGTTTCGGCGATCGACGAAGGCTTGTTTCGCAGTCGCGGGGAGATCCATCGTTGGATGTATGATCGTTTTTCCCTACGGGAATTGTGTGCCAATATCGGTTTTGAGACCTTCGAGGTCATGTCGGCGACGTCCAGCCAAATCAAGGACTTCTCGTCATTTGAACTCGATTCCGTCGGTGAAACGGTCCGCAAACCGGATTCGCTATTCATTGAGTGCCATAAAACGGCGCCTTAGGGTTCCACCAATCGTCGAGCCTCCTGATTTCGGTTAAACTGCAGGGCTTTGACAAGCCCCATTTCTTACCAGTTGCTTCATGAGTTCTTTTGCGTTCCAGACGGAACCGCGAGCCAGTGCGACCGAAGGTCGTGAACTGGAAGGTCCGTCCCTTGGTTGGAAGAGTGAATTTGATTTTGAATCGAGGTTTCTGTCACTCGGTTCGGTTCGCATGCATTACGTGGATCCTTCGCGTGAGGCAACGGAGCCGATTCTCATGGTTCATGGCAATCCAACATGGTCATTCTTCTACCGCAGGCCATTGCGGGAGCTGCAGGACCGCTACCGGACGATTGCCGTCGATCATGTGGGCTGTGGCTTCAGCGATAAACCTGTTGATTATCCTTATTGCCTCGAAACGCATATCGACAACCTCTGCCGTCTGATTGACGAACTCGATCTTGAAAACATAATCCTCATGGCCCATGACTGGGGGGGAGCGATTGGTTTGGGAGCGTTGCTGAAGAGGCGCGAACGTTTCAAACGTATCATCCTGATGAATACAGGCGCGTTCCCGCCACCCTATATTCCACTCAGAATCAGAGCATGTCGTTGGCCTCTTGTGGGAAAATTGGGCGTCCAAGGGTTGAACCTCTTTGCCAGCGCTGCCACCCGTATGGCGACGACGCAACCGGGGGGGCTGCCCAGGGAGATTGCCGACGGTTTTCTTGCTCCTTATGACCGTTGGACACATCGCACCGCGATCTACCAGTTTGTCAAAGATATACCGGCCTCCAAACGCCACGCGACCTGGTCGCTTTTGAGTCAAATTGAAGAGGAGCTTCCTTCGTTGGCGGATTGGCCAATCCAGTTGATTTGGGGGATGAAAGACTGGTGTTTCCGACCTGAGTGTCTCGAACGCTTTACGCACCACTGGCCGCAGGCGCGAGTCCACAAAATTAGCACCGCCGGGCACTACGTGATGGAAGATGCCCCGGATGAGGTCGGAGAGGCCATCCGTCGATTTCTGAAGGAAACGGCGGGTGCTCCGACGCTGCCTGGCACCGATTTGTGACATTTGATCTAACAGGTTTCCTCAATGTCTGTCATCGAAATTTTGACGCCGGGTCGACTTGCCAGTACCGCGTGTCTGCTGGAGGTTTGCGCCCCAAAACCGGGAAACGTGCATCGAGGTGCCGATTTTGAAGATCTGGTCTTTGAAGACTTTGTGGTCAGTGCTGAGCTGCTTGGAGCCGTTATCGATCGTGAAGCAGACGCGCCGCTGGGCGAGTTGATTTTGCAAGTCATACGCGCGACACGGGCAGGCGTGGGCACCAATACCAACCTCGGACTTGCTCTTTTACTTTGTCCACTGGCCAGATGCATGCAAATCCAGGGACGTCTGGATTCAAGCGGCATTTCCCGTGTCTTGGGGGAACTGGCGAAGCGCGATGCCACCTCGATCTACGAAGCCATACGTCTCGCCGAGGCGGGAGGTATGCCGCCGGTAGCCAATGCGGATATTCACGGTCCGGCCCCTGATGACATTCTGCAGGCCATGGCTTTGGCTGCGGACTACGACCTGGTTGCGCGGCAGTACCGGGATAATTTTCAAACGGTTTTTACTGACGTCGTACCGGCCCTATTGACGGGTCGCCGTAAATTCGACAATTTGCGCCAAGCGATCGTATATGCCCACGTGG
>JAYZCF010000084.1:0-19109 GCA_036338455.1 Planctomycetota bacterium
CACGACCTGCCAAACGGTCGATGTGCGGGGTTCGAGCCAATTGGTCCCCGTAGCATCCGAGCGCAGGCTTCAAGTCGTCGACCAGAATCAATAGCACATTGCAAGGGAGTTCCGACGGTCCTTCAGCTCGAACCGGTCGTACCGGGGCAAGAGATCCGAACATCACTAACCAGACGAGACCGACGGTGCATCGGGCCAAACGCCGTTCATATTTCCTATCCATCACGCCCCCGAGTCCTCTCTCAATGTTTTTCTGTCTCGCGACCACTTTGCCCTGCTAGGCTCACCCCGAGCCTGCTCGGCAGGCAACCCACAATATTGCATTATTATAACCGCAGATCTCCCCGAAACCGAACCTCGTGGCCGACACTCATGGCAACATCCTGAGCCCGATATAAAATACAGATTCACAGGGTTGCCTTGAGCCTCTTAGTCGGGGCCAACCCGGATCGATCAGACTTTACAGGGGAAAGCATGTTACGTCCGAGAACCAAATTCCGTTTCTTGAAAACTACCGGGATTGGGGGAGTCCTGTTCCTGTTACCCCTGATCGTGCTCGGAGCATTGATTGGGCAGCTGGTCCCGATCGTCTGGACGATCGCCGATTTTCTGAGCGACCTGATACCAGTACCGATCCAAACACCTACTGGAATCACGCTGCTGCTAGGCGCTTCGGTCCTGGTCTTGCTATTGCTCTGTTTCGCAGCAGGCATCATCGCCCGTCGTTCGTTCGGTAAGCGCATCTCGGCTACCTTTGAGAAAAACCTGACGATGCTCTTCCCTCGCTATGCGGTGCTCAAGGATCAGATTGCCGGCACGCTGGGTGGCGATCAGGAGCACCCAACAATGAAGCCAGTGGTGGCCCGACTGATCGATTCCTTTCAGATCGCTTTTGAAGTGGACCGTTCGGAACACGGCTTTGTCACTTTGTTCCTGCCAGGCTCACCAGATCCGTGGGCCGGGCGGTTGGTGATTGTCGAAGTCGATCGGGTACAAACCCTCGACTTAAATTTTGCCGAGACGGTTTCGATCTTTGAAAAAATGGGGCGAGATTCGATGCCGCTCTACGAATCCCATCTCTCAAGCACCTCGTCCGAGTAGGCGTTCTCCGAGTAGGCGCTCTCCGGCCCACTCGCCGTCTGGCTCACTCTTCCTCATCGCTGGAATCGTTCGAGGCTGGCTCGCTCGGTTCTGTTTCAGCCGGAGCATCTTCCGGCGCTGGCTCGACTCCCGGAGTAGCCCGCTGCCCCAACTCACTCAAGCCTCGAAACACCACAAAGAAAACCGGGACAAAAAAGACAGAGGAAAGTGTCGCGGCTATCATCCCGCCAACCACGGCGTTGCCAACCGCTTGGCGGCTGGCCGCACCCGCCCCAGCTGAAACCAGCAGTGGCAAAAAGCCGAGGATCGCTGAAAAGGCCGTCATCAAGATAGCCCGAAATCGTAACTCGGCCGCCTTGCTGGCCGCCTCCCGGATCGACAAGCCTCCCCTCCGCAACTCGCTGGCAAACTCCACGATCAAAATGGCGTTCTTACTGGCCAAAGCGATCAACAGGACGATCCCAATCTGTGTGTAGGTATTATTGTCTCCACCGCGCAGCAACAACATCGCAACCACCCCTGATACGGCCAAGGGTACCACCGCAATCACGGCCGCCGGCATGGCCCAACTTTCATACTGTGCTGCGAGCACCAGGAAAACAGCCACAATGGCCAACAAAAAGATAATTCCCTGGCCTCCTGCCTGCTGTTCCTGGAAGGACATTCCGGTCCAAGCCGTTTGAAAGGTCCTCGGCAAAGTCTCCTTGGCCAACTTGTCCATGATTTGTAAAGCTTGCCCCGAACTGGTTCCCGGCGCAGCCGATCCGTTGACGGCCGCACTCGGATACATCTGGTAACGCTGAATCACGGCCGGCCCAAACGCCTTCTCAATACTGAGCAATGAACTGAGCGGCACAATCGCACCACTGCGACTTCGGACGTCCAGATTCAAAATATCGTCCTCGGTGGCGCGGAACTGACCGGCCGCTTGGATGCGAACCTGGTAGGTGCGGCCGTTATGATTGAAATCATTCACGTACGTCGAGCCCAGGTAAGCCTGCAAAGTTGCAAAAACCGAACTGAGTGGAACGTCTTTCGCTTTGACCTGGGTCCTGTCAATATCGACGAAAAGCTGCGGTTCATTTACCCGGAAGGTTGTATTCAGACGGGTTAGGCCAGGCTGCGCCTCACCCTGATCGACCAGAGATTGCGCGGCATTTTGCAAAGCCTCGTAGCCCGCGTTGCCGACATCCTCTACCTGCATCTGGAATCCACCCGCCGCACCGAGACCGTCGATGGGAGGAGGGACAAACGGGAAGACGATCGCTTCTTGGATTTCATTAAATTGCCCCACCAAATTTTGCAGGATCCCGCGAATCCTCAGCTCCTTGGTATTCCGGTCACCCCAAGGTTCAAACATGACAGCCACAAAACCAATATTGGATCCCGAACTACCGCTCAGCAATGAAAATCCAGACACCGAAATACAGTCGGCCACCCCGGGTGTCTGCTGACACATCTGGGTGACCCGGTCCATCACAACATCGGTGCGCTGCTTCGATGCAGCCACCGGCAACTGCACATTGACAAATACATATCCCTGGTCTTCTTGGGGAATAAAACCGGTGGGCAATTTTTGGAACTGCCAGCCGGTCAGGAAAATCAGGCCAACAAAAACGGCCAACGCCACCACAATGACGCGGATCATGGAACGGACAACACCCATATAGAGTCCGGTTGCCCAGTCAAACATCCGATTGAACCAGCGAAAGAAGATAAAGGTGCTCTGTTTGGGTGCTCGCAAGACAATACCGCACATGGCAGGACTTAAGGTGAGAGCGTTGATCGTACTGATGAAAACGGCCGCCGAGATCGTCAAGGCAAATTGCCGGAACAGCTGCCCTGTAATTCCCGCGATAAACGCGGTCGGTACGAAAACGGCCAGCAGGACGAGCGTGGTTGCAATGATGGGGCCCGTCATCTCGTTCATCGCCTTGATGGTCGCTTCCTTGGGATTCAGGCCATCGGCAATATGTCGGGACGCATTTTCGACCACCACGATGGCGTCGTCCACGACGACGCCAATGGCCAACACAATCCCGAATAACGACAACATATTCAAAGAGAAACCCATACCCGCCATGATGGCAAAGGTTCCTACCAGTGATACGGGGATCGCAATCACGGGTACGATCGTCGCCCGCCAATCCTGCAGGAAGATGAAAATAACAAGAATCACGAGAATGATGGCCACGATGATGGTCACGTAGACCTCCTCGATCGAGGCTTCCACAAACCGGGTGGTATCAAAGGCAATGTCGTACTGCAGGTCCTCCGGCCAATCGCCCCGGCTCGTCTTCAACTCCTCCATCTTGGCCTGCACCAAGCCGGCTACCGAAAGAGCATTGGCACCTGGCAGTTGGTAAATCGCGATCGTGGCACAAGGTTTTCCGTTAAATTCGGAGGACATATTGTAGTCCTTGGCGCCCTGCTCGACCCCCTGGTGCTCGACTCCGTCGTACAGGCTAGGATCTGCAACCAGGTCTTTGACGTAGACGATTTGTCCCTGACTTCCTGTCCGCACGATGATGTTGCCAAATTCTTCCGGAGTCTCCAGTCGCCCCATGGCGTTAATCGTCTGCTGTAGCGCGGTCCCGCTGGGGGCCGGGGAAGCGCCAATCTGACCGGCAGCCACCTGAACATTCTGCTCCCGAATTGCATCCACCACGTCCTGAGTCGTCAGGCCACGAGCCTTCAATTTTTGGGGATCCAGCCATATCCGCATACTGTAATCGCCCGCGCCAAAAATCCCGACCGATCCCACTCCTTCAATACGACTCAATTCATCCTTGATATCGAGGGCATAATTGCTGAGGAAGAGGTCACTCAGGTTGTCACCCCCGGAGGTCAGCGTGATCATCTGCAGGATCTGGGTCGATTTCTTTTCCGTCACAATCCCCTGTTGTCGAACTTCCTCCGGCAGCTTGGGTGTGGCAATGGCTACCCGATTCTGGACGAGCACGGTTGCCATATCCATATCCGTGCCGAGTTCGAACGTAATCTGCAAGGAGTAAGAGCCATCGTTGGCACTGCTCGATGACATATACAACATGTTCTCGACGCCATTGACCTCCTGCTCAATGGCAGTGGCAACCGTCTCGGCAATGACCTTGGCGTTGGCCCCCGGGTAGACCGCGCTTACCTGGATTGTGGGCGGTGCAATTTCTGGAAACTTGGCCACGGGCAAGCTGAAAAACGAAACGACACCCACCATCGTGATAATGATCGAAATCACCGAGGCAAAAATCGGTCGATTAATGAAAAAACGCGACATCTGTCAAAGATCCAAAAAACGTGTGACTGGCAAATACCGACTCATCGACCCCGCGAAAGGGAAGCTCATTTGACAGAAACTTTCTGTCCGGAAAACAATCGTTGTATCCCATCCACAACGACCTGATCTTCCGGTTTCAGTCCTGACTGGACAACAATGTTCTCACCATCCTTGATGCCTAGTTCGACCTGTCGCCGCTCCACTTTGCTGTCGCTCCCCAATAGAAAAACGAAGTCTCCCGAAGCTTCGCGAATGACGCACTTCTCCGGAATCAACAAGGCGTTTTCGAGGTCCCCCATTTGAATGCGGACTCGGACGAACTGCCCAGGAAGCAATTTCTGGTTTTGCTGGTCGTTCTGAAATACGGCACGGAACTTGACCGTACCCGTTTCGTAATCCACCTGGGGATCGTAATAATCAAGCACCCCTTGAAAGGGGAAACCGTCATCACCGCTACGTTGCATCGTTACCTTGATGGAACTCAATTCCCTCTTGGGCCTCTCCTCCTCTTTATTCTCGCGCTGAAAATCCAGCAAGAATCGCTCACTAATGTTGAAATTGACCCAGATCGGGTTCTCCTTGATGATGCTGGTCAATTCGTCGCCTTCTTTGAGCAGGTTACCGATTTTTGCCACATTCCGGGTCACCCTTCCCGCTATTGGGGCCCGCACATCACACCAGTTCAGATTCAAAGTAGCTCGTTCCAGGTCGGCGCTCGCTTTGCTGACCATCGCCTTGGCGCTGGACACCTCAGCCTGGCTCGCCGCCAAGCCTGCTTTGGCACTCTCTACGCCGGCAGCCGCAGATTTCATCTGAGCCTCCGCTGTATCAATCTCCGATTTCGATACAGCATTACTGTCAGCCAAACTCTGCATGCGCTGGTACTCCGCCTGAGCCGCAGCACTCTGAGCCGTGGCCGAATCGATCTTCGCCTGAGCCACCAGCAGGGCCGCTTCGGCTACTTGCTGGGCTGCCTTGGCCGATTGCAGGGTAGCTCGCTGCGCGTTTTCTACGGCCTGATACTCATCCTTTTCAATCACAAAAAGAACCTGGTCCTTTTCAACCGTATCATCTGCCGTGTATTTCATCTCTCGCAAGATCCCTGACACGCGGGCACGCACCACTGCTTGGTCGACTGCCTCCGTTTCACCATTCTCCTCATGAAACAAGGGAATCGTCTTGACCGCAGGTTGCTGCACCGTTACCGAAGGTACCACCGGCGCCGCGATCGGCGTTTCCTGCTTGCAAGCCATGAAAGTCGCTAACAACAAAACCAGGAAAACCGTTCTTGAATATGACGCAAACATCCGCATCTGACCTTTTCCATAAAAGGTAATTGTATTGACTACTCCCGGCGGCGAGCCCGGTAATACGACCGAGTAGCCGAAGTAGTAACATGGTAAACGAAAACACTGGAAAAGTCTGGAGCGCGCTGAAAAATGACAAGTCATTCCCCCGTCTCTCAACGGCAACACACCCAAGTCTGCCGGCATCATCGGAATCACAACTCTGTCACATCGTAACCGAGCTTGTCAAAGTCCTGGGCATAAAAATCGACAGCCCTCTGCCACGTTGCGGGGTCAAAATAATCCATTGTCTTTTTGCAACGACGGGTCCGATTCATATGATTCAGGGGTTGCCGAGGTATTCCCAGTCGATCGAGAAGCTCCTGGAAGTCGTCCTCCAACCGCTCAAAACGCCCGATAAAATCAGCCTGATCAATACAATGAAACGGGTGAGTCTGAGGCAATGCATGATGACGGATCTTCCTGGGAACGGTACTACGAACCCCGTCATACGGGATGCTTTCATCCATTGCGATATCCAGGAAATCCGCCAGGCTCATGTCCTTGCACTCCTGACCAGGATGCTCCCAGACCGTATTCTCCATCCCCTGAGCAAACATTTGCCAAGCTGAAATCAAACGATCAAACGGGTTCCGCACAAACCCGAACTTGAACAGATCAGCCCATTCGTCTGGGATGGAACCTTGGCACGGTCCTTCATATTGATTTTTGAAGAATCCATGCCGAATCGAGGCACCACCCGTTTTGGGAACGTGGAGGAAGACGGAACGGGGTTCCAAAATCAGGAATGCTGCCATCGGGATTCTATCGCCTTTTCATTCGCGGTTTCATTCGCCTTCGCACTCCATGTAGAAATTCCGGTCCAACTCAAACGTCTCGACCGGTTCACTCCACTTGAGCACCTGGACTTCCTGTTTCGGGGTGATGCGGACCTCCTCGCCGTTAACCCTGACAAGTACCGGCACGGCAAAACCATCAACCACATTCTTGAATCGATACGAGATCTGGTCGCCAGACAACCGGTAATGAAGCTCGGGGATCTTGACCGTTCTCAAGTATTGGTCAAAAAACTTTTCGCAATCAATCCCCGATTGCTGACTAATGTACTCTTCCACCTCGCCCGTTTCTACGGTCTGGTGCCAGAACTGACGGTTCAATCCCCGGAGAATCTGCAGCCATTTGTCATCGTTCCCAATCACATGCCGTAATGTGTGCAACAAGTTACCGCCCTTGTAGTACATATCTCCGGATCCGGACTGATTGAGGTTGTAGGTCCCGATAATGGGAGAGTCGTTACGGATCCGCTTACGGCAACCAATCACATAGTCTTCCGCCTCTTGTTTGGAAAAATGATATTCGACAAACAGGTTCTCGGAATAGTTGGTAAAACTCTCGTGGATCCACATGTCGGCCGCATCTCGCATCGAGATGTTATTACCAAACCACTCGTGGCCCGACTCATGGACAATGATGAAATCAAATTTCATCCCCACACCGGTGCCACTCAGATCGGTCCCCCGGTATCCGTTCTTGAAGCCATTGCCATAAGTAACGGAGCTCTGATGTTCCATCCCCAGGTACGGCACGGCGACCAGCTTGTAGCTATCTTCATAGAAGGGATACTTCCCAAACCAATGCTCGAACGCCTCGAGCGTTCGCGGTGCCTCCTTGAACTGCCGTTCCGCCTCGTCTCGTTGATGCGCGAGAACCCAGTAATCAACATCCAGCTCGCCGTGATCACCCTGGTATTTGTCTGCGAAATGAACGTAGTTGCCAATGTTCATATTGACACCGTAATTATTGATCGGGTTGACTACCTGCCAGTGGAAAGTGCGCGTCTGAGCTTGCTCGTCTTTGGTTGTTTTTTTCAAACGGCCGTTGGCCACCGCCGTCAGGTCCTCAGGTACCGTGATCTGGATATCCATCCCCCGGTCGGGCTCGTCGTAACCATGATCTTTGCAGGGCCACCAGATACTCGCACCAATCCCCTGACAGGAGGTCGCAATAAACGGGTGTCCCCGTTCGTCCGTTTGCCAAGTCAAACCACCACTCCAGGGCGGGTTCTTGCTCTCTACCGGGATACCCCGGTAGTCAATCCGAATACTCTGCTTGGCGCCCACTGGGACGCCCCTGGGAAAATCGATCCAATAGACATTGCCCTCCCGCTCAAAACGCAATTCCGGACCACCATTCCCTTTGGTCGCCTCCGACAAGTGAGTGATGCGGGTAATCTCCAACGGTTCCTGCAGATCGATCTGCATTCGGCCGGAAGGCTTGACCACCTCGAAGTCGATCACCACCATCCCTTGCAACGATTTGGTATCGGGGAAAACTTCGACCGCCAGCGTGTAGTGCTGCAGGTCCCACCAGTCCCGCTCGGGCGTAATCGACCCTCGCAATTTCTGCTGTCGATCGGTTGGCTCCTGCTGTCCGAAAAGCTGGGCAGGAAAAAACAAAAAGCAAAGGACAAATAGGCACGCAGCCGACGGAAGCAGGCGATCAATATTCATGGCTTCAACTCGAAAAGACATCCAACAGCAGGATCAGTGTTTCATCAATTTCAGCATTGCATCACCAAAAGCGACACCCGTGTTGTAGAAGAACACGGGTGACCCGAGGTAATGGTACGGCCGATCGTTGCCGAAGGTTTTCCACTTTTCCACATCTCGGGTTTCTTTGTTCGCCCAATACTTGTCAAAAGCCGCCTGAGCTTCCAGGTCCCAGTACTTAGCCGTGCGAATGGTCACAACATTTCCCCTAAACTCCGGACGCTCGGCAACGGCGGCCTGGGCATCGGCGATCTCCTTGATCTTACCCTTCTGCTCATTGCCTTGGTGGCCCATGGCACCAATCACGAAAGGCAACTTGGGGGCACCCAAAGCTTGCCGCACATCGTTGATAAAACCGGCCATATTTTCTTCGTAGTCCTCCACCGAGGTAGGCGCGTATTGATCGTTCCAACCTTGAAACCAAACAAAACCAGCAATTTCATATCCTTGATCCTGATAGTCGGGTACATACGTTTCCAAATCGGCCAACACCTTGTGCACTTCCCCCATCATCTGGCGATAGAAATGCCCGTAACCTTCTTTGTATTTTTCCACCGTTAAATCCGGGTCTCGTTTCTGTCGTTGCTCGACCACTTGGTTCAAGGACGGCGGAAAGCCCCGGCTGGGCGGACGGAAATCCCGGTCCAGTGACTTCCCACCCCAAGCCGTTTTGATGATCAACACCTCTTCATTGAGCGCATCACCCACGGTCCAGCCAAAACCGAGTTCGGGGCCAAAAAGTCTTTGGTCACCCTGTTTACTCACGCCATAGCCAACGGTGAGTTTACCGTGGCGCTGACCGTTGTTCCCCAGATAGTCGATCCAGACATCATCCCTCTGAACCCAATCATCCCCCTGCTTCAAATGGGCAAATCGCGATTTCTTCTCAGGGTCCTGGAGTTGAAAGTCCATCGTCTCGACACTCCCCTTACCCTCCATATTGGATTGGCCCGCCAGGATAAATATCTTCAGCTTCCCCTTCCCGTCTTGGGCCTGGACCGACTGAGCTGGGATCCACAAGAGCAGGACCAACCCAAACATCAAGAGCATGGCGTCAATCGATTGTTTCATTCTCTTCCTTTCAACCCGGTAAAGGTACAGGTCACGCACGGGGTAACGACTATCTCATCCCTACAAACCAGGTCCCCGGTTGCTGGGCTTAGATGGCAATCGTTTCAAGTACTTGTTGTATAAATCCGTATGAGCATTGTCATCAATATCAACAGGTTTACCACCAATGAACATATGAATCACATTGGAGGTTGCCTGCAAGGGACTCCGATCGGTCACAATAATGTCGGCTCTCTTACCCACCTCCAGAGTTCCCACCTGTTGATCGATACCATAGATCTTGGCCGTGTTGCTCGTTAAGGCGGCAAGCGCTTCGTCTTCCGGTAAACCGTAACCAACCGCCAGCCCTGCCGAGAGGGGCAAGTCGCGTGCCATCGTGTTGCTGTCACTATAAAAACCAAACAGCACCCCCGCCTCGTGTAATCTGGCCGGCAGCCGGTAGACCGTGTCATACGGGTCGTATTCGCTGCCCACGCTCTTGGTAATCGGCCCAATGAGTATCGGGACATTCGCCTCAGCTAATTGATCGGCAACCTTCCACGACTCGGTACCCGAGTCTCTCAAGACCGCCTTGACATCCAGCTCTTCAGCAAACTCGATCGCATCCAGGATGTCAGTCGCCGAACGGACACGAATCACCACCGGCTTTTCTTTTCGCGCGAAAGGGATCAAGGCCTCCAACCGATTATTAAAATCGGGGCCTCGAACTTCTCGCCTGGCCGCCTCGGTCTTGATTCGATCATACTCCCTCGTATCCTCAAACAGCTTCATCACCGTATCGTAGGGAGAGAGTTCCGGTTTTGGCTTAGCAACCTCGCTGTCTTCCGGTTCTCGCGGCGGCCCGAACCGGCGACGCGACCCGCCCTCGTCACCCACCTCTTTGCTGGGCAATGCCATCTCCAACGCCAATTGCGGGACAAAAACAAGATCATCAAAATTCCAACCATCGTATTGCACGACAGCGCTCTGTCCCGAAATCAAGCCACCCGTCGGCATGGTGACCGAACAGGTCGCCCCGGTAAATCGCGTCAGCCCGATCAGGGGAGAATCCGGCTTGAGCGCCGCAGCGACCTGCAAGTCCGGTTTGATCTGCCCCTGTTCACCCGCGTCACTCAGCCCCAGATCGCTATTGGCCACCGTTGATCCACCATCAATGAAACCTGGATAGACGTTGAGATTGGAGCCATCCACGATGGTCGCACCCTCGGGAACAGCCAGCCCACCATCTCCTACTGCGGCGATCTTACCGTTACGAATCAACAAAGTACCTTGCTGAATCGGGGGTGCCGATCCTGGAAAAATTGCAGCGTTCGTAATGGCGTAAACGCCGTCCTCGCTCCGATTCGGTAAACTGGCAACCACGCCCGACTTTTCGTCCAGCGGGTAGGGCCCACCTCGTTCACCTTCACGCTCAAAAACGATCTCCCCACCGATAATCGTCATGAACGCGCGTGAGTAAGTGTTCAGGGGGTGCCCATTGAACAAAGCCAGATCGGCCCGTTTGCCAACTTCAATCGAGCCGACCACGTCATCCAGCTTCAAAGCGATCGCCGGGTTGAGCGTGATCGTTTGGATCGCATCCTGGTAAGTCATCCCTCCCCAGCGAACCATCTTGGCCGCGTCGTGGTTAAGCCGCCGCACCCGTTCGCCGCTGTCCGAGTTCAAGATTGGGGTTCCCCCGGCCGCTTCAATCAATGCCACGTTGTAAGGAACTGCATCGTAAGCTTCGACCTTGTAGCCCCAAAAGTCGGCAAACGTTGAAAGGTTCGCGCCGTTTTTGCCAAACCTCGCAATTTCAGGCGCAATCTTGTAGGCCTCCAGCCCATGCTCCAGCGTCAAATGCTCAATACCATACTTGGAGAGGGTCTTGAGCAACATCAAAATCTCGCCGGAATTGTAGCAGTGGCAATGAACCAGAATCTCATTGTCCAAGACTTTTTGCAGAGTTTCCAATCGCAGGTCACGCCGCGGCGGGATCACCGTCGCCTGCTGTTCCGGCGACAACTCCTGGAAGCGTTTCCAATCCGATTTGTACTGACGGGCCGCTTCAAAAGCGGTCCGCAAAACGGATTCGACACCCATTCGCGTATTAGGGAACCGCGATTCGTTGCGTATCACATTTTCACCAAGAGCAAACTTGATTCCCTCCGGGAAATCAGGGAACAACATCTCTTTGGGGTCCGCTTTGTATTTCATCTGGATAACAATTCTTTGGCCACCGATCGTATTGGCACTGCCATGCAACACATTGGCAGAGGTCACCCCCCCAGCGGCTGCCCGGTAGACGCTGAGGTCGTCACTCACCATGTTGTCTTCACAGCGAACTTCGGGTGTAACGGACAAGGTCCCCTCATTCCCGCCGGCTACCATGTGAGAGTGACAATCAATGATGCCTGGCATGACCCAGGCTCCCTGGCCGTCAATCACGGTGACTCCAGGGGGTGCCACGAGCTCAGAACCGATCGCCACGATCTTTCCGTCTCGAACCAGAATTGACGTATCGGCCAGCGTCCCGTTGACGGCCGTGATCACATTCGCCTTGTTAATAAACAGGCTGCCACCGGTGCGCGTTTTCGGCATCCGCATCGCATCCGTTTCGATCGGCCAATCCATCAGGACAATCTCGTCTTCCTTCGCTTCATCATCATCCTGTTCAGAATCCGGTTCATCGCCTTTGTCGGTCTGGCTCGATTCCCGGTCAGTGGCTGGTTGTTTTTTATCGGTCTCCTGATCCGGATCTGGCTTTTCTTCCGCTTTACCGCTGGGCCGTTTTCGCCCCGCTTCCTGACGACCACGGCGACCACCCCGACCTGATTCATCCTCCTCCGGGTTCCTGCGTTCAAACAGATTGCCATTGACGACGGTGTAGTTGACTTCCGAATTTTCGGCGGAGAAATCGTCCGTCATCACGACCAGGTTGGCTATTTTCCCTGGTTCAATCGTACCGAGCTGGTCCGACAGGCCGAACAGCGCGGCAGGACGAACGGTCAACGCGGCCAACGCTTCATCCGTCGACAGCCCCTGTTCAATAGCCAAGCGAAGATTATCGACAAACTCTTTCGGATCCTTGTTCCCTTCCGTGGAAAAAACAAAGCCGACTCCCGCATTGGCCAAAGTGGCAGCATTCCCTACCTGCTGTTCCCACTTGGCAGTCCGGTCTTCGAGGATACCTCGAGAAACGGGCACTCGTGTATCAACTTCTTCTTCTTTATCCTGACCTCGTCGTCCAAACCCAAAACTCGATCGACGACGGGGAGCAGGTTTACCCAATTCAGGGGCTTTGGGAAAATCGAGCCGCAGGATGATGGGCCGATTCATGGCTCTCAATTCATCGGTCAGCTCATAACCATGTTGCACACCGTCCAGAACCAGTGCCAAATCAAATTCAGTGGCCAGATTGTTGGCTCGATAAATTTCATCGATCTTAGAGGCCGGCAGAATGATTGGCCGGCTACCGGAAAGTAGTTTCCCAATGGAATCCATGGCCGGATCGCGAGGTGGGCGCGGGATCCCTTTTTTCACTCTTTGATAAACAGCCCAACTCGTTTGGTAATGCTGCGCATCGAGAAGAGTCTGCCGCAAGTGGGCGACCGATCCCATCAAGCTGCGCGGATACCCATCCCCGGTTGCGCGCCAGCCCCCGGCCAGTGCAAAGTCGTCCTGTAAAATCGCATCGCGAACCGCCGTAACATTCGGATCATCCAGAGCCACCACCGTCGTCATGCCGTTCATCAACTCCCCTGAGGGCATCACGTGCACGGTCGTGAAACCGGCCTCCCGCCAAGCCTTCGCTTCCTCATCCGGGATTTCGATGAACCGCGAAGAAGAGTAATCGGGATAAATCCCTTTCCGGTTTACTTCCTGCGTGGAAGCAGCAATTTGCGTCGCCAGATCAATATCACGTCGGTCCGGTCCTGATCCCGTCTCGCGACCGTCCTTTTCTGAATCAGGCAAGCCGCGGGTCGTCCCGGCGTCGATGAAACCGGCATAGATCACCATCCCTTGGCAATCAATGACCTTGGCGTCAAAAGGGATTTCGAGATCCGCACCGACCGCTTCCACCAACCCGTTGCGAACAACGACCGCCCCATTTTCAATCACCCGACCAGGCCGAGTCACGATCTTGGCGTTTGTCAACGCCAGCGCGATCGGCTCAGGCTCGGACGCCGTCGACAGACCGGGAAGCCAACCCGAAACCAGAGACAGGAGCAGAAGCCAAGAGCAGATAACGAATGTGTACTGATAACGAGAACGGAGCATGGGTGTTCCTTTGCATGCAAGAGGTTCAACAGGGATGCAGCTCGAAACTGTAGTTTCCTCCATTCGTCAGCCCGAATCAATGGTTGCGACCAACGGTTTTTAGAAAGGAAGGTGGTCCATCGAAACCAGTCTGGTTTGACAAGCTCAGGTCGGTTTATCCACAGCCTTATGCATGTGCAACGCCGGCCTTACCGTTTTTTCCCACGCGACCAAACATAGATGGGACAGTGAGCCCCGCCATCACCGGACACTATCAATAAACATCAAGCGCCAGGCAGGTTACCGGCTGGGTCAACAACCGAATCTGGCGAGCTGCCTGTCTCACCTGAGGTCAACTGGTCTGGACTGGCAAGAGTCTGTAACCAGAACTCGGTAGCGCGATTCATCGCCTGGTACAAAAGGGTTCCCTCAGGGTAGGTGCCGTCCTCGAGAGCACCTGCTGTGACACCCGTCATTAGCTCCAGGGCATCGTAAATATTGTCAACCGCGTAGATATGAAACTGCTCGGCCTCGATCGAGGCTACCAAGTCTTCCCTTAATTGCAGGTCTCCCGCATTCGATTTCGGGATCACCACCCCCTGCTCACCGTTCAGACCAAAGTAGTTGCATGCGTCAAAGAAGCCCTCAATTTTTTCATTGACACCACCAATCGCCTCGAGATGACCCTGCTGATCGATCGCCCCGGTCATCGCCATGCTTTGCCAAATGGGCACGCCGGTCAAGGCGCTCAACAGACAGACAATCTCCGCCCCGGAGGCCGAGTCACCATCGATGCCCCCATAACTTTGCTCAAACGCCAAGCTGGCGCTGAAAGCAAGAGGGTGCTTGATCGGCAGTAAACGCCGGAGCAAACCACCAAGGATATGAAAACCCTTAGTATGAATCGCACCCGACATCTGGGCGCGGCCTTCGATATTGATCAGTCCAGCCCTGCCGGGTCCGATGGAAGCGGTAATCCTGGCTGGGAAACCGTAGGTCAGGGGGCCAGCTCGCATCACGGCCAACCCATTGACTTGGCCCACTTTCTGGCCGGTCGTCTCGACCATGATCGTCTCTGACTCGACCATCTCCTGGAACTTGCGAGAGGGCATACTGGCTCTCTGCTTGGTCCGGCATATCGCCTCCGTCACTTGGGCCCGCTGCACGGTCTGCTGCCCAGCCAGATAAGCCGCTTCCCTTGCGATATCGGCAATCCGGCCAAACTTGGCCGTCAACTTCTCTTTCCGAGCAACCACCCGCGCACCATGTTCGACCAACGCTGCAATGGCCGTTTTGTCAAAATGAGGCAAACCTTCCTGCAAGCTCAAATAGGAAATGACCGAAGCATACTGGTTCGCGGATGTACGATCACGGACCAGTTCATTATCAAAATCAGCCAAGACCTTAAACAACTCGCGGAAATCTGGATCGGCCTGATCCAATGCAAAGTAAGTCGATGCATCCCCAATCAGGATCACTCTTACTTGAATGGGGATCGGCTCGGGCTGCACTAACACGTGGGGTTTCATCCACCCCATCTCTGGCGGGACAATTTCCAGCTGCCCATTGCGAAGCGTCTTCATCAGTGCCCGCCAGGCCCCCGGCTCGTTGAGCACGTCCTGAACCTCGAGAACCAAGTAGCCCTGGTCCGCCCTCAGCAAAGCGCCCCCGCTGATTCCGCGATAGTCAGAGACGGCAGCCCCTCCCGGCCCCCATTGTGGTTCCACGGCACCCAGCAAATTCAACAGGGTAGGCGACCGCTCCACAACAACAGGCCGTGCATCACGGTCGTCCTGACTGTGGACAATATTGACTCCGTACAACTCCACCAAGTCCAGCGATTCCGCCGTCTCCTGCGGTTGCAAACGAAACTCAATCGCATCGGCAATGATCTCATCGAGAAACGTGTTGACCGACGAAAACGGGTATTCAGAGCGGATCGGATCGATCAGTTCGTTCAGTAATCCAGTGACCGCCATTTCGCTCCACTGGTGGATCGCTTCTCCACCTTCACGGATTTTTTGCGCAACCGCCTGACGAGTTTCCTGCATCTGTTGCTGGAATTTGGGAAACGACTCCTCAAAAGCGGCCCACTGCTCAGGCGGGGCCTTTCCTTGGGCCACCAGCGCCTGCAATTGCTGAGGCGGGACAGGCTGACCATCGACAAGTGGAAAAATTGAGGTTTGAGGAACCGGCCCTTTTTGCGTCGAAACGAGCGCCATGCCACTGGCCAACAACGCTTCCTCCAGTGGCCCTGACAGGGATTCCACTTCTGATTGGACCGCCTGCTGCATGGCAAGGCGTTCAGATTTCAAAGGCTCACTGTCGAGGGCCTGAGCCAAACCTGTGGCGACAAATTCAGCCACTTCACCTAATTGGCGGCGAAAGCGACGAGCAGTCCCCGCCGGTAAACGGAGTAATCTCGGTTGTTGAGGGCGACTGAAATTGTGGACGTAGCAGTAATCCTGTTTCCCATCCGTGGTCAATGGCAGGCGGTCCAGTCGTTGGGCCACCATGCGCATGCGGCCTGTTCCACTCACCCCGCGGACGTAGATATTCTGCCCAGGAGCCCGACATTGGACACCAAAATCGATCGCTTGAAGCGCCGTTTCCTGCCCTAGGACTTCGATCGCCGGGTCCACCTGTTGGGTGGTTTCGAAATCAAAGATGTCCGGGTCGCATCGCCAGTGAACCTGGTCCACCGTTAATCGCCCAGGATGGTTCGAATTGGACATTCGCGCTCACAAAAAAAGAAGACGTGACCTCTCCCTTTTGTAGCGGTTTACATCGAGTTTTCAATAAGTGCGGAAGACGGAACCGGTTGAAAAAAGAACGGGCTCTCCTGCCGGCCGCGGCATTCCCCCTCGCTACTCGGTCAGAATGGTTGGTAAGTTGTTTGCAATCTCTTCGAAAATTGCCACCAGTTCCTCTCCTTCGTCAGCATGGTAGTGGGTTCCCCCACCGATGGATGCCACCTGAGCCATGGCCGCCTGGTCCGCCCCGGCTGTAAAGGTCACTGTGTGAATCGTTACGTTGTATTGGGAGATGATCTGGGCCGCCACGCTGGCCGGATTAGGGTTCTGGTTGTTTTCGCCATCGGTCAGAATCACGATCGTCTTGGCCGCAAAGGGACGCGCGTTGAGACCATCAATAATTGCAGGCAGCCCAGTCTCCATACCTAGCCCGATAGCGGTCCAACCACTCGGGTACTCGTCCGCCACGATCTCCCGGATCGGATCGTACTCGCTGTCCAGATCGGTGCGCAGGTTAGCCGAGGTGGCAAACGTGGTCAGCGATACGTGTTCTTCCTGGTCGGTGTCATCCAGGACATCAAGAAAGGCATCAACACCAAGCTCCAAATAGGACCATCGGCTGTGCCGCGCAGCCGAACCACTATTGTACCTGCGGTCGTAGGCATATTCACGCATGTCGCCGCTCAACTGAAAGACGGTATTGTACGAGAACGAGTTGTAATTGATCGCATCTCGCATTTCCCAATAACCGATTCGACCTTGAAAATAGAGGTCGTAGATCGCCTGATAAAGCGCGTCGACATCTTTGTACCACTGCATCGACCCCGAACGATCCAGAACGAGGGCGATATCCCGGTCCAGCTGGGTCGCGATCGATCGACGACTGACCGCGAAATCACGGACACCGGGAATCGCCTGAAAGGCAAGCGGCATCTCAACCCTGCCAATAACAGCCAGACTGGTTGCAATCTCGGAACCATTGTCGACCGACTCTTTACTCACTTGGGTAAATTCGTACTTCCCCATTCCGTTTTCCCCCCGAATCGACACACCAAATTTCATGTGGTCTTCGTTCATCGGGATCATTAACGGTTGCCCGCCAACCTCGTTCAGCGCCGCAATGCGCTGCGCGTGCTGGTACCCTGCATCGGTAGTTTGATAAATGCTCATGGCCCGCCCCCCCGCGTGTGCCGCGGCATCGGTCGCCACTTTTAACTCGGTGCTGCGCAGTTGCATGTAAGCCACATTGATGGCAAAACCGGAAAGCATGAAAAGGACCGGAAGAAGACAGGCAAACAACGGCGCCACCGCGCCTTTCCGGGTTGATGAAAACCGGTACATGCTCATTTCCTCAATAGGTTTTGTTGGATAAGTTGTGCCAGCGGTCTAGTTGGAGTTGTAGTATCCCGCGTAGCGTTCCGTGTTCAGAGTGACCTCGGCGCGAATCTCTTTCCCCTCGTAAAGACTGCCAAAGAAAAACGAATTTTCCGCTACCGGGATCACAATTTCGATCGTCACGGTCCGGGTCAGTGGCTCAATTTCTTCACCACCATTGATTGTGATGGTGGCGTTTTTTGTGCCTAATCGTCCGAGTACCTGGTTGGCCATCATGATGGCATCTTCATTGTCGGCGCCCTCCACAATGACAAACCGGGCAGTATCGTAGGCAGCGTTGTTGGCCAAGTTCCTCATCATGCTTAACCGTGCAAATTCGGCACAACAGAGAATGACGATGAACAGGGCAGGGCCCACGAGGGCAAATTCGACAGCTGTGGCCCCTCGCCTCTGGAAACAAGTTCGCGTTCTCCCGTTTCGAGATTTCATAACCTGCTCCGGAACCTTATTCATCAAACTCTCGCGCCATGACGACCTTGGCAGCGATCTCGCGGCCCGATCCTAACAATCCCCAGCTGTAGAACGTGTTGTTCTCCGTCGGTACAGTTACCTGTACTTCAATTTCATCAAGTGCTTGAAGTGTGGAAAAATCTGACGGGAAAATAGTGATGTTGGCATTCACCACGCCGCGGGCATCCAGAATGTTCTGTACGGCCGCTTCCACGCCTTGCCGGTTACCATGCCGCCGCACCCCCGTGCGGGCTCCTTCGAAAGCTGCGATCGTCAGCGTCTGTTTGAGGTACATGTCTGAGCATACGCTAAGCGTGCCAAACATCAGGAGAATCACCACTGGAATACAGAACGCGCACTCGACGGCCGCCACACCGCGGGATATTCCGGGCAGACCAACGCAGCTTCGAGGCCCGCTGATGGAAGTCGTACCGCGAGAAGCGGAAAAGCGGCGAGTTGCAGATATCGGGCTCATGACTTACCGGGCATTCACATAGGTTCCGGGAAAATTGGAAAAGACAGAAGATGGCCATTGAAAACCTAGTTCGATTTCCGGCCCGAGGTCGGGGATTTTTCAAAAAACAGGCGGGATGCTAAATTCGCGGCAAGAAACGTGCGCCCCGGATCTCCGCACTCAATCGCTACAACCCGGCCGCGCCGGCCGCCGATATGGGACCCGCATCATCCAATCGTACTACCATCCACCAACCAGGTTTGCCATTCAACCTATCACCGACACGGTGTAATAATAAACGTTTTACAGCGAACACCGACCGACACATTGGGGAAGGAAAAGATCTCGTCCTGCGCCGGCTCGAACCACACAACGGCCCTTACTCAAGTGATCAGCTGTTCCGACCTGGATGATGCAACTAAAGGCGCGATACAGTGATTGCACCGCCAAAACAGAGCTCGACATCGCAGCCCTCCGCGCGCGCCCGATCCCGGTAGCGGCTGCTGTAAAGGTAAC
>JAYZCF010000085.1:0-13156 GCA_036338455.1 Planctomycetota bacterium
CCCGCTTCATCCATGTTTTGTCGCGGTGGTAGACGATAGACTGTCTGGCCTCAGGAAAGAGATCAGCCAGTTCGGTTTTTGCGAAGTTCTGGATAATCTATTTCAAGCAAACCGGTTTGAGACATTGCTTGACCGGTCCAGAAGGGGAATCGTTCGACCATTTTCCCATATCGAGCAACAGGTTCAGAGTGGATTACCTTGGGCGCCGCTCGAGTCAACACCGGAATAGCGTAACGGAACCAACAACCATTGAAGTGAAAAGACAGAATGAACACGAATCAAGATCTTGAACAACTCGTGATGACGGCACTGGAGCAGATTAAAGATCCGGAAACGGGGCGCCCCATTACAAAATCCAAACAAGTTTACGAAATCGAAGAGAAAGACGGGGCTGTTCAAGTCAAAATTGGCCTGACCAGCTTTGCTGCCCCGTTGAAATCAGATTTCCAACAGGCCATCAAAGAGGCAGTCCAAAAAGCCTGTCCCGAGAAAAGCGTTGTGGTCTCGATTGCTCACCATGACCGGCCGGCACAGCCCATTGGCACCGTCGGCCTGACGGCCAAAGCGGTAATCGCCGTTGGCTCGGGCAAGGGGGGGGTAGGTAAAAGCACATCAGCCACATGCCTGGCGATGGCATTGCAGCGAGCTGGATGCCGGGTCGGCCTACTGGACGCCGACGTTTACGGCCCCAGTATTCCTCACATGACAGGCGTCCGTGGCCAAGTCACCAAAGTTGACGAGAAGATCGGTCCTCTCGATTTCCATGGCATGCCGGTCATGAGCATCGGGTTCATGGTTCCTCCAGACGAGGCCATCATCTGGCGAGGACCAATGTTGCACTCGGCCGTCACAACTTTTGTGCGGGATGTCGCCTGGGGCAATTTGGATTACCTGATCATCGATATGCCACCAGGCACGGGTGACGTTGCACTTTCTCTTTCCCAACTCCTGCCGATCACTGGCGCGGTGGTTGTATGCACACCCCAGGAGGTTGCCTTGATCGATGCGATCAAAGCAGTGGCCATGTTCCAAAAGGTCAACATCCCGATTGCTGGAATGATTGAAAACATGAGTAGTTTCATCTGCCCGGACAACGGCAAGCGCTATGAGATATTCGGGCGAGGTGGGGCGCGGGTTTATGCAGAACAAGCCAAGCTACCATTCCTGGGAGACATCCCGATCAACATCCAGATGCGGCAACGGGGTGACGAAGGCGCAATGGGGGCGAATTTCGACGACCCCGACGTGGCACCCTACCTCGAGAAAATCGCCCACAATCTCTGTAGAGGGCTGGCCGACGCGGTGGCAGAAAAACCAGCCCAGGCTCAATTGCCTGTGCTCGGTTAAGCCAGAAGAAACCGATGGCGACAAAAAAGGATAGCGCAAAAATCTAGGGTCACCAAATGGTGACCCTTTCTCGTTGTTTCTTTTGGGCAAGCGACTACTTCTTGCGCTTAGCCTTCTTCTTGGCTGGCTTTCGCTTAGCTACTTTTTTCTTAGCAGCTTTCTTTTTAGCTTTTTTCTTAGCCGGCTTCTTCTTAGCAGCTTTTTTCTTAGTGGCTTTCTTCTTAGTAGCCTTCTTCTTCTTAGCTACTTTTTTCTTGGCAGCTTTCTTCTTAGTCGTTTTCTTCTTAGCTGCTTTTTTCTTAGTAGCCTTCTTAGCTACGCGTTTCTTAGCCTTTTTCTTGGCTGCTTTTTTTTTCTTGGCCACAGATACGTCCTCCGTAAATAGCCTTTGGGAACTCCCTCTCAAGCCTTACTTCAACCTTCGAGCCAGTCCTCCAACCAGAAAGATTAAACGTTCAATCATTGGATTACCTCAGGTAAATCCGCATGAAATTAGTTTCGACCACTGAGGTCTAACTCTCCAACGAATTCGTCAAAAGTTTTCCAACGGCTAAGTTTTAGAGAACTGAATTATTTTTTCAATATTGTTTTGGCGATTTTTGCCCCTTCTCAACCTGCTTATCGGAGGCAAACCGCCCTCAAAACAGGAAAGGCGCCGACATCTCGCATCAGAACCCACGGATCCCATCAAAAACAAAGAGCAATTTAACTGCAACGAATTGTTAATAAAAAAAGACCGACGTGAACAAAATCGGGAATACCGGTCGACGTTGGCATTAGAGCCGCGATATGGAGAAATGAAGCTTTTCCAGCATCGCAGCCGACCGACCAGTAACCCCATAACGTGGCCACTCAACGTTGAATGGTTAAAAAAACAAAACAATTACCTATGTTTTTGGCGAACTTGATTTTTGGACACCCAATTTCCACTCTTCACCCAAGCGCTATTGGTTCCCATTCGACATTCAAACAACCCGGTTTCTCTCCTAGCTGTTTTTACGACCATACGTTGGGCCGTAAAATAAAAAACGTACTCTGAAACCAACCGAAGGATGCTTTTTTTGTGCTGCTCACTCTCGAATGACGGATGAAACCACTTCGAAAATGGGAACCTTTGCTACTCGACGAGAGACATGAAAAAAAAAATGGTTTTTTTTGTTTTTTTTAGCGGGCGGAATACTTCTCCGGGCTCTTCAATCGAATTTTCAATCGATTTAACCCGAAAAAATTTTACCAACTTTGAAAAGCCTGGCTTACCAAGAACGCCCGCCACCCACGCCACCATTCATCTGCTGCAACGTGTTGAAGTTCGACCAAGCCATAAATCCAAAGAACAGAGCAATGAATCGGTCATGCTGGAAGTTTAAAACCGCGATCAGAATGGCAGCTACCATCGAAAAGATCATGCTGTAACGGAGCCCGTTGTAAGCATCAAAGCGGAGGAATAGCTGCCTCGCTACCTGCCCACCATCCAGCGGGAAAACAGGGGCCAAGTTCAGCACGTTGATAAAAAAGTTGGCAAACAGGCTGACATTGAGGACCGCTTCCATGGTGGACCGCTGGGCAGATTCAGCAAATGCGGTCTCTTCGAGGTTCACCAACAGCACAGGTAACAACCCGTTTTGGAAATACGCAATTTCACCTCCGATAGAGAAGATCAAACCGATAATCAAACCCGCCAGGATAAACCCGAACACGGGGCCGGCTAGTGAAATCACGATCTGTTGATTCGCACCAATCGATCGCCGACGGGAACTACTCCAAACACTGCCACCTTGGTCCGGTATCGCCAAACCTCCCATCCAATAAATCACAATCCGAGAGGTCTGCCCGTAATAACGGAAAGCAAATGCGTGCCCCAGTTCGTGTACCAAGATCGAAACAAAAAAGATGACCACCAGCAACAAGAGCATCACGCCGGCATTGGTATTCGCACTTTGCAGCAAGCCGGAACCAATCAGCAACGGTAAAATAAGGAAAGCCGGATGGACCCGAACTGGAAACCCGAACAAGGAAAAATTCAGATCGTAGGCGGTTCGCCCCGGCTCGGCAAGAAACAACTGACTACCTCAAAGAATGCAAAGATATGGCTTCAATCAACGGAACGGAATGCGTTTCCAAATGCGTTGCGGAAAACACACAAGTCTATCATAAAAACAGGCTGGGTAATGGCCAAGAATCGACACGCATGTTTTCGCCTGCGGCTCCGGTTAAGGGGCGATCTGAATTGGCTTAAGCAACATGCCTGTCTTTTTCGCGCGTGGCGGAAAATTCAAGGTTGGCCAACAGGTATTCGGCGGCCCGCGCTGTAGCCCCTGGTGAAACATATTGTTCCGCGATCGCATCAAGCTGGTCGCGGTTCCGCTGCAAACAATCCGGGTCCTTTAACCAGTCATTCAAGGTTATGACCAAGCGGTCAGGGCAATCATGGCCAGTCAGGAATTCCGGCATGGGGGCAGGGTTCGGCCCTGGCTCTTCAGGTCGGTAAACGCGAAACCGGGTCCGACGAATGTCCGGGCTGGCAATCAGGTTGACCAGGGTAATGTACTTGCAACGCAGGAAGATTGACTGCAGCAGCATTTCTAAACGCTTGATTTTGTAAACGATCACCGTTGGCTTACGATGAAACAGCAACTCGAGAGAGACCGAACCGCTACAGGCAAGGCAGAGATCAGCTACGCGCATGAGTTCAGGCGTCCGGTCAACAAAGCACTCGGCATCACATGCTTTCTCTTCCACCAGCGAATGAGCCACTTTCAAGTGCTTCTGATTGTAGCAAGCCACTAGAACCTTCAGACCGTCATGCTCCGCCTGCAGCCGTTTGCTGGTCTCGAGCATCATCGCCAGGTGCTTTTCGATCTCCAGATCTCGCGAACCGGGCAATAGCAACAGCTTGCGACCAGGACCGGATTGCTGCTCTGCAATGAATGGCTCGTCGTACTGCTGATTGAACAACTGATCAAAATACGGGTGTCCGATGTAGGTCGCACGGCAGCCCCGCTTGGAGAACCATTCGACTTCGAAAGGCAGCTTACAGAGGACATGATCGACAAGACGTCTGAGTTTCCTGATCCGCCACGGAGCCCATGCCCACATCTGGGGCACCCCATAGTAAAAGACGGGGATCCCGTGCTTTTTAGCCTTGCGCGCGATCCACCAGTTGAAGCCGGAAAAATCAATCAACACGACTGCATCCACCGTGTGGTTGGCAAAGTAACGGTCGGCCTGACCGATCAGGCCGAGGAATGTCTTTAAATTCCGCAGTGCTCCTCCCAGAAACATGACAGCCAGTTGTGTCAGATCGTACAACAGATGGCATCCGGCAGCCGACATTTTGGGTCCACCAAAGCCGACGCATTCAACACCCGGCTGTCTCTGCTGCAGATGCGTTACCAGATTGGCCGCATGCAGGTCACCGCTCGGTTCGCCGACTGAGAAAAATATTCGCATCCTTGCCACCTTTACCCTCGATCGAGAAGGGAAGTATGCCCTGTTTTACAGTTTGAAAACAGACCAATCTTGAGGGCCCAATCGCGAGGGTCCTCAACTGCAGGCATAAAAAAAGCCCGCCCCAGAGAGATGGGCGGGCTGTGATACTTCGTTGGGTTATTTTTTCTCAAAACCCTTTTGGAATGCCTTATCGGAGAAGACCAGGCGGGCTTGTGCAGCACCATCCGCTTGGCTTTCAACTTTTTTGACGCAGTTTCCACAGCACATTTTCACAGCGACACCGTTGACCGAAACGACCGCCTCGTCGTCGACGTCGCCGCCGGAAATCGGACAGCCAGTCTGCTGGTACTGACCCGTGGCATACAATTGCTGGTTAGCCATCTCGGTAAACTTGGAGGGATCCTTGGCAAATTTCCCAGCACATCCCTTGCAACAGAAGAAGACCTTGCCGCCTTTATAATCCACAGCTTGACTTGCCTTGACACCTTTGGCTGGCATCATCATGCACTTGACATCTGCCAGGTCAATGTTTGACTTCGGCTTGAAACCCTTAGCAAACGCCTTCTTGCCAAACACCATCTTGGCTTTGGCAGCCAGATCAGGAGCATCAGCAACCCTCTTCATCTGTTTCTCGTTACTGAAACAAACTTCCACGCCTCCCACGTTGACCGACATGCCCTCCGCACATTTGCCACCCAACGGCGAAGCAACCTGCACGTACTGGCCGGTCAATGCCAATTGATGGTTCGCCTTGACCGTAAATTTCGCAGGACTGGCATCGAACTTCGCTTTGCAATTGCCGCAGCAGAAGTAGACATGACCTTCCTGATACTCTGAATGCTTGTCGGCTTTAGCAGCGGCATTCCCGTTGACGATACACTTGACACCTGTCAAGTCGGGGCCATCGTCCGTAACCAGTCCCACCCATGCAGCGCTGATTACAACGGCGGAAAGCAATAATTTCATCAATTCGTCTCCAAATGGATATCTTGTAACTTTAGGTTTCCAGGGCCTCCATCTGACACTACTTGGCTGCTTTGTCAACTCAAATCTGTAAGGTTCGCCGGTGGGCGGCTATTTTCTTGGCTCTCAGTAGCACGCTGGCCTACCAGACTCAATCGCTCGTGCCGGGGCTCTGCCAACTTAAATGTTAAGATCCAGCCAACAAAAATGGCGACCATGACGATCAGGAACGTAATTTCGAACCCGATCAATTCAACCATCAGCCCGACCAGCAGGGAGGTCACGAGCACGGGAAGGGCCATGCAGACGCTCATCGTACTGAGGTAGATGGGCTGTTTCTGCCGGTCCGCGATTTCCAGCGTATAGTTACTAAACGTTCGCAACATGACCGGGGAAAGGCCGAGCAGCGCAAAGACCCCCAGGAACCAATGACCTCCCCCGGCGAGATTGGCGAACGAAATGGCCAAAATCGGTGGCAACAAGAGTAGCAGCATTTGGATTCTGAGTACCAAGCGGAAACCGTAATGATCGGCCAGCCAGCCCATTGGAATACTGAAACCCGCCGCGCCAATATTTTGCACGATTAGCCAGGACACCATGGCCTGCAGCCCAACATCCAGTCGCCCACGCGCCAAAGCCTGGTAGTGTGGGAACAGGGTCATCGACATACCGAACGAGCCAGCAATGATGACCAGAACGCGAAAATTCCGGTCCTCTCGCAAGGTCTCCCAGCTCTGCCGCAACAACTGGTGCAATCTCTTCTTCTCTGGTTGGCCGGTATCAGGCTCCTCTTTCAAGCAACAGGCAACCATCGCTGAAAGCAGAAAGGCGACCCCTGTGAACAGGAAAATACTTTCGAACTGACCGGTCTGTTCACCCAACCAACGTCGCAAGAAAAACCAGGCAAAGGTGACTGCCGACAGGCAACCAAGGGTCATCGAAACCAGCATCAATCGACCACGCAGCGTAACCCGCACCAGCTTGCCGACGATCAGACTCATTACGAGATTGTGAAGGCCAACGAAGGAAAAAAAGATCCCGTAGATTAACAGGAACAGGTAGGGCAGGGCGGTAGAGCGCTCGTGGTCCGACCCTTGCCAGATCAAAGCCAAGCTCACAAAACAGGCCCCCATCACGGCAGAGCAAACAGCAAGCATCCGTTTCTTATAGGACAACTGTCGGATGTAATCCGCAGCGATCAAAGGAGGAAAGCTCTGGCCAAGACGGTTCAGCATCGGCAAAAAGCCGCGCAAAATCGCTGTCCCTCCCATCAGGTCCAAGACCGCCGGCATAATAATGCTCTCGGTTTTGAAAATCCAACCGGTGCGCATGATCACCTGGTACAAGGCCAACAAGGAAAAATTCCGGCCGGCCTGGGGAGTTTCATTCTCCTCCACAGGAGCAATCGAGGGATCCGGGGTCTGCATCGCCCTTTGCTTTGGCTGTCTCGGGCCGAGTGGGCCAGATCACTGAATACTGGCTGAACCGCCGCTGCGACGACGTTGTCGCACGGCTGACTGCCTCGAGTTCTCGGGAAGCGAAATGGAATGCGTCAGTTCGACCTCGTGTCCCATTTCCGCCAACAACTTGGTGATCGCCTCATCCATCTCGGCGCCACGAACGTTCTTGTAACGAATCTTGCCTTCGGCATCGAGGACGTAAATCGTGGGCCAACCCGTCACGCCCCACTCGGTGGATATAGGTCCGCCCGTCCCCTGCGGTCCATTCCAAAAACTGCGCCAGGTAATGTTCTTTTCCTTGACAACTTCCCGAATCTGTTCGAGATCCCGATCACTATTCACCCCGATCAGGGCAAACGGCTGGTCAGCGAGCTGTTTGACGAGCGACCGCTCGTGCGGGTACATAGCCCGACAAGGCGGTCACCAATCTCCCCAGAAATCAAGAACCACCACTTTGCCTCGATAGTCACTCAATTGAAAAGCTTGCCCATCGAGGTCTTCACCCTCAATGTCGGGCGCGATCTGCCCAATTCGGAATCGAAACTGGGCCAACGCCTGCTTGGCAGAACTGAGAATGCCAGGATTCAACCCACGCCCTTGCTCGATCGGTGGTAGCGCGCTCAATTGATCAATCACCATTTGGTAGAGTGATTTGATTCTCTTCTCGTCCTGTTGATCCAGCGGGACAGACGCCAACTGGCTGGCCAGGGCCATTGCGGCTGAGCCTCGTACCGATGCGTGCGGAGATTTTTCAATGATGTTCGTCAATTGGGCATCCGACTTGTCACTCAAGGGTTTCTGCCCCATTTGCATCGCAACCCGGGCGAGACCAATACTGTCTCCGTGTTCGGCCAAGATTCGGTCGATCGCCTCGCTCTGCAGTTCCGGGTCGGAGGCGAAAATGACGACCCAGTTCAAACTGGCAAACGCCGTCCGATCCTCAGGGTGTGCGCTGGCCAGAGCAAAGAATTTTTCAGCATACTGATCGGCCAAGGTGGGCGTCTGGTTGCGATCTTGGCCACCGGCCTCTTCTCGCTCCTGCACATACGCCAGGTTCAACTGCTCGAATTGCTGTTCAGGTGAGAGCGGCTTGGTTTCCTTGCTGGCCCCAGAATCTTTATCCGCCACTTCCCGACCAGGCTGCTCCGGCGCGCCGCACCCAACCAACACCAGAAACGTGAATGCCAAACCCAAAAACCTCATCCGCAAACTCCCGTCAAAAGACAAATCTGATAAAAACCGATCGCAGCGAAGAACCGCTCAGCTGTGGACATCATTCTTCCTCAGCATGATCCTCGTGCACGATCTCGACCTCGTGTCCCATTTCCGCCAACAACGTCGTGATCGCCTCGTCCATCTTGGCACCCCGAACATTCTTGTAACGGATCTTGCCTTCGGCATCCATCACGTAAATCGTCGGCCAGCCGGAAACGTTCCACTGCGTCGAAATAGGACCACTCGTCCCGTCAGGCCCATTCCAGAAGCTGCGCCAAGTAATATTCTTTTCCTTGACGATGCTGCGAATCTCATCCAGTTCACTGTCACTGTTGACGCCGATCAGGGCAAATGGTTTTTCCGACAGCTGTTTGACGAGCGACCGCTCGTGCGGGTACATGGCCCGGCAAGGTCCTCACCAGTCACCCCAGAAATCGAGCACGACTACCTTGCCTCGGTAATCACTTAATTGAAAAGCCTCACCATCGAGGTCCTCTCCTTCGATCTCAGGCACCGTCTTGCCAATTCCCAGATAGCGAATTTCAAACAGGGCGCCCTCGGCCATCTTGCCCAATTTTCGTTTCCGGTACGGGACCTCAGCATATTGCTCGATGATCGTTTGGTAGAGTGCTTCCTGTGCTGCCGGATCCGGCTGGAAGTCCTTGATGTACTGAACACTCTCCTCCGACATACTGGCCACCATCCGCGGATCTTCCAGTGAGCCCTTGTACTGCCCAACCCGTGATAAATACTGGCCCAAGCCGTAGCTGGCGATCCCTTTGACTGAATCGTGTGGTGACTGGCTAATGATTTGCCGGAGATTCTGTTCCACATCCGGGCCTGGAGTGTTGTAAGACAAATTCATAACGATATCTCCTAGTCGCTCATCTTCGACATGGTCCCGCAGCAGGGTCGTCAACGCCTGTTGACTTTGCTCGGTACCGCGCGCTCGGCTGACGATCCAAAGCAAGGCAGTCACCGCGGCCGGGTCCTTGGGATGTTGGGCAGCCAAACCCATCAGCTGTTCCGCCGCAGCTGCCGGTTTGGGCATTTTCTCGGCGATGAGCTTTTGGCGATCCTCGGGCTTGGCCGAACGATACTCCTGCATGAACTCCGCCATCCTTGCTTCGTGGTTTGCAATCACGTCATCGATCTGTTGCGCGGGATTCTTTTCTGTATCGTCTTCCTGCTGTTGATCCTGGCAGGCAAGTTTGGCGGTCGAGGCGAACACGTTCGCCGAGAAGGGAAAGGCCAGGATAAAACCTAAACCGACCAACGCGCAAGCTCTTGGAAGTCTCATTCTCAATTCCCTTGAAAAATCTGGGAGGGCGGACCGACTGACAGTTGCCAGTCTATCGGTTCCACTGCCCCGTTCCGACCACCCAACGACTCATTCGGAATAATTTTATTGAAATGGAGCTCGACTTCGAGGCGGCTATCGAAGGACAAACGGCCCTGTCAGTCAGAACAACAGCCCCCCAGAGACAACGATGGGCCGCTCCTCAAGAAACAGTCGCCTGCAGCCTCTTTTTGATGTCGCTCGCCGCGCGACCCGGCTGATCAGATCCGACAATGCAGTGATGTACTGCCACACGGTCAAAGCCTGCGCGACGCACCTCTTCGATGTTCCCCGGTTCAATGCCACCGATGGCGAATGAAGGCAGCTGGATCTCGCTGGCGACTTGCCGCAACAGTTCGAGTCCCGGAAACTGCTCAAACGATTTAGTCCGCGACGAGAAGACGGGCCCGACTCCGATATAGTTAGCGCCCTCCAACACGGCTTGTCGCGCCTGCTCAAGATCGTGAGTTGAAACACCAATCAACATGGCAGCCCCGACCAGTTTACGCGCCGCCGCGATCGGCAGATCCTCCTGCCCCAAGTGTACGCCGTCCGCACCTGTAGCCAGAGCCAGATCGGCGCGATCGTTCATGATCCAGCGCGTCTTGCTGCCACGCGTCAACTCCGTCAATCTCTGACCCGTGGCAAGCAATTCACGGTCACTCAAGTCTTTATCTCTCAACTGCAGCATACCGACCTCGGCTTCGATTAACTGCAGAACCAGATTTTCAAACTCTTTCCCCTCCTCCTGGGCGTCGATCAGGACACACAAACGTGTCTCGGACAGGTTCCCGCGACTGACTAGCGTGGTCAAAACCGCCTTTTCCAAGGTGTAGATGCGATACCTCAGCTGCTCAATACCTTGGGAAAAATCCGCCGAGACGGTTTTGCCATATTCTTCCAGTGTCCGCAGTGACTGCTGCACACGAGCCAGATTGGCGTGGACGACATCTTCGGTCGACGCACGAGATAATTCCGCGTCGGTTTGGATCGCGCAGCCAACGTCATTGGCGGTATCCCGGGATGCGATCCGCAGCTGCACGTCCAAATGACGGGCAGCCTCCGTCAGATCGTGGCGGGCCTGCTTGGTCGCCTCCGCGAGATGAGCATCGGCCAGACCGAAGCGCAAAAAATCTTCGACGACCCGCAACCCTTCCGCGGCGCGATTCAATGAGGCATCCAGGATTCGATAAGCCGGCGAGCTCAATGGTGGAGAATCTTTCCGATTGAAATGGTCATGGAAAATGGTGATTGAAAAGTGAAAAGCGATCGATCTGACAGATTGACAGCGGATCAACGGGTCAATTTGACAGCCTCTGCTCTGCAGGGAACGTCCGAGATGGGCCAATGAATCAACAAACTTGGCTCACACCTGCCTAAAACTGGGCCTTTGCCGGTAAAACACGTAAAAAAAACAGTTTATCGAAGTTCGTCCCCAATCGACAACTTTGGCATTCGCTTTGCTGGTTAATAGACCGGAAAAACCTCGGGGCTATCACCCTGACTCCCTAGTTATACGGACAATCGCTCACCGCGATAGCATGCTCGGTAGATGATCCGTTGTGATGAGAGGGATGGTCGCACCGGTTAAAAAAAATGAGCCATAAAAACCAACCGACTGATTGCAATTGACGTAAGTTCCCATGGGACTAATACTTGGCTGAAAATAGTGAAAAAACCGTAGTAAGATCAGCGCTTTCGCCGCTTTCCCAACGGCATTTTCAAGGTAGTCAAAACCAAGGTTGCCCCATGCATTTAGGTCAAAAGAACTTGGGTCAGTGGATGCTTTGCGGTTGGCCAGGACTCGCCCCATTGTGGCTGCGAGGAAGCTGGTCATCTCTGGCATTGGCGGTCGGTTTTTCGGTGTTGTTGAACATAGCGCTCGTGGCGACTTTTGCTTGGCCAACCTTGTTGGGGGATTCGTTCCCCGCAGTGGCCTGGCCATTAATTTTCGTGATTTGGGTCTGCTCTTCGGTTGTGTCGTGTCGGATGGTCGGTTCTTGGGTCGATCCACCGGTCATGGCGGCCGAGGCAAAAGTCGTGGAGAAAGGCGACTTTTTCCAGGAGAAGCAACCTGACACCTTGTTTAATCGAGCGCAAGGCGAATACTTAAAAGGGAACTGGTCGGAGGTAGAAAGGCTACTCAAAGGCCGGTTGAAACAGAAGGACCGGGACGTTGAGTCGAGGTTGTTGCTGGCGACCTTATATCGGCACACAGGTCGACCCGAATTGGCGAGGGTCGAACTGGACAGCCTCAAACGATTTGACGAGTCGGTTCACTGGGATTTTGAAATTAGCAATGAGTACGAACGGATCATTCAGCTAGAACAAGAAAGTCGAAACGAAACAGTCACGACAGATCTTGCAACGGATCGGGACGCCTCGCTGAGTTCATAAAAAACAAAAGATTAAAGTCGTTTTCAGGAAAAACTCCACGGAACGGCGATTGACATGGCAGGCGGCGATTGCCACCTCCGAAATTTAACTGGGACAAACACAATGTACGAACGCTTTACCGACCGCGCCCGAAAAGTGATGCAGCTGGCCAATCAGGAAGCCCAGCGATTCAATCACGAATATATCGGCACCGAACACATGCTCCTCGGTCTGGTCAAAGAAGGCACTGGAGTTGCTGCCAATGTGCTGAAGAATCTTGAGGTCGATCTGCGCAAGATCCGAATCGAGGTAGAAAAGCTTGTTCAAAGCGGCCCCGAGATGATCACGATGGGAAAATTGCCCCAGACCCCTCGGGCCAAAAAAGTGATCGAATACTCCATGGAGGAGGCGCGCAATCTAAATCACAACTTTGTTGGAACGGAGCATATCCTGCTGGGACTGTTGAGGGAGCAGGAAGGTGTGGCAGCTCAGGTGTTGATGAATCTAGGCCTCAAGCTCGAAGAAGTCCGCGAAGAGGTTCTCAACCTGCTGGGCAATGGGCTCGAAGGGGGCGAAGGGGGCGAACGCGGAGGCCGTGAAGGTGTCAGTACCAGCGAAACAGGTAGCGCCAAGAGTGGCAAATCAAAGACACCTGCCCTGGATAGCTTCGGCCGGGATTTGACCGAATTGGCTCGGCAAGGAAAATTAGACCCGGTCATCGGCCGTCAAAAGGAAATCGAACGAGCGATTCAGGTCCTCTGCCGCCGGACCAAGAACAACCCCGTCCTGCTGGGAGAAGCGGGCGTTGGAAAAACGGCGATCGTCGAAGGATTTGCCCAACGAGTGATCGACGGTGAGGTACCGGAAATTCTCTCGGACAAGCGAATTGTGGTCCTGGACCTCGCCATGATGGTGGCAGGAACCAAGTATCGCGGACAGTTTGAGGAACGAATCAAGGCCGTCATGAATGAAGTTCGACGAGCCAAAAACACGATCCTATTCATCG
>JAYZCF010000086.1:0-10981 GCA_036338455.1 Planctomycetota bacterium
CGTTAAAATCGGCATATCCTGCCAAACGTCCCCAAAACCCTTGATAGACCAAATAATTACCGCCAAGATGAGTCCGTCAAGAGCTTGAAACAGAAGGCTTTTCCGATGACCGAAGAAATTCCGTCAAACTCGCAGGATCCGTCACGACCTGGCATAAGGGAGCCTGTCCCTCATCCGGTTCTCCGGTCTGGACGCTTGGTTTTGAGGCCTTTGGAATCCTCCGATGCTATGGGGGTTCAGGAGATCTGCGGGGATCGACACATAGCCGCCACGACTCAAAACATTCCCCATCCCTATCCTGATGGGGCAGCCCTTTCCTGGATCGAGTCTCATGCGGAGCTTTGGTCGAGCGGCCAAGCAGCCGTTTTTGGAATTTGCTTGACCGAAGATCCGAAACGGAATGAGCCCCGTCTCGTTGGTGCGATCGGTCTGGAGGTCAACTCGTTAGACCATCGGGCGGAGCTCGGATACTGGTTGTCTCATAAATATTGGGGCCAGGGAATCTGCACCGAGGCAGTCGAAGTGATTATTCGTTTTGGTTTTGAACAGCTCGGCCTGCAGCGGATTCATGCGATCTGTATGGCTTGTAACCCGGCTTCGGGCAGGGTGCTGCAAAAGAACGGCTTGATCAGGGAGGGCCGGTTACGAAACCACGTCAGAAAATGGGGTGTTTTTCACGATGTGGATGTCTACGGAATATTGCGTTGCGACTCTGGTTTGGCGGACAGGGTCGAGGATTGAGGGTAGGGATCCGAAAAAGTCGCTGACCGCTTTCATGTGTTTTCGTCGATGCGGATGTTTTTCCTTCCTTTTCATGAAATCTCAAAAAGATCGATCAGACGGTCCCGAACAGCCTTCAAAGATCGCCCGTCTGAGCTGAAGGCAGTGGGCTTCAGCAAGTACGAACGGTTGGATATCGGCCGATAGATGGCGGGCTGGCCGGATCGATGTGGATGTACTTTTACCCAATTCACTGCTGGAGGGGATGACTGATATGGCCGATACAAAGACCCCGGAACAACAAGGAACTCGGGTTACGTTTCTGGACCAAACCGGTGCTAAAAGTGTGGATGCGGTCGTATCGGACATCATTACGGTGCAACGAATTCTGCCGAGCGTTATCAACCAAATGAATCTACACTTTGTCGGTCCGGAGGGTCAGCCGATGAGCTATAGCTTGGACCACAAAGAGGGGGGGCGACGTTTGGATGAAAATAAGACGCTTGTTCAGGCGAACGTTTCCCCGGGAGACCATTTGATTATTTGTCCTGAAATTGTCGCAGGGTGAATCAAGGTGCGGTGTGGTGCTGATGCGTTTCGCTACGCAGGCGGGCTTACTGGGCGGCCCAGTGATTTTCCAGATGCTCCAACAGCGGATCGATCGTCTGGCTTTGAATGGAATGGGGAGGGGCCCATCGGAACCACTGATAACCCTCGTGTTCGGTAACGACAATACTGACCGGTTCAATTAAACAAGCTAAAAAGATGGTCAGTTTTTTTTCTTTTTTTTTGCCAGATCGTTTGGTCCGGACGACGTATTGGTGAACGAATATAAAGTCTGGATCGACTACAATTTGTTTTGCCGTGATCCCGGTTTCTTCCCAGAGTTCGCGCAGTGCACACTGGATCTTGGTTTCACCCTTATCCCGGTGGCCTTTGGGTAAGTCCCAGCGAGTCGCGTGTTTCATCAACAGAAACGATCGTTCTGGCTCCTGGCGAACGATCAGGAATCCGCAGGATTGCACGGCTGACATGGCATCATCTCGAGAAGGACTGGATTAAGGATCGATGAAGATTTATACCAAAACGGGGGACCGGGGCGATACCGGGTTGATTTCGGGGACCCGTGTCACCAAGGCTCACGTTGCGATTGAGGTCTGCGGTACCTTGGACGAAGCTAACAGCGCCATTGGGATGGCCTGCAGTCACGCCTTGCCTGAAGCAGTCGATTTGGAATTGCAACAGGTGCAGCAGGACCTTTTTCTGGTCGGCAGCACGGTGGCCAAGTGTGGCAACCAGGGGAAGGAACTCCCTGTTCGTCTTGCGGCCGAGAGAACCGGCGAGCTGGAAGCAATGATCGACCGATTGGTTGCCGATTTACCCCGGTTGGACGCGTTCATTCTGCCGGGTGGCGATCGAGGGGCCGCCACCCTGCATTTCGCACGAACCGTGTGTCGGCGCGCGGAGCGATGTCTCGTCCAGTTGATGCAGACCGAATTTGCGGTCGCACCCCTAGAAACTGAACTGAAATATCTGAATCGGCTAAGCGATTTCCTCTTTGTGGCTGCTCGCTACACCAACCACCAGCGAGATGTGGCAGAAACCAAATGGTTACCCGGATCTTGAGACACCCAGCAGGGTCCTGTCCATTCAGACTGATTTAACCCTTAGTGGTCGTTTTGGGGTGCAGGATACCGCCTTGGACCTCGGAGGTTCGACAGGAGACGTGAATTATTCGATAATGGGAAAGCGTCCAGCATTGCCTCGCTACAATATCCACTAGAATTAGCCGGGAGAGTTTCTTTTTCGGCTCCATGACCAATCGGTTGAAAGCAGTCCTTATGAAGAAGATTGAAGCCATTATTCGCCACTTTAAACTGGAAGATCTCAAATCCGCATTGTCCGATTGCGGAGTGGAAGGAATGACGATCACCGAGGTGAAGGGGTTTGGTCGTCAAAAAGGCCACACCGAGATGTACCGTGGCAATGAGTACGCCATCGATTTTGTTCCCAAGGTCAAAGTAGAACTCGTTGTTTCCGATGACAATGTGAAGGCGGTCATCGATACCATCATGGACAAGGCGCAAACTGGTCAGATGGGCGACGGGAAGATTTTCATTACCGACCTGGAAGAGGCGATTCGGATCCGGACTGGAGAAACAGGTAGGGATGCGGTTTAGTTTTTGAATCAGCTGCCGTGTCACAGGGCATCCGAGGTCGTCGCAGCCCGTTTCGGGCAGTGGGATCCACGGATCCTCGGCAGATGGCCGATTGGGGTTTTTTGCAAATCATGTCGTTGAGCGGGGCAGGATTTCGAGAATCAGTGCAAGCCGCAAGGGAACGTTGGCACCACGGCCGCGATACAGTGCAGCAGTTGCACGAGGATGGCGCGCCCGGCCGACGAGTGGTGAATGCCTTGTCGGATTTGCTGGATCATATACTGCTTGGTCTGTATCGCAGCTGTCTTGAGGATTTTTCGCCCGAGGTGGCAGCGAATGTCTCTTTCGTTTTGCATGGTGGCTGCGGGCGCCGCGAGGTCGCCCCTTTCTCCGATGTGGATTCCATGCTGCTCTACCAGGGTAGTTTGACCGATGAGCTAAGCGAATTTTCTCGCCGGATGACCCAAGATATAACCGACGCCGGATTTCAGCTTGGTTTCAGCCTGAGAACGCCGCGGGATGCTTGTACCATGTCTTTGAAAGACCCGGCCGTTTTTTCGTCCTTGACGGAGTCCCGTTTTCTCGGTGGTAACCCTGAGCTCTATGAGAATTACCTGAACCGTTTGCAACGTTTAGCCAGTCGCCGCAGCACCAATCTTATCCGTGGTATTGTCGACGCGAGGGAGCAGGAGCGTTTGCAGTTTGGCGAAACCGTTTATCTATTAAGACCAAATATCAAAAAGTCACGGGGTGCTCTGAGGGATATTCACCTGATTCGTTGGCTGGGTTTTGTGCGGTTTGGGGAAACGGACATCGATCAACTCTGTCGGCGGCGGGCCCTGTTCGGTGTCGAAGCGACTCGCTTGCAAGCATCAGCAGAGTTTTTGCTCCGCCTGCGAAATGAACTGCATTGGCAGGCTCACCGCGCTAATGACGGGTTTGGGCGTAACGAACAGGTTCGAATCGCAGAAAAGTTTGGCTATCTCGGCGACGATGGTGTTTTGCCCGTGGAAAAACTGATGCAGGATTATTTTAGGTTCACCAGCCAAATCAGGAATATTTGCGATCACTTTGTTGCCAAGAGCCTGAACCGGGGTTCCTTTGCAACCAATGTGTTTTCGCCGTTGGTAACTCGCCAACTGGGTGAGAATTTTTTGATGGGCCCACTGTATATCGGTGTCAACAAGACGGCTATCGAGAGCATTCAGGGAGATTTATCGGAGGTGCTTCGGCTGATGCAATTGGCAGCCGTGCATGAAAAGAAGATTGATTACCCCACGTGGGATGCGATTCGCCACAGCATGAGCAGCAAGCCGGATATCGAACTGACTCGCCAATCAGCAGAGCAATTCATGGCGCTACTGGCTCACACGAAAATGTTAGCCGACTTGTTGAAGTTGCTTCATGAGATGCGGGTCTTGGAGAAAATCCTACCTGATTTCAAGCATGCGCGCGGGTTGCTGCAATTTAACGAGTACCACAAGTATACGGTTGACGAACATACGTTGAATGCGATTGGCAACCTGACGGCGTTTGAGCAGGAACAGACGATTAAAGGAAAGGCCTACCGCAGTATCCAGGATAAGAGTGTTCTGCATCTCGCCCTTTTGTTGCATGACCTTGGGAAAGGTTATCCGGAAGACCACTGTTTGGTCGGGGTGGAAATCGCCAAGACAACCGGTCAACGGCTCGGTCTGTCTGATGAGGACACGAAGACGATTCAGTTTTTAATCAGGAATCACTTGTTGATGAGCCACTTGGCATTTCATCGGGATATCAATGATGAAGAGATGGTGGCAGAGTTCGCTGCCAATGTTGGATCGGTTCGCATGTTGTCCATGTTGTACGTCCTGACCTGTGCCGATGTCGATGCAGTTGGTCCAGGGGTGTTGACGGCATGGAAAGAGGGTTTGCTAACAGACCTCTACCGTCATGCCAAGAACATTTTGACCGGCCACCGGGAGGATGACGCATATTTGGCACGCCAGGCCGAGTTTTACCAACAGATTGCGGAGACGGCTGAGGACCCGGAAATGGCTGCCTGGCTCAACCAGGCAGCCCAGAACCTGCCACGGAATTTCTGTGAGCAGCACGAACCCCAAAATATCTCGCAGCAATTACTGCAACTTCGGAGCATGGCCGATGACCAAGTGCAATGCACAGTGGGGCGGGTCAAGGACACGAAGTTGATTGAGTTGTGTATCGGCAAGCGGGAGAAACGAAGGGCGGGTGTTTTTTATCGAGTGACAGGTTTGCTAGCCAGTATGGGGTTCTCGATTACGTCGGTCGACATCAAACCGATTGGCGATTCGTCCATTTTTTATTGGTTTAAATTCGCGGATCCCGATTTCAAAACGACGCCTCAGCGCCGCCTCGACGAAGTCCAGCGTCGTGCCCTGGCGCTGGTCGAGGGGGGCGACAAAAGTTCCCCCAAGTTTCGAACCAAATGGAAGAAGCGAGGTGGTGGGAAGGCGCTGCAGCTTTCGCGCCCAATCATTGAAGTCAAAATAGATAATCAAACCGTCGATTCGGCAACAATTATCGATGTCTTTGCCTATAAGAAAATAGGCTTGTTGTATAGAATTTCTCGCAAATTGCATGAACTTGGATTGGACGTCAATTACGCCCGTGTTTCCACCTATGCTCACAAATTGATCGCCGTTTTTTATGTCTGCGATGAGAAGGGTAACAAAGTTCGTAACAAGAACCAGCTGCAGGTGATTCAACAGGAAGTCCTGCAGGAAACAAGTGGCTTTCTCCAGCAGGAAGATTGAACACCGGCCTGGCCCATGAATAGAACTGAACGACCCACTTTGAGAGAGCGATTGCAAGTGTTTGCCGTCGTTTGTTTTTTTCTGGCGCTGGTTGCATTGCCCGTTCTAGCACTCGCCTTGGAAGGTGAACGTGCGAGATGGCAAGCGGCAGCTGCCGTCAATCGTCTGCGGCATGGTCAAGGCGAACAAACGGAGTCGGGCGACATTTTGGACCAGCTGGCTTTGCTGGACCTTAATGATGACATGATGAAATATGGGATTGCTCGGGTCCTGCTCGACCACGGTTACGCCGAAGAGGCATTGAAGCTGGCCGAGGCCGTTTCGGAGAAACCTGAGACGCAGTACCTCGGCAACAACCTGATGGTTCGAAGCCTTAATCATCTGGGGCGTTTTGAGGATTCGCTGACCGTCTACCAGGCGATCGCAGAACAGCTAAAGGAATTTGAGCAAGCGCAGAGGAATTCATCCGGTTGGTTCGGTGATTTGACCGGTAGTGTCGACACCGTTCAGCAGGTGCGGAACCAACGCCTTAACGGGTTGGCCTATCACCGTGCCTTGGCTGATCGCGATCTGCCTATGGCCGAGGATAACATTAAGCAGGTGATTGATGGGCTGTCCGCGCAATCATGGTTCCCGGTCAAGGCAAGGATCTCGTTTAGAGAACGGACATTGATTGCCATTGCATTGATCGGTCGGCAAGTGGATCGCGGGGCAGCAGTGTTGGCGCTTCTCGATCAATATCTTCCGCGACTGGAATCCGCTTCCGAAGCTCAGAGCGCTGAAATGGTAGCGACCCTCAATCGAGAAATGAAGGATGAGTTCCCTCTCAGCCCGGCGGTTGAAAAAACAATCCGCCAAAGGGCGCTTGCTTATCGGATTGGGCGGGAACGATTGGCGACCTTGTTGGTTGCCCGAGCTTTGGTCCTGGATGACTTGGGTGAGTATGCGCGTTCGAACGAGGACCGCTACCGGGTAGCCATGATGGGGATCGATCCGCAGCAAGTATTACAAGAATTTCCAGACGATATCGAGTGCCTGCGCACGCTGGAACAGGCGGCTACTTATTTCGATACCCGGGGTGTGGTGATGATGAAGCGAGGCAGACAGGGCTCTGCCAATAAAGATTTGAATCTTGCTTTGTCGGCGGCTGTCATGCTCAACCAGTCTTTTTCCGGCGGCATTCAGAACAGTGTCATGAACGAGGGCGGCCGGTTTTTTCAGGAATCTCGGAGCCGTGAATTGGAGGCGTCGGTTCTTTATCACCGGATGCAATTGGCCGAAGAGATGGCCAACCATGAACAGGCGGCTGCTGATCGGAGTCGCATTCAGGCACTCGGGTTTCAGCCGGGACCCTGGCTGAATTAGTCTTGCCTGAGGTTTCTCGGGCGGGGCAGGGGAGACGGCGGGAGGACCAGGCATCGTTTTCGACAAAAGGGTGAAGCAGCCGCGGGTGGACTGTCACCTCGGTTGACCTCTCAAAAGGTAATAGCCGAAAAGGACGGTCACG
Source organism: Planctomycetota bacterium (assembly GCA_036338455.1). GTDB lineage: Bacteria > Planctomycetota > Planctomycetia > Pirellulales > Pirellulaceae > Mariniblastus. The sequence continues at coordinate 7,161 of JAYZCF010000086.1, forward strand.
GCTGCCAGAATGCACCAGGTTGTCTCGTCAAATCGGCTGACTTCCTTTCCAGCTCTTTCCACAAGACGAACGAGCTGGCGGATCACGCTGTCCATATGGGGGCTCCTTTTGAAATGGCGGAATCGTTTCAAGATGATGCGCAGAGGACTTGCACCCTAGCTAAATATAGGTCACGGAGTATCGAGAGACGGAAAAAACCTCCGATTAATCCTGCCAAATGAAAAGATGTGGCTCGGTTGACAAGTAAAGTAAATGCCCGTGGCGTGTGAGCCGCGGCCTGCCGAATCGGCTGAAGGGTGTCCAGCCAACTGGATTTTCCCGTTGACATGCGAAAGTCCTGCTGTCAGTATTCGCTGCTGTTTTTGAATCACCTTCAGATTTGTGCTGCTGATGGACAAGATGCTGTGGAAAAGATGGGGCGTTGTGGTGGCTGCCTGGACAGCACTTGCCGCATTAACCAATCTTGGCCCATCTCCTTGGTTGCGGGCACAGGATGTCTGGTACCAGCTTGATTTCTCCGAGTTGGCTAACGAAAGGAAGCGATGGGAAGGGTCGGTCGGGTTCGGGCTGAATGGGACGGGTGGCAATAGCCAGAACGTCGATATCAATCTGAGCGTTGAAACGCAAAGAGAGACGCCTGACGGAGTGACTGATTTACTGTTCAATTATTTCTATTCGGAGAACGATCTGGTTGCTTCGACCGACCGAATATTCTCCAAGGCCAGGCATGAACACAAATTGGATAATCCTAATTTGAACTGGTATTACAGCGGTACCTGGGAATGGGATCGTTTCAGCGGGTACGATTTCCGTATTGCCCTGCACACGGGTGTGGGATGGTTGTTGTGCAAGGATGATATTCGCTCGATCAAAACGCGTTTTGGGGCCGGGTCTTCACGAGAGATTGGGGGAGTTCGAGACGATTGGCCAATGGAATTGCAGTGGGGTCTCGATTGGGAAAGGAAATTGGGCAGCAAGATCAGATTGTTTGCCGCGAATGACTACTATCCGCAGTTTCAGAATTTTTCCCGTTTTCGATTCAACACGCGAGCTGGTCTGGAAACGGTTCTCGATGAGTCCTACGGTTTGAGCCTGCAGACCTTTGTGCTGAACCGGTATAACAGCACCCCCGACCCGGGGTTTCAGGCTAACGATATTGATTATGGGGTTACCCTCGGTTTGAATTTCTAATCACAAGGTTCAAGACTTGGGACCCTGGATTCAGAGAAGCGGTGGATCCTGACTTCGGCGGTGGATCCTGGCTTCGCTTCGTATCGAGAAAGTCCCAGAGAATACCCTCAAATCGTGGTTTTACTCTGTTTTTTTTGGATTCGCCGCAGTTTGGAAACATTCTTTTAATGACGACTTGTAATATTGTCGAATTCAATATAATTTCGTATTCCCATTGGATGGGGCCGTAGCTCAATTGGTTAGAGTACCGGACTGTCGATCCGGTGGTTGGGGGTTCGAGTCCCCTCGGCCTCGCTGCTTAAAACCTCGCGAATTCAGTTTTCGCGAGGTTTTTTTATGCTCAGACCAAATGCACCGGCACGCAGTTGGCCCGTTACTGCTCTGAATCTGCTGAGGGCTTCGCAGGAGGCTTGTCCGATAATTGAACCGAGTGACCCATCTCTTGCATTAGTTTGGCGATTTCGTTATCCAGCCGTTCCGTATCGGGCCCCATCTGCTTGTAGCGGATAATTCCTTCCGCATCGATCAGGAAGATGGTTGGCCAGCCTTCGATATCCCAGCGATCCGAAATGGGACCGAATTTCCCTGCTGGCCCGTTCCAAAAGCTGCGCCAAGTCAGGTTTTTTTTCTTGACGATTTGCCGAATTGCGTCTCGGTCGCTGTCACTGTTGACACCGACGATGGCAAACGGCTTGTCGGATAAACGCTTGACGAGCAACTGCTCGTGAGGATACATATCCCGGCACGGGGGTCACCAATCGCCCCAAAAGTCAAGCATCACAACCTTTCCACGGTATTCCTCCAGCGAAAAAGTCAGGCCGTCCAGATCCTCTGCTTTGATATTCGGTGCCGGCTTGCCAACTTGCAGATGCTGAAGAGAAAATAGCATTTGGCTTGCCATCTTATCAATTTTCTGCGCGGGACGACCTTTGCTTCGAACACCATAGGTGTATCCACCATAGGCGGAATTTGGTCCGAGCTCCTTCAATCTCTCAACCAAATCATTTTCTCGAGACGCTACCGAACGATAAAATTCCAGGGTCGACTCATCGACGAACGATTTCATTCGCTCGGTCCACTTCGGGTTGTCCAAGAAGAGAAGGAATCTGAGAATGGCTTGGTGCCCTTTGATATGGGCCATCTTGGCAACGGCCTTGACTTGATTGTGTTGGGATTCTTCGGCAAGCTGATCCAGCAGTTGCATACTGGCCGGGTCCGGGTAACCTTCGACCAGAACGGGCAACAGGTCACTGATCTCTTCCGTTTTTTGAAATTCCGTTCGCAACATCTCGATCGCGTTGCGGCGGTTGGGACCGTTGGGAACCTCTCTCAATATCCAGTGGATACCCTCTAGGTTGGCTAAGTCCCCGTTGCTCTCTTGCAGAATGCCCATTATCTGGAAAGCGTAATCGTCGGCGTCTGGAGCTAACACTACCGTGGGTTCGTTGCCCGTCTCGGTTTGCCCTTGCCCGGGGATCGCCCCTTGCAATTGGCGAAAATGACGCAGCTCGTCTTCGTAGGCTTGAGTCAACGCGGCCACTCGTTGTTTGACTGGCAGGATTTCGCTGTGGGGCTTGCTGCTCTGGTCACCTTGCTGGCCATGAATCGGCCTAGGCGTGGACGAGCGGCGGCAGGCGATGGGCAGCAGGATCAGTAGGCAACCGAAACAGCACAGCAGGCGTCTTCTCATGGTATTGACTCTTCGATCGGAAAAGTTGCAATCAAACGCGGGGCAAGTGGGGTCGCGGATGATTGTAACGTTTCAATGCGGTTAGAGCGAAGTGGCAAATCAATCCGGGGAGATGAGAAATGGTTTTTTCGTCGTAAAGTTTGATTGGACTTCGTTGGTGGTGGGTTCGAGACCCGTTCATTGGGAGCCGATGGTCGCAAGCGATTTGCCGAAATTAATCAATTCCAAGCTGCCGTCCTGGTGTTCCACTAGAAAAGACTCGTTTTCTACCCAGTCTCCCAAGTTGATGCTCAGAACTTGGTCCTCCTGGTTGATGCAGGGCTGATGAATATGGCCGTAGATGACTCCATCGCAACCACGGTGCATGGTCTCTGAAATCAGTCTTTGTCGAATGGATTCGGGACGTGCCATGAACCATTTAAAGAATCGCCTGATTTGATGACAAAATTTAGTCGGTAAAATCCAAAGGATTCGATCAAAAATCCGGCTTCCCCAAACGGACAGTCCCTTGGTCCGTTTTTCAACGTTGTCAAACAGGTCACCATGAATCACGAGCAGGCGTTTACCGGAGGAGGTTGTGTGGACAATATCTTCGGCCCAGCGAAATGCGCCCAACGATTTGCCCATTGCAGAAAAAATGGGCTCGTGCTTGGGAAGGCATCGCTCCGTCATGAAGTCGGGATGTCGCAAGAAGTCATCATGATTGCCGGGTAGTAGAATGATTTCACAACCGGCTAACTGCATTCGAGAGAACTCCTCCAAAATTTGACGATGTTCCGAGGGAAAGAACCATCGGTGCATCAATCGCCACCCGTCGATCGTGTCGCCCACCAGGTAGAGTCGTTCGGGTTGGATTTGTTTGAGAAGATCTAAACAAGCGTTGGCATTGGATAAACGAAAACCGAGATGCAAATCACTGATAAAGACGGAGCGGCAATTC
>JAYZCF010000087.1:0-7821 GCA_036338455.1 Planctomycetota bacterium
CCGCCACGTTTCCACTGTTCCCGCCCGAGCCAGAGGAGAAGTCGTTATCAGAGGAGAAGTCATTATCAGAGGAGAAGTCATTATCCGTCCCGAGACGCTGCGGCCGATTGGGCGGAGTCCGTTGGAGGTTTAAACGCAAGCCAATTCGTTCACGGTAGCCAGGATCCTGCTCAAAGCGGCGCATTTTTTTTAATCAATTTTACGGGTGGGCGTTCACCCTTCGGCTCGATTTTGTTGTTTTAACTTTGAGGCGTGCCTTCCAATGAGACCGGAAATTTGGGCCGTGTTGACGGCGTTGTGTTGGGCCTGTGGTTCCCTGTTGGAAAAAAAAGGGGTGCGATTGGGGGATTTCACGCCGGTGATGGGCACGACGATTCGAACCGTCATCTCGATGCTGTTGTTGTTGGCGCTCTCTTACCCTTTTTGGGGGCAGGTCAAGTCAGCGGGAGCCAAACCTGTTTTGCTGATCGCGGTGGGGGGCGGACTGATTGCCGGTTGCCTGGGGATTGTGTTCCTCTATTCTGCCCTTAAATCGGGCCAAATATCGGTCGTTTTGACGATTGCTTTCTGCCTGACGCCGGTGGTAGGCACGTTGCTCGGTTTTTTTTTCTTGGAAGAGCGTCTCAAGCTTGTGCAATGGCTGGGTGTTTCACTCTGTATTGCCGGGGCGGCATTGGTGACCCTGTTCAATGATCATTGATGCAACGTCAGGTTGGGACAAGGATGGAAGGGTATTACCGTCTTACGCCTTGGGAGGTGGGGGATGATTCGAAACATTTTAGCCGTGGTCATTGGGCTGGTGGTTGGGATGGCCTTTAATATGGGACTGGTTGTCCTCAACACGGCCCTCTACCCGATGCCCGCAGGCGTTAGTTTTGAGGAGCCTGCCGGGCCGGAAGCTTACTTTAAGGGGCTGCCATTGACGGCATTTTTGCTGGTGCTCGTCGCCCACCTCGGACAGTCTTTTTTCGGGGCCCTTGTCGCTGCAACGATCAGTCGCAACGCTGCATTACGTGTGGCAATGATCGTAGGTGTTCTCTCCCTCGTGGGGGGCGTCTTGAACATGCTGATGATGCCTTTACCAACTTGGATGTGGCTGGAATTTCCTCTGTACCTTGCGGTTGCCTATGGAGCAGCTTGGCTCGTCTTGGTCCGTCGACAGAGCGTTTCGGAAGCGTCCTGATCTCCTGAATGACTCAGAAATCGTCCTCTGGTCGGGTTTCCAGCTGGAATCCAGCACTTAAAATCAGCAGGACAACCGCCTGTTAAGAAATATGTGTTGCGAGGAAATGCGATGTGTCGATGGATTGCTTATTCCGGGGCGCCGCTACGGTTGGAGGAATTGATTCTCAAGCCGGAGTACTCGTTGATTGAGCAGAGTTACTCCTGTCGTGAAGGGGTGGAGTTGACCAATGGTGATGGCTTCGGTTTAGGTTGGTATAGCGATCGACTTGAGCCGGGTGTCTTTCGCTCGACCGAGCCAGCCTGGAATGATCGCAACCTCGCCTCGCTGGCCAGGACATTGCAGTCCCGGCTGTTCATTGCTCATGTCCGAGCGACCACCGGTACCCCGATCCAGCAGACAAATTGCCATCCTTTCTGCCATGGTAAATGGATGTTTGCTCACAACGGGTTGATTGCAAATTACCGCAAGCTGCAGCGTGAACTGGCTTTGGCCGTCAAGCCTTCTCTCTACCCCGCGATCGAGGGGAATACCGATTCGGAGTTGATGTTTTTTCTGGCACTGACCTTTGGGTTGGAAGCAGAGCCGCTGTTGGCCTTGGAGAGGATGGCCGGTTTTGTCGAGAAAGTTGGGCGTAACCAAGGGGTGTCGTTTCCTTTGCAGATGACCCTGGCCGTCAGCGATGGAGAGCGACTGTTTGCCGTTCGGTATTCCTCGGAACACGATTCCCGCAGTCTTTACCACAGTAAAGATATTCAGGGGTTGCAACAGGTCAACCCGGAACCGGGGCTGTTTACGCCTGGGGCCTTGGCCGTTGTCTCCGAACCTTTGGACGATATGCGGGAACACTGGGTCGAGGTGCCTGAATCGACAGCGTTGATGCTGGAAAATGGAGCGGTGCAGACGAGCGATTTTGTTCCCGTGGAATCGAATTAAAGACGGTAAGATGTTTGGAATCCCCGCTTGTGTAGAGTGGGGTTGTTGAGGAGCGCCACGGTTATTGCCGGGAGTTCTGGTACATCACGACCGTTGAGCAGGGAGGTATCAGTATGACAATTTTCGAGGACCTTCTTTTTGACTCGCAAATGACATTGACCAGTATCGCTTTCTTGGAGGAAGAGAGTACTTCCTCGATGGAGCCGTATGTGGTCGAGCTCGGTCTGGTTGGCAGCGTTCCCGGCCAGGGGGAGTTTCGATTAAATTATCATAGTCCCACCCCCAGCCCGGGTTGTCGCACTTCCGGCGATTTCTCCGGCGTTGAAGGGATCACGCGTCCCGACGAGACCTCGGTTGAGGGTGTGGCCCGTGGTATCTGGCGGCGCGACGGTCAAATCATGAAATTATTTGTCCTCAGTAACCAGTCGGACGGAACGCAAAATCTGCGGCTGATTGATATTCCCTTGCAGGACAACACGGATCGTATTGCCCGAGTCGTTAGTTATTTGTTTTTAATAAGTTCCGGAACGGAAGCAGCGCGGGCTGTTATACCGAGGGTGCCGGCTGCTATCGAGCGATTGAAACGTTCCAAGGTCGGACCTATCATGGTGATGTTGGGCTGCCGCCGCTCCGAGGCGCGGATTGGCCCGCTTACACCCGACTGATTGGAGAATAACCGAATGCCGAGACGAATGCTTGCCACGATGGTAACAGCCTGTTTTCTCCTCCTCAGCTTTGCGCCATGCAACGGGCAGGAGCCCGAGGCGGCCGCCAAGCTGAAGCAGGAGATCGAACGGTTGCGCGTGTCGCAGGTTGCCTGGCGGCATATTCCCTGGAATCCCTGCCTGTCGGCTGGTCTGCACCAGGCAAAAGAAGAGGGAAAACCGGCATTGCTTTGGGTGTTTATCGACCGCCCCGCCGACGACGCGCGTTGCTGAGTGTTTGCCGGCGCTGCCCGTGAGGCAGTTTTCTCAAAGCCCGAAGTGATTCGCAAGGTGAAGGAAGCCTTTGTTCCAATTTCCCTCAAAGCGGGAAAGGTGAATCGCCCCCCCGATAGCAACGAGAGGGCCCTCTATGAGGAAATCCGGAGATCCCGACCGTTGCCTCAAGGGATCTGTGTGGTCAACCCGGCGGGTAAAGTGCTGGAATGGGTCGTCTCATTTGACAATGATCAGGAGGTGCTCCGTTTCCTCGACCATGCACTGGCGCGTTACGAGCTATTTCCCGATGCGAGCCAGCCTGTCCCGGCCGAGCGCTACATGCATTTTCCGAGTCGGAAACTGGAAGATATGCCAGACGATGGCCGTGTGTTGGACGTTCCTGCGCCGCACGGTCCAGGGGCTCCCTGCCCTGCCGTCGCTAAGCTGCCAGTGGGCGCTCTCGATGCGCGCCTGGTCGGTCGCGCCGTTGGACCGGAAGGTCAACTGAGCGATCAGGTACTGAGCCAGGATCATTATGCGGAAGAACGGTTTTCCGTCTCGCCACAGGTGGCCAAGGAACTGGCGAAACGTCTCGACGGTCAACAGGGCTTGCCCATTGAATTGCCCGCCGTTCTTTTCCGTCCATTTGTGGCTCATGCTTTCCTCGGCGTCCTTGACGTGGCCCCCATTTTGAACCCCGGGCCGAGCAAAGGGGAGCTGATTCGATGTGATTTTTCAGCACGACCGGTTAAAGGGAGCGATCACTGTTGGCGTATCACCGGAAAATCGGAGGTGTCCAATGGAGACGGAATGAGTAATGCGACGCTCGGTGACATGCACCATGTAAAACTCGATTGGGAGGGGTTTGTTTTCCTCCAGAACGGCCGCGTGACCGAGATCGTTCTGGGGGCGGACGGTCGGGAACGACTGAAATTTGGCACCGAGAGGAAATTGGCCAAGAGTGATGTCTCGTACCTGCCCAGCGGTCACACGATCGATTTGAACAGCCGAGTGCGCTACGGGATCGTGGCCCAAGCCAACGGGGAGACATTACCGGGAAGCAGTGCCGGCAGACAGGAGTGATGTGGACGGAAGCTTGGACCGGGATAGCGTCCGCTTGATTCGTTCACTCTATCGATACCCGCTCTCATCGACTGGCCAACGAAAAGCGGCTTCCGTTATACTTTAGGCAGCATGGCTGGACGTCGATTGTCTGGCCGGGATCATCCACCCCTCCAAATGGTTAGCCGTATGAAATCTCTCTGTCGGGCCGCTTCGTATTCGCTTGCCTTCGGGATCGCGCTCCTCGTTACCGTGAGCGTTTCGAAGTCAAATGATTTGTGGGCACAACAAGGAACGGCTGCCGGCGACTCGTATGGCAAACCGAACATCCTGATTCTCTTCACCGACGATCAGGGCTATGGCGACCTGGCTTGTTATGGTTCGAAGGTAAACAAGACGCCACGTCTCGATCAGTTGGCGCAGGAGGGGACTCGTTTCACTAATTTTTATGCTCAGCATGTGTGCGGACCTTCCCGCTCCGCGCTGTTGACCGGTCGTTATCCCCATCGAAGTAAAGGTTGGGGGATGCCGGCATCGGAAATCACGTTTGCCGAACAGATGCAACAGGCAGGTTATCAGACCGCGTGTATCGGCAAATGGGATGTTTCCAACCGGAAGGCGATCATTGAACGGATGCCGAACGCTCAAGGTTTTGACTATTACTACGGCACTTTGGGCGCCAATGACAACGGCCGTGTTAAATTTCATGAGGATAACCGGGAGGTGGGGCAGACCGAAGATATGAGCGGCTTGACCCGGCTGTACACCGACAAGGCGATCGATTACCTCAAAAACCGGCGCGACCCGGACAAGCCGTTTGTGCTCTACGTGGCCCACACGATGATGCATACGATCATTGGTGCTTCGGACCGGTTTCGCGGTACGTCCGACGGTGACTTGTATGGTGATGTGGTCGAGGAGTTCGATTTTGAAACGGGGCGGTTGCTCGATACGATTGACGAACTCGGATTAGCCCCAAACACGTTGGTGATCTACACGACCGATAACGGACCTTGGAATCAGCCCGCCTATACGGATAAGAAGAAGGGCCATCCGGAAGGCTCCATTTTTTGGGGCAGTTCCGGTCCGCTCCGCAATGGAAAGGGTTCTTGCTATGAGGGGGGGTGTCGTGTGCCCTGCATCGTACGTTGGCCGGGCCGCGTTCCAGCAGGCCAGGTGTCGGACGCCATCTTTGCAACGATCGATTTCATGCCGACGTTTGCCAACCTTTGCGAATTCGCCATGCCCAACGATCGAAAGATTGACGGGGTGGACCAGACGGATTTATTGCTGGGCAAAAAGCCGGCAGGGAACCGGGACAGTTTCTTTTACAGTAACGCGGTTCGCCAGGGGAAATGGAAATACCTGAAGCCGAAGCATTGCATGCATGGTTACGCTCGAGATCGAGAGCGGGAAGAGGTTGAGGAACTTTACAATCTGGAAGACGACCTGGCGGAAACGACCAACCTGGCGGAGCAATATCCAGAAAAAGTGGCGGAACTGAAAGCGCTGTTGGAAACCATCCGTGCCGGAAGTGACGGTTACCCTTTGAAGATCAGGGATTGAGGGCCTTTCAACCACGCTCAGGAAGTCCGTTTCAGGGTGAGGCCGGGCAGATGTTTGGATTTCGTTTTGGCCAACGGCCCGTGTTCTTTAAATTGCCATTGGGATCGAGAGACGATGAGACATTTCTTACTGGTCCACGGGGGAAGCCACGGGAGCTGGTGTTGGCAGGATCTGATCGCCGAACTGCAGGCGCGGGGTGCGTCGGCTTCTGCCATGGATCTGCCCGGACATGGTGACGATCCCACGCCGCGTGCCACAGTGAACCGGCAGGCGTATCTGCGAGCGGTCGAGGAACGTATCGACGCGATCGAGAGTGGCGATTTGACCTTGGTCGGGCATTCCCTGGCCGGGATTGTTCTACCGGAACTCGCTGATCGCTGTGGAGACCGTTTGCAGCAGGTCGTTTTCCTCGCCGCACTGGTCTGCTCACCAGGGCAGCGCGCCATCGACCTGATCCCGGAAGATCGGCGGCCGAGTTATTTTGAACAAGCGGAAGCCTCCACGGATTTCTCGGTGAGCTGGGATTACGACAAGGCGAGGCAGCTTTTCTTCAACGACCTGAGCGAGGATCGGGCGGAGTGGGCTTATCATCAGTTGACCCCTCAGCCTTTCCAGGTCTATCTCGACCCGGTCCCGACCACGGTTCCGCGCTGTCCGCTCCGTTACCTGATCTGTCAACGCGATCAGTGTTTGCCGAGAGAATCCTGCCTGCAGTGGGCAGAACGGTTGGAGGTTGCGCCCGAAGAGATCGACGGAGGCCACGACGTGATGCTTTCCCAAGCGGCTGGCCTGGCAGACCAGTTATTAAATGGGTGAATCAGAGAATGAGATTGGCGTTAACGTGCGGACGACGTTACGATTATTCGGCGTGCCGTTTCCCTCAACGGTAGCGCGCGGCCCGTTCCTGCTCGCTCAATTTTTCGATGGTCACGGGAGGGGGTAAATTTCGATGATCGATGATCTGCGTTTGCGGAGCGCGGTGCTGGTCCAAACCACCCAAAACGCCACGATCGCGCTGGGGGTTCGAATCATGGGGCCCGCTTGCCTGCTTGGCAGGCAGGTGCCTGAGCTGCCTCAAGAGTTCGCTGGCCAACCGCTGCAAATCATGTTCGCTCAATTCACCGACCGCATCGTTCAAGGTCGGTTCCCCGGGTGCTGCGTCTTCTGGTTGACCCGTTGGGAGCGGAAGAGATTCTTCAGAATCTTGCAGGGCGGGAATAGGTCCGGAGGGCGGCGGCGCAATTCCCTCGAATCCGTTCGTGATGACCCCGTTTTTCTGGTCGAGGTAACAGCGGATTTGCCAGCCCCCGCCTAAGGCTTTGTAGAGCCCAATCAACTCCATCGCGATATTGCTCTGGGCCGCGATCATTTCGATCTGTTGTGTCACGATGTTACTTTGCAAGACATAAATCGGTGTGAAATCAGCTTCTCCTTCGCGAAACTGGATCGTGACCAAGTCGAGGGCCCGCAGGTTGGCTTCGGTACTTTTGCGATACGCTTCATATTGGTCTTGGGCATTGAGGAAGCCGTTCAAGCTGTTTTCCACTTCTTCGGCCGCCTCCAAAACGGTTTGTTGGTAAGCAGAGACCGATTGTTCCAACTCGGCATCGTAGGCACGTACATTGTTCGCCAGCCGACCATAATTCAAGATGTTCCACTGGAAACCGGGGCTGACCGTGCCGCCCACACTGTCCCCACTGAACAACTGATCAATGTGATTGGAATTTACCGAGATATTGCCATTGATGTAGAAGGCTGGATATAGATCGGATTCCGCCACGCCGACGGCGGCGCACCGGGCGGCAACCAGACGTTCGGCGGCACGTATGTCGGGTCGACGACGGATCAGGTCAGCCGGGATGCCGACCGCGACGTCGCTGGGAACCTGGGGAATGTCCTGAATCCCAAGGATGGGTCCCAATTCTCGCGGTGGAACGCCGAGCAACACACAGAGCCGGTTGGCCGACCTTCTTAACGATGTTTCCAATTGCGGGATCATCGAACGTGTTTCTTCAAGGTTAGCCTTGGCGTATTCGACCGATACCAGGTCGGTGCTGCCGGCATTGAACTGATTCTGACTCAGTTCAAGTGATTTTTCCTGGATCGCGATGTTGGCGCGGGTGTACTCCAATTGTTGTTGGTACGTTCGTATTT
>JAYZCF010000088.1:0-5151 GCA_036338455.1 Planctomycetota bacterium
CTCGAGCATCGCTGTACCAGTTGCCACCACGAATCACGCGCGATGTCTGCTGGGACGGGCCAGATGGATCCAGGGCAGGCGAGTTCCCGTAGTAGTCCCGATGAAAATGGTCAAGGCACCACTCGCTCAGGTTCCCGTGCATGTCGTACAGCCCGAATTGGTTGGGAGTGTACGATCCGACGGTCGTCGTCCGGTTGAGAAACGTTCCGCGTGGGGCGTCTCCGAAAGGATATTTTCCGTTGAAGTTCGCTTCCACCGAAGACAACGAATTGCCCCCCTGGAACAACGTGGTGGTGGTGGCCCGACAGGCGTATTCCCATTCCGCTTCCGTGGGCAGGCGGTAGACGCGTCCCGCCTTTTTTTCCAGCGGCGATTCTGACAGTCGACGACAGAATTTCGTGGCTTGATGCCATGAGAGACCGTCGACGGGAAATCGCGAACAGTCAAGCGGTTCCAGCGAATCTTTCAGAATTCCCGTGTTCGAAAAAAAGCTGGGATTAAAACCCATCACGGTTTCGAACTCCTGTTGTGTCACTTCATACACGCCCATCAAGAATGGTTTGGTGATGCGAACGGAGTGTCGTGGCTTCTCGTCGTCGCGTGCACCGGGATCCGCTTCGGACGAACCCATGTAGAATTCACCCGCCGGGATCTGTGCCAGTTTTAACCCGATCGAGTTCAAGATAGTCTTGGGTGTTCGAACGTCTTCCCGGGCGGCTCTGTCCGAATTATTCGCCCGGCTCGCATCATCTCCGCAGCAGGCAACCGCCAGCAGTCCGATCACGCTGACAAATCCTACACACCGAAAAAGAAAACAAGTTTGCATGTTGCTGACCTGGTTCATCCCGCCTTCATTTCTTGTCCCAAAATGGCTGTTCCAAAGCCCACTTCAGATAGCAGGGGTTGTCTCAGGAGCCATCTTCACGACGGCTCGCTGTTGGCAGGTTGCGTGGTGTTTCCGGTTGTTGTAAGTGTCCATCATCTTACTTGAAGCCCAGGGGACAGTATAGAGCGTCCGTTGTGTCGAGCAGGGCCCGAAACGAGTCCTAGACGGTGCTCAGGCACAACATCGACTCTGCTGTGTTCGAGGGCTTCGTTCACTGATGCAGACTAAGAAGAGGTTCGTTTCAACAGGTCGGGTTGTTCTTGACTCTTGCTGGGTGAGATTGGTGTCCCTGGATTCTATCACCCCTGATTCTCCCGTGCACCGACCAAGGTCCGGAAGATAAGGCTTGTGGTTTCCGCCGCAGGTTGATGACCGGACAAAACGTATCGGTGCGAGCAGAACGGAGTCTAACCAAGTCCGTGTGCGTGGCGGGCCGCCTCCATGACATCTCGGAGAGGAACCGCTTGTTGTGTGGCGAGTTTCTTACACGACTCGAATTCCGGAGAAAACACTGTTTGTCCATTGGCGTGATGCACTAGCTTTCCGGCTACCTGTCCCCAGGCCGTCTCCACGGTCTGAGAATGTCGCGGCAGCTTGCTGCGAGTCACTTGCTGGCGCCGAATTCCCAAAGTTGTTGTTTCTCGAAACAAAATCTGTTCCAGCTGGGCGATCTGTTCGGCGCCGCACAACACTGAGATCATGACACCGGGCCGGTTTTTCTTCATCTGAATTGACGTGCTGTAGACGTCCAATGCTCCGGCTTCCAGTAACAACGAACAAGTGTGTCCGATGACTTCACCTGAAAGATCATCCAGGTTGGTTTCCAAGAGCCAGATGACATCACTGGCGGATTGGTCTTGGGTGTGCCCCAGAATCACACGAAGTACATTTCCTTGTTGTTCCAAGTCCCGATCGCCGGCCCCACACCCGATTGCTTCAATGGTCATCGACGGCATGTTACCGAAATAATCGGCCAGCGTGGCAACAATAGCGGCCCCGGTGGGAGTGGTGAGCTCTGCCTGGATGTCGGAAGCGGCCAACGGAATGCCCGTCAGTAATTCTGCCGTGGCTGGAGCCGGCACGCTACAACGCCCGTGAGCAATCTCGATTTGCCCGTGACCTGTGGGGATGGCAGAACAGTGAATCTGTTGCAGATTCAACAAGTCCCACGCAATCGCCGATCCGACAATGTCGGCGATCGAATCAACCGCTCCCACTTCGTGAAAATGAACTTTGCGAATAGTAGTGCCGTGAACCTTAGCTTCCGCTTCGCCGAGTCGCGTGAAAATTCGTTTGGCCAAATCTTTTTGAGATGCGCTCAATGTGCTGGAGTCGATCATCTCGGTGATGTGATGCAAGTGTCGATGGGCGTGCTCCGGTTCGTGTTGGACCGTCACCTTGGTTGCGCGGAACCCATGTCGCTTGACTTCTTCAGCGACGAGCTGACAACTGGGAAGACCCAAGGAATCAATCCCAGCTTGCACCACGTCCAAATCGACACCAACGTCGACTAACGCGCCGAGCGTCATGTCACCGCTGATTCCGCTGATACAATCGAGATAAGCAATTTTCATGCTGCATTCCGTTCGTCTCGGGACAAAGCACTCATTCTAGACGACGAGAGTCGACAGCGCAAGGTAGACCGACGAACAAATCAACTATCGCTTACTGGTTGCCTGCGCTTGTCGGATCCCGAAATTTTGCGATTTCGTAAGCCGATTGTTTCAGAGTGGACCTCGAGCAATCCGGTTGGAATGTGTTGCTTCGCTTAGCCACCCAGCAGGCGGGATATCAGAGGTCGAAAAAGACTGCGTTCTTCCTCGATCTGTTCATTGTGCACGGGCTGCAGGAACAGATCCCGGCTCGGTTCTTCTGGCGAGTCGGCTTCCACTTGCAGGGGCTGCGGGAGAAGGTCTTGGCCCGGCTCGTCTGACGCGTCGGGTTCTACTTGCAGGGGCTGCGAGAGAAGGTTTTGGCCCAGCTCTTCCGGCGCGTCGGGCTCTACTGGGACGGGGTGGGGTAAAAGGTCATCGCTTGGCTCGGGTGGTCCGTCGATCTCTACATCACTCTGAATCGGAGGCGAGTCCGGGTCCCAGGAATCGCCCATGCGATTGCATTTGCAATTCGTATCTTCAAAGCAGGTACTGCCAGAACCGTCAGGGTTGTCCGACAAACATCCACAGCAGCTGGCCTTATTGCATGGACCAGGGTGTCCACCAAAAATAGCAGCAGTCGGGTTGTAGACAAAGTCCTTCCAGAAATTTGTGCGACAGCAACTGGTTTCGACCCACTGGCCACCGCGGTTGCAAGGATCACAGTAGTCGGGAGGATCACTCTTCCAGGAGCAAAAATAAATCTCACCACAACCCGGCCCGTTCCAGCAATTTGACAGCAACCTGCCGTGAAATAATCCCAATCCACATTCGCCACCCTTGGCGGCGCATTCCGTGCAGGTGCCTTCACTTTCGCAGCAGGGCAACCCACTTTCCAGTAAGGAGTCGCATCCGGTCAAGGAAGGCCCACAATGACAACCACTTGTCCAGGACAAGAGTAAACCTAGCAACACGACCGGAAAACGGAATCGAAGCATGAGTCTTATCACTTCCATGCGAGGTACATCCAATAGGTCAAATTCTGGCCATCGACACTAGCCCCGGCCAACCGTGTTGGCCCATCGTCATTTATCGTCTGCGCAATCCCCGCAATCGAGAGAATCCACAAGATCGGCAGTTTTTACCAGGTGGACCATCTTCCGATAGAGCCTTTTCCCTGAGTGTTTGAAGGATTCGGATGACCGGGCGGTGAAGTTTTTTCACGAGCTTCAAACTCTGCCGACGTTGCTAGCGTAGTTGGTGGAGACCTGCTTCTGGAAGTTTGGTTGGCACCCACTGGAGTTGAATGTGTTTCCGGCGGGAAGAAGAAAAACATTGAGTTCCATGCAGTGCGATTGGATTGCGAAACTCATTGCGAGCCGGTTTTGTGAAACGTTCGTCTTTGAAGCGGTTGTCTCCAACCAGGTGCATCACTCAGTTTGAGATGAGTACTGTGAAAACTGTGAAATGTACCCTGATGCAGTGCGGCGGCAATCAGTCATTCATGCCAAGGGATTGAAACATACGAGACCGAGACAGGTCATCAACTCAACGGCTCGGGTTACACACGTCCTCCGTTGACCGCTTACGGCCAATCTGTCTGGAGACGGAGTTTTGTGGATAGGCTCTTTCTGTTCGAACTGCTTGAGTAGTTTTTGTAAAGTTGCAACTTGACCTTTCGCCCTGGTTTGCAGCACGACATAATGTGGGCTTGGTAATGCTTTACCTCACACGGAATCGTAGTGGTCGTTTCCTGATCGGCAGACTGAGACAGCATGCTCATCTGACCGCCGTATCACCGAAAAATCATTTGATTTCGGTGGAAAAGATGAGATTTCCTTACGTTGTCCACGCCAAGCCCGCCTAACACTGCAGATGACGGTTCCCGTCATTCTGAATCTACTTCGACACGTCTCCTGATGAGGCGCCTGTTGGGACTCGTGTGGGAATACCGCTCCCGTTGCCTACTGGTACTGGTGCAGCAGTTGCTACTCGTTGGAATCGGTCTGGCCATCCTGGGTTTTAGCGGAATAGGAATCGACTTCATTCGATTTCGTCTGGACCCTACGGCCAACGAGCCGAGTTGGCTGTTCGGCATTGGCCCACCTGCGTCATTCAGTGACATGGCCATCCTGGCAATGATTGCGACTGTCGTGTTGGGACTCGCAATACTGCACGCCGCGCTGCGCCTGTGGGCGACTTTATCGGCGTCTCGTTTGGCTCAGACCATTATTGTCGATTTGCGAGTGCGCGTTTACGAAAAACTCCAATGGTTGGGTTTCTCTTACTTTGACCAGCACAACAGTAGTTCCCTTATCAATCGCGTGGCAGGAGATGTTTATGCTGTGCGCACGTTTGTCGATGGTGTGATGGTCGAAATGATCATTGTTTTCTTGTCTCTGGTTATCTACACGGCATATATGGCCAGTATTCACGTCTTGTTAACCTTCGCCTGTCTGGCAACGACCCCACTTTTATGGACACTTGCTATTCGTTTTTCGCGAATGATCCGTCCGATGTACTTGGAAACGAGGGAACGGATGGATCAGATGGTGCGAGACATCGTGGAAAATGTTCAGGGTGTGGCAGTGGTCAAAGGTTGTGCTCAACAGGAAGCTCAGATTGAAAAGTTCCGACACTCGAACAACCACATCCGAGAGCAGCAGCAGGAGA
>JAYZCF010000089.1:0-8582 GCA_036338455.1 Planctomycetota bacterium
CGATCCGGTGCAGCGAAAACTCCGTATTTTGATCGATCCCGACGGCGATGCAGAATTTACCACGCGGTTCATTGGCACCCCGATCGACTTCGATACGAGCTCATCTGCCCGAATCGACAAACTGATCGGAGAACCCGTCGCAGGCACACGAGACTATTCGCAAGACGTGGGAAAAGTGTTGGCGACGGTGCAGGGCACGGAGGCAGTCTACCAACTGACGGGCGACGAACTTTATGTTCGAGCGACGGTCACCAGTAGCCAGGTTCCCGCCAATCCAACCACGGAGAGTCCTTTCGAGAAAGCATGGACACAGCCGTTTGGTTGGCGATCTCGCCTGGCAAAGAATTCCAAGAAAGTGGCAGAGGAGAGAAATCCTTGACGCTGGATGCGGCAATGTAGATAGGTAACTCCTGCGGCGTCACAAGGGGCCAGTATCTACTGAGCGCCGTGTGTACAGATCGTCTCTGTTTTTTGGTCGGTCGGTCGGTCGGTTTACGTTTCCGAGTAAAAGATGGCCAACCAAATCGTCGGTTCGTCGGGACTTGTCCATTCGACACGATGCCGTTGGTGTGCGGAAATGTTTATGAAATCGCCCGGACCTATTTTTATCGGGGATTCTTTTCCTTCGATCCGTATTGAGGCGCTTCCCTGAATGATGACGACCCACTCGTTCTGTTCCTGGTCGTACCAGAAGTCCTGCGGTGAAGCATGCTGAAACGAAACAATTCGTTCAATTCGAACGGAAACAGTTTCCACAAGCGTGTCACACAGTTCCTCACGAAGTGTGGCTGGCAAATGATCAAACAAGTTGCTCACAGGTGGTGATTCTCCTGCAACCACTTACCAAGCGCTTCCAACTCTTTGTTGTTCAATTGCTGCAGGATCTCCTGGCGATGAGTTCCATGAACGACCAGAATATGATCCTGGTGGAAGTACAGCGTGTCGCCGTGGTTCAATTCGTGCAGTTGCGATTCGTGGAGTGAATTATCAATCTGGCCCGCTAACCAGGCTCCCTCCCGCTCGGTGACGCGCACCCAAAACTGTTCTCCCCATCCTCGCGCAGGTATCGATTGTTTGGGAATGCGCAGCAAACTGGCGGGTTCATCATGACAAAGGATCGGTTTCTCGGCCGGTTCCTGGCAGTGAGGACAGGTGCAATTGACCGGCGCGTCGGGATGTGCTGAAAATCGCGACGAATCAATTCTTAACTCCACGAAATGCCCACTGCCCACGTGGTTTCTGAACCAAGGGTTACTGATTTTGAATCGGTCGCCCATTTCCGCGTTCATCTTAACGCCATCGACCAGGGTGTAGTCATTGGAGAGCCGCTGCCTGTCGAAGTGTTGTTGAATCGTCATCATGGGATCATCTTGCCCCGTGCCCCGAGTGACCCTCTACATCCTGTCGACCACTTGAATTCCTAATAGGGATAGCCCCTGTTTTAGCGTCCGCGCTGTGATGTCACACAGAAGAAGTCGGCTTTGCTGTTGCGGCTCTGTATCTGCCTTGAGAACAGGACAGTCTTCAAAGAATGTGGAAAAACAGTTTGCCAATTCAAACAGATAGTTGGTTAGTTGATTTGGTCGATAATCTTCCACAACGGCTGATAACCCCTCGGCAAAGCGAATCAATTGCAGCGCCAGAAATCTTTCGGCGGGCCGCTCAATCAGGATTGGAATTGGTTGGTTGCGCAGGGCGTCAATATCAACATTGCCGCGAGCGAAGATACTCTGAATTCTTGCATAGGCATACTGACAGTAGGTTGCGGTGTTCCCCCGCAGCGACAACATTTTGTCGTAACTGAACACGTAGTCGCTGGTTCGATTATGGGACAAGTCCGAGTACTTGAGAGCTGCCACGCCGATCACTTGCGCCACGTGCCTGCGTTGTTCCTCGTTCAGATCAATCGCCAATTCATTTTCGCGCACCACTTCGAATGCCTTCCGTTCGGCTTCGTCGAGCAATCCCTCGAGGCCCACGGTGTCTCCGGACCGGGTTTTGTAAGGTTTGTTGTCTTCCCCCAGTACCGTCCCAAAACTGATATGTTGAAATTCAATGTTAGGGAAACCCCACCTGCGGGCGACGGCGAACAGCTTGTCAAAATGCTCGCTCTGTCGATGATCGACCACGTAAAGTATGGACGAAGGGTTCCAGGTTTCCGATCGGTAGGCAATCGTGGCCAGATCGGTCGTTGCATATAAAAAGGCTCCATCCCGCTTGCGGACAATCATAGGAGCCTCGAACCCATCCAGAAAGACACAGATGGCTCCGTCACTTTCACGCGACAAACCTTTCTTTTCCAGTGAATCCACGACGTCTGCCAACCGGTCATGATAAAAGCTTTCGCCGTATTCCACATCAAAGTCGATATTCAGGCGATCATAGATACGCTGAATGTCCGTTCGACAGTGAGGCAAAAATTGTTCCCAGAGCCGAAGATTTTCAGCATCCCCAGCGTGGAGCTTAGCGGTCTCGTGCTGCACTGCGGTGCCGATGTCAGGATGCTGGCGAGCCAGTTTACAAAGGGCCGCATCTGCCTCACATTGGTCGACCAGTTCACAAAGGTTATTTTCCTGCGATTCTAAATCCGCGAGTTTGTCGCGCAGACTCCGAAGCGTTTTCTTCAGTTTCTTGTCGATTTTTGCATCGTCGGGGGGTTGTTTCTCCTCGATGCTCGCTCGCTGGTGGCCAATGCTCTTTCGCAATTCGGGAAGACGATCTTGTGCTTCAAAAAAGTCGATCAGGCGACGGACCAGCTTGTAAAGGCGGCTCAATTCTTCGATTGGTGAGTGATCGTAAGCCGCGTCATCACGAAAGTGTTTGTAGCCATAGATGATCATACCGAACTGGGTGCCCCAGTCACCCAAGTGATTGTCGCTGATGACCTGGTGACCCAAGAACTTAAGTGTGCGGCAAAGAGCATCTCCGATCACCGTGGAACGGATGTGCCCCACGTGCATGGGCTTGGCTACGTTGGGAGACGAGTAGTCGATCACGTACGTTTGCGGTTGATCCGATTCCTGGATTCCCAATCGCTGATCGGTTTTGAGCGAATTCAACTGGTTGACGATCCACTCGTCGCGCAAGCGTAAATTGACAAAACCAGGGCCAGCTATCTGGAGGTCTTGGCAGAGATCAGAAACATCCACCTGATTGATGATGGACTGCGCGATCTCGCGCGGAGGTTGGCCCAGTTGTTTGCCCAGAGGCATTGCACAGTTCGCCTGATAATCTCCGAATTTGGGATCCTGTGAAGCCAGAATCATCAAGGCAAGTGGCGCGGGGTCGTCAACAAGGTCTGCGAGAACCAGGCTGAAACGACTACGTAACTCGGCGAGAACATTCATGAGAGTGACGACCGACCCGCCTTGGGGACTCCCGGAGCAGGCTCATTCCCAGGCATGGGAAAGACGATCCAGTCAGGTCTCTTTATTCTGCATTCGGATTCCCGCATTCCCGGCTCCAGGGGACTCTTTCAGATTCTGCCCACAGGTTTTCCAACGCATAATAATCGCGCGATTGATTGTCAAAAAGGTGGATGACAACGGAGCCGTAATCCAAGAGGATCCACTGACTGGTGTCGTATCCCTCGATGCTCATGCGGCGATCGTTTAGATCGTCTTCCAACTTATGATCGATTTCTTCACTCATAGCGTGCATCTGCCGCCGGCTGGAACCCGTGGCAATAACGAAGTAATCGAAAAGCGGGGAGAGCTTGCGCACGTCAAGAACAACAATATCCTGACCCAAGTTCTCGTCCGCTGTGCGTGCGGCTGCGAGGGCCAGCTGCAAGCTACGATGGGTTCCCGCCACATTTGTTTCGGTCGAGTCGTTCACTAGAGAAATAGCTAACAAAGCCTCCGGCGAAAAGAAAGAATCTTCGTGTCAGTTGAGTCCGTCGAAGTGGAAAATCAGGGGTCGGACGTTTTTTGTCAAAAGCATCGGGATTTGTTGAGCACAACGGACGAAAGACTGTAGATCTTAAACCGCGATATCTTCAACACCGACAAACATTGCCAGAGCCCCCGCGAACTTTCCAACAGGAGTCAGTATACCGGACCAGGACGCAAGTACCAGATGCCAGGTTCTGTTTCAGCAGCTGGTGGCTCGGAGAGTCCTCCAGCTGAGCGCCGTTCCCGCAGACATCTGTTGTGGCATTCTAAGAGAGAAAAACGACCCTCGGCAGCCTGCTCAAAACAAATTTTGCAGCCTCCAAATGCGAGTCAGGGGTTCCGGAGGTGAATCGTTCACAGTCGGCGCTCATCTCCGTGATGCCGAGACGTCGAAGGCGAAAAAAAGAACCCCCTGAAACCGAATCACGATTCGCTCTCAGGGGGTTGATGACCGCTTGAGGCCGGCCCAGGTGTTTAGAAGATTCCGAGTGCCATAAGGCTGTAACGCACCACAAGCCCCGCCACCACGACGCTGACCATGCTCATCAGCTTGATCAGGATGTTCAAACTCGGGCCACTGGTGTCCTTGAACGGATCGCCGACCGTATCTCCGACGACCCCTGCCTTGTGAGCTTCTGAACCTTTGCCACCATGCTTGCCACCCTCAATGTACTTCTTGGCGTTGTCCCAGGCACCACCGGCGTTGGCCATAAAGATGGCAACGCAGAAACCGCTGGTCAACGTGCCGACCAGCAGGCCCAGAACTCCACCGACTCCCAGCAGTAGGCCAACGGCCACCGGAGTGATCAGACCGAGAATCGAAGGAATTACCATTTCGCGTTGTGCCGCTTTCGTGCTGATAGCAACCGGCGCTGCGTAGTCGGGTTGATCCGTACCTTCCATGATGCCGGGTTTCTCACGGAACTGTCGTCGAACTTCTTCGACCATTCCTTTGGCGGCACGTCCGACAGCCTTCATCGTCATGGCACAAAACACAAAGGTCGACATGGCTCCCAGGAAGACACCCACGAGCACTTTGGGGTTCATTAGGGAGGCATCATAATAAGTGGTAAAGTCCGGCAGCGTTGCTTCGTGAACACTCACTAAGCTCGCCCCCGTAGCGGCCAATGTGGCCGATCCATGTTCATGGTTGATCATCGAATCAGGAATCTTCTCATTAAACGCGATTTCTCCCCATTGGACTCTAATGTCTTTGTCACGAATGTCTTTAGGCATCGCGAGGTACTTGTGAGTATCCTCGCCGTGTTTCCCAACGACAAATCCATTGGACAGCTTATAGAATCCATCTTCTTTATCGGAGAGTTGTGTTTGCACGACCGAGTCACCCCAGCGTTCAAAACCTACGCGGACTTCTTCGACGTAGGCGGCCAAGAGGGCCAGGGCCGTGAGGGCCGCCGACCCGATGGCAAAGCCCTTTCCGGTCGCTGCCGTCGTATTGCCCAGACTGTCTAACGCGTCGGTGCGTTCACGCACGATGGATTCCAGGCCGGCCATTTCGGCGTTGCCACCCGCATTGTCTGCGATGGGGCCATAGGCGTCGGTCGCCAGGGTGATACCCAGTGTCGATAACATTCCCACGGCGGCAATTCCTACACCGTACAATCCCAAAGCAAAGTAGCTCACATCGGCGAATTGCCATCCGCTGGCAAATCCAAACGCCAGCAGTGTAGCGACACAGACGGTGATGACCGGAACCCAGACACTCATCATGCCGTCGGCAATTCCGCCGATGATCAACGTGGCAGGACCGGTGACCGCTTGTTCGGCCAGGTTTTTTGTAGGTGTGAACTCGTCGCTGGTGGCGTACTCGGTCCATTTGCCGATTAACCAACCTGCTACCAGACCCACAATGATACTGAACGCAACGCCCGGGACCGGACCGATCAGGGTCCCCGGGGATTTTGGCATCAGGAACCATGCCAGTCCGATAGCCGCCAGAGCGATCAACGTACAGGATATGTTAATGCCCTTTGCCAACGCGGCGAGCAAATTCTTTTGGGTGGCGTCCTCTTTGGTTTTGACCAGATAGATACCGATGATCGAAAGGATGATTCCCACACCGGCGATCGCCATGGGCAGGAACAGGGCCTGCAACTGGGCGGTTGTCTGTGCGGCGTCACCGGTTTGGCCCTCAGGAAGCAGTGCGTTGGTGGAGAAGGCCGCCACTCCCAAGGCGGCCGTGGCTAAAATCGAGCCACAATAGGACTCGTAAAGATCCGCCCCCATTCCGGCGACGTCGCCCACGTTATCGCCCACGTTATCCGCAATTGTGGCCGGATTGCGTGGATCGTCTTCCGGAATGCCTTGTTCCACTTTTCCTACCAGGTCCGCCCCGACGTCAGCAGCTTTTGTGAAGATACCACCACCGACCCGGGCGAAGAGCGCCTGACTACTGGCCCCCATGCCGAAACAGAGCATGGTGACGGTGATTTCAACCAAGCTCAGTTCTTCCATGCCCAAATAATTGGGCCAAATCCAATACAAGAAGCCGAACCACAACGTAATGTCGAGCAAGCCTAAGCCCACAACTGTCAGACCCATTACGGCCCCGGATCGAAAGGCGACTTGCAGTCCCTGATTCAAACTAACTCGGGCACCGGCCGACGTACGACTGCTGGCGCAGGTAGCCGTTTTCATACCGCACCAGCCGGCGAGTCCCGAAAAGAAACCGCCGGTCAGAAATGCAAACGGTACGAATGGACTTTGAACTTCGAGCACAAATGCCGAGATGGCAAGCAAGACCACGATCACGGCAAAGAATGCGGCAACAACTATGTACTGTTGTCTCAGGTAAGCATTGGCACCCTGACGGACATAGCCGGCAATCTCGATCATGCGTGGGTTACCTTCATCGGCCGCCATCATCGACTTATAAAACAAGTAAGCTTGAATCAGAGCGAGGATTGAAGCCACAAAGGCTATCAACCAGATTCCAAAAACAAATCCGTCGGCACCTCCTGCTGCAGAGGCCGCAGCCTCCTGATCGTCAGCACCGGCGGCCAGCGCCGGGTGAGCCATGCTGCACACGACCGTCGCTAATAAAACCACGATGAACGGGCCCAAATTTTTTCCAGCCGTTTTAAACATATGTTGGTTACTCATAGTCCCTTCAACCTGCAAAATAGGATGTAAAAAAATTCCGCCACACCAAATCGCCCGGACATTCAGAATTTCATGGACGAGCCAATGTTTTTGTACAACGACGTGAATCCGTGACAGGAGTGTCCCCAGTAGACCCCTCCGTTCCACGCCCATCGGGATGGATATGTAAACCGTTTCAAAATTAGACTTTGCGGCGTTTAGCGTGACTGGAGCCGCCGTTCCGGGCGATCCGGACACCATACGGAGTGCGGCCTGAGACGCAAACTGCTGGTCCCATAATGGGTTGTAAACCGCAGGAGTCTAATAGCGGGAGCCACATGCTGTCAAGCTTAACTAGCCTAAATTAGCCAATTCCTGCAACTCTGGCGCCCGCCAATTGTTGGAATTCGCAGCCACTCCAGTTATGCTGAAGATGGGCCCACGAATTTTTGGCTGCCCTGGGAAAGCAGGCTTATCCCGACTGTGTCGCACCGGTCGTTCCCACCAACCAACAAGAAGAAGCGAGAGGCAAGGAATATGAGAAATTCGAAAATCCTGGGCATTTGTGTTTCGCTAGGTTTTCTTGTGGTCATGGGTGGACTGGCCGAGTCTGCCGGGGCTGAGGATCGTCCCACCAGGGTCATAAAGACCCGTCAGGCAGACCTCCCGAAAATTGAAATGTTTGCGGCGATGGAGTCTGGCAAGCTGGAAGTCAAACTGATCCCCACGGACTCGACACGGGGTCACGTGCTGTTGAAGAATAAAACGGATTTGCCTCTCAGCGTAAAATTGCCCGAAGCTTTTGCAGGCCTTCCCGTGCTGGCGCAATTTGGAGGAGGAGGAGGAAACCAGGGGGGTCGCGGAAATCGCGGGGGCGGCATGGGAGGTATGTCTCAGGGAATGGGTGGAGGCATGGGAGGCATGGGAGGCATGGGTATGGGAGGTATGGGCATGGGTGGAGGGTTTTTTAACGTGGAGCCCGGCAAAGCGAGAAAGATTCAGGTCCCACTCGTCTGTCTGGAACATGGAAAGCCCGATCCACGCCCGCGAATTCCTTACGTCATCAAACCTTTGGAAGAGGTTAGTGACAGTCCGGAAGTCTATGAACTCTGTAGCATGTTGGGATATGGTCAAATCGATCAGCGCGCTGCCCAGGTGGCTGCCTGGCATTTGCAAAATGAAATGTCCTGGAAGCAATTGGCGATCAAAGAAATTCGCCACCTGAACGGGGTTCACGAGCCTTATTTCACCTCGGACGAGATCTATCGGGCCATGCTGATTGTTCGTGAAACCGAGCTCAGGGCCGAATCACGACCCCACACGTTCAGTCCGGGTGAAAAACAAGAACCCCTCCAATTCCTCAAGGACAAGGAACTTGGTGCGAGTTAGCAGCTGCCTCAGCTCGCTCACGTTCTATGAATTCCTTGAGTTCGCGATAGGTGGCCTCCTGGCGATCGAGGTCCTGCTCGCGCCGCACTAAACGTACGGCATGTACCTCGATTTCCTGGTTTCGCTGTTGGAACCATTGCTTCAGATTTTCGCGCTGTTTAGTCAGGGATTGATACTGGCTTGTCAATTTTTCACTCA
>JAYZCF010000090.1:0-6976 GCA_036338455.1 Planctomycetota bacterium
TGTCATCGCAAAAGGAAAAGAGCTGCTCGAGTAACGACTGACTGTCCCGCATCGATCCGTTTGCCCGGCGAGCCAGAAGAGCGAGGGCGGCAGGATCTGCCTCGATCTGTTCATGGCGGCAGATCTCTTCCAACCGTTGAGTTATTTCCGTCGTATGGACCGGGGAAAAATCAAATCGTTGGCAGCGGGAGAGGATGGTCACCGGGATCTTCTGCGGTTCCGTCGTGCAGAAAATGAATTTCACGTGTTCGGGAGGTTCCTCAAGCGTCTTCAGGAGCGCGTTAAAGGCCTCGCGAGTCAGCATGTGGACTTCATCAATGATGTAGATTTTGTAACGGGAGCGGCTGGGGCGAACATTGGCGTTGGCGCGAAGCTGTCGGATCTCCTCGATCCCCCGATTGCTGGCTCCATCGAATTCCAATACATCGACATCCTCACCAAGCGAAACGGTTTGGCAAATATCGCATTCATTGCAAGGCGTGATGGTTGGACCTTGGTCGCAATTCAAGCACTTGGCAAAGATCCTCGCCGAGGACGTTTTCCCGACTCCCCTTGCGCCGGTGAACAGATAGGCGTGCCCAACCCGGTTCTGTCGTATCGCATTGGAGAGGGCTTGGGAGATATGCCCCTGACCGACCAGGTCGGCGAATGATTGGGGGCGATAACGCCTGGCAACTACCGTGTATTGCTGCGCTTGTTCGGGAGAATTCATCGGTAAAAAAGGGTCGTCGGGAGAGGGATTTCCTTCCCGAATTTTAACCGATCTGGGGACGGAAGATATAGCCAGATGGCAAAACGGGGCCCGCTAAGCCCCCAATTCACCGTTTCAGGGGGTGCTCGCTCAAATCTGAGCGATGCCTCGTCTGCCGGGGAGAGGGCCCCGCACAAGAGTACCCCGCTTAGGGCTGCTCCATATTTCAGGCCTGACCCGATTCACGGCTCCCCCTCGCGGGGCCCACTCTCCAGCAGACAGGTTTCAAGTTTTATGTCAGAGCGGGCCGTTCGTCAAACGGTTATTTCCGCTTTGTCGACGGCTTCCTGTTTCTTCGTGAAAAACGGGTGGCTCTGGCGCCCTTCTACAGCTTCGATTGGCCAAAATTGAAATTAAGGGTTGGCTACTTGGTGTACCGCAGGGTCGCAGTTACCGGGAAATGATCCGATGGGTACTGCCCGTCGACCTCGAAATCGTCAATTCCGGCGGCCAGAATTTTGAAGCGGGGCGAAGAGGCGATCCAGTCGATTCGGCCCCCAGACCGAGTTCCTTTAAACCCATTGAAGGTTCCCTCGTTCTGTATCTGCTTGCCATTGGCTTTTCGAAAGGTATCGACCATAACCGATTCCGCTCCATCCCGCTGACCGAACATCGCCAAGTACGGTTTCGACTCCGCCTTTGCGTTGAAGTCACCCGTGACGACAAAATAATCTTGCCCGGCGATTTCGCGAACCTTCTTGGCCAGAAGTCGGGCTGACTCGACACGGGCGTTTGGGCCGCGGTGGTCGAAATGAGTGTTGAACCAGAAAAGGGTCTGGTTCGCTTGGCGGTCTCGCAATTTGAGCCACGTCACCATTCGCGGTAAGGCCGCATCCCAACCGCGCGAGCCGGGCTTGTCCGGTTTGGGGCTAAGCCAGAAATGGCCTTCGGCCAATTTTGTGAATCGGCTTTTTCGATAGAACACGGCACACTGCTCTCCTTGGTTGGGATCGGATTCCCTACCGCGACCAAACCAAGCGTAATCCGGCAGGTTTTGGCGAAGGTAATCTGCCTGGAATTTCAAGGTCTCCTGCGTCCCCAGCAGGTCGGGGGAATCCTGTTGGATCGTTTGAATGACCAGTTCGTGGCGATTGTTCCAGTGGTTATCTCCATCCCTGGCAGTCCCGTAACGAATATTGAAGGACATCACTTTGACTTGATCTTCGGCGTTTGTCGGAGTGTCCGCTTGTTGCGCGATAACCATTCCTGGCAAGAAAATCGTTGTTGTCAGAACCAACAGTGTCCGTTGAATCAAATTGGATTGAGCCGTCATGATTGTGTTGTCCAATCCTATCATTGCTTCGCAGTGAGCGAGTGTTGAGGACCTATGGAAGTCAGCCGGACTCCCTCGGCAAGTCGATTGGCCCGGCGGCCAACCATGGTACCGTTAAATCACCAGGGCGTTCAACTATTCTTTCAGTGGGAAAGATCGGTTCGGGGCGATCGATTCCATGATTTGACGCCGCGAGCCGACCATCACGACAATTTCCTGTTCCTTACCGTCGCGGAAAACACCCAGCTTGATCTCTGTGTTGGGGGTGGTCATGTCAACAAAACGGAACAGGTTGCCGTGGCCTATAACCTGTTTGCCATTCCAAGATCGGATAACGTCGTTCTTCTGCAGGCCGGCATTGTCGGCCGGTGAGTCAAGGATTACCTCGCGAATCAAGGCACCTTGAATATCGGGCAGGTTCAGCCGCTCGGCATCACTCTGGAAGACGGGCTCCGGGAACGCTCCCAAAATTCCGAAATCCACGTACCCCCTATCGATCACCTGGTCAAAAACGAATTTAGCTATCTCACTCGGTACCGCAAAACTGATTCCCTGAAACTGTTCACCGTGAATGGCCGTATTGATTCCAACTACCCGGCCTTGAGCATCGACGAGTGGGCCTCCACTATTGCCGGGGTTCACGGCTGCATCGGTCTGCAGCATCTGTTGATGTCCGTTACCGCGACGCATTCGATCTTTGGCACTGATGATCCCCGAGGTGACGGTCTGGTCATAGCCGAACGGACTCCCTACGGCCCAAACGATTGAGCCGACACTCAGTTGCTCGCTTTCACCCCACTCTGCCGGGATCAGGTTGTTCGCGTCAATTTTCAAAACGGCCAGATCGTTTAAGGTATCGACTTCCCCGACCTGGCGTGCCATGAAACTGCGGCGGTCGTGTAGGACGACCCGGATTTGCTCCGCTCCCTGGACCACATGTGCGTTGGTCAGAATATGTCCGTCCGCATTCATGATCACGCCGGAGCCCTGTCCTGCCATATTCCGCATGAAGGACTGGGTGGGGACGGCCGTTTGAATGCTGACCACACTCGGTCTGACTTTCTGAGCCACCAACTCATAAGCATTGGAGACACTTTCCAGGGGTTTCTGCTCCAGTAGACGGACGGCATTGTCGTATTCGGCGCGGATTTTTCCCTTGGTTGCGGCGTACTGGTATTGCTCGATCATCATGGGTAACAGGTACCAGGCCAGTAGGACCATGACCAGGGTGACAAAGAACCAAGAGAGGCGAGCCAATCCTTGACTGGCCATTTCTGTGGGCGCCGGGGTGATCTCGTTCAGGGAAAGTTGCCTTGGAGAATGATTGTCGGAAAGTTCGTGAACTTCGGATTCGGAATAGGGGTGCATCACAATCCTGGGGCCCGGTTAGGTACTCAACTTTACATTATACTGAAACCGCTGGATCGCGGGGCAAGATTTGTTGGGATTTGTCTTTGCCTTACCCTGGAGAAGCAATGAGAATGCACCCGTTTTGTGCGATTTTCATCCCGGATTTTTTTCCGGACGTTTTGTTTAAATGACAAAAAGACGGTGGCCGTCGCTCTTAGGCTACGTACCCCCAATTGGATTATTTGCGTTGGCAACGCGACCTAGTTGTCATCGCCGAGTTCGTTCAGAACCAGAGAATATTTCTTGTTGTCCAGCAAGCCTTGTTCTTTGAGAAGCTGCTGAATTTTCTCTTTGCCGACGACCTTTACCCAGCTTTCAAGCCAGGCCGTTACATTACCCGCTGGGGCGACTTGGTAGCCGGCAACACGGGCCAGCTGGATGCTTCGCAGGTTGTTGTAAAGCTGGCGCTGGCTTTCTGCCTCAACTTGCGTGTCGCACCAAACATACCAGCGGAGCAGTTGGCCAACTAAACGTTGAGCCTCTGGTTTGCTCCACTGGATGGCAGGCAGGAAGAGAGCGCCACCCTGCCAGGGGACGGCCTTCGCATCCGCGTCGAATTTCAGTTCGCTGGTAACCAGTTCAGCCACGGCCTGGCTCTGGCCCTGGTTGGCGAACGCGCCCAGGTAGCCAGCTGCCGTGCGGCGAATATTGTTATCGGTTCCATGCATCGCGACCTTGGCGACCGCCTCCGGCCCAAAGGCCATGATGGCAGGTGCCAGCCCAGCGGCCAACTCGGGTACTTCTACCGTGACACCGATCACTTTGGCCAGGTCGATCGACTTTTCACCATCATTCATCTTTTCGACCAGCCGCAAACCGATCGGTCGCCCCAGGGAGGGGAACTCACGGATCAGGTTGGCTTTCTCGATCAGACCATTGACAGATTGGGTCATGCTGACGCGTGCCGCGGCGGCCCACGTCCGCACAATGGCTGGGTTATCACGTTTGGAGTGAATGTCGAGTAGCTGTTCGTCGACGTCCTGCCCGCCGATTTTTGCCAACGCGGCAATCGCCCAGCCTTTCTGAGCGATTTCATCACTGTCGTTGGTAAGTTTGACCAAGGCCTGGATCACCTCTTGCCGGTCGGCGTCCCCCTGTTTGGCAAAGGCGACGGCCTGTTCGATGCCGGCGGGTGCGGTTTTTGAATCTTTCAATCTGTCCAGAATCTTGGGTAACGTTATTTCGCTTCGGGGTGCGTCGGCCGACTCATCCTGGCAGGCAGGCAGCCGTGGGGCAGGATGGGCCCAAGCTGTGTTCGCCAGACTACACATCGCGACCAGAATCAGGGGTAAGGTCTTGCCGGGCTTGCTGAAAAACGACCAGGCCACGGCCACTGCCAAGCCAACGCCCAGCAGCAGGACGGCGACAAAGCGACTGATCACGTGTTCGCGGCGAACGTCCTGTTGCACGCGCGGCCAATCGATGAAACTTGTTTTTAGAACGCCTTCCTTTTTGCCGCCTGGGGCGAACAGGGGAGCTTGGTAGAACTCGGCGTTATTCTTGGCGGCTGGCATACGGTAATTTTCAAAGGTAACATTCTTTTCTGCGATCACCTGACGTGGGAAGTCTCCGTCGACCACGGTCAATGTCATATCGGCCAATCGATCGATTCCTCGCTTGACCGTCTGATCGCGTTGCGCCTGCAGCGCCTCCGCGTTTTTTTGGTCCACCTCGGGGCCTCTCAGTCCAAAGTATTCACCGATTCTCAAAAGTTCCTTTTCCGTCTCTTCATGTTCGAGTGACAGGTTGCCCGTTTCGACAGCCAGCAGGTCAGAAGCAAACAGTTCCTTGGCCATCGCGTTATAGGGTGACGGATCCCGCTCCTCTGGGAGGGACTTGCGACGATAATCGGGGATATCTTTTTCCGTTCCACCGATAATCCGCAGGGGCAAAGGTTGGGTGACATTCTTAATCAAGGTCGAACCTTTAACTTGTCGCACCACGAACTGTTCTGGGATGGACCGGGCCTTGCGCGGACCATCGGTTAAAAGGTAGACGATGTTACGCATGTCGCCACCATTGAAAGCACTTAGCCGCATCGGTACGACTAGTTCGTCGGACTTGAAGCGGAAGCCCATACCTTGCACATGCCCGTCGAACACACTGCCTTGGGGCAAGGTCGGGTCAACGTGGCGCTGTCCGGGGGCTGGTTCGATCGCCCCCTTATTGCCGACCTTTGTCTTGACAGCCACAAAGCACCAGCCTTGTTGGACGTAGTCCTCGGTTACTTTGTCCATCCCTTCGGGATAGACGAACCCGTTCTGGTCCATCCACCGTTTGAGGGACTCGGCGCTGCCGGCTTGCAAAACGGCCACTTCATACATGCCGACCGCTTCCTGTTTTACCACCACGACCGATTCTGCCTTGAACTCCATCTGGGCGGCCGCTGCAGGGAGCATGGCATCTACCGACTCCATGGCAAATACGTCTTCATTGAAACGCACGTCGACGACCACCTCGGGCGGGTCCACGGCGTTGGCGATCTGTTCAAAGAGATTGTCGGGCACTTTTCGGAGTGCGGGTGGATTGGGGAATGGGATCAGCATGCCGAAGTTGTCGATTTTCCCCTCGAAGCCTGGACGGATGACAAATGTCTCGATACCGTCCTTGTAAAAGACATACGTCTTCTGTAATCCGATTCGCGTGATGGGTGAACCGGGACCCGTGTAGATCGGTGGGACCATGCCGCATGGGTCAGCTGAAAGGCTTGCCGAGGCGAGACTGTTGGTTAGCAGGGCGAGGCAAACATAGCAGGCTAGTTTAAGTTCAGCTTCAAGATGGCTCATCAGCGTCTTCCAGTTCAATTCGGATTTCAATTTGTCCCTGGCAGTCCTTGTCCCCGTTACTGATCCAGACTTGGTCGAGCTTTTGCCAGTCGCTCCCACTTTGATGGACCGCGAACCACGGTCCTGCGACGAAGTGCACGCCCTCGAGTCACAAGCGGGCCCAGATATGATGCATGCCAACTCGCTTGATCGTGCCGCTGGTCACCAGAGGTTGGAGTGATTTCGTTTTCATTTCGAAGACGTGCCGTCGATCAAAAGGGACGCGGGTCGGTGGCAGCCAACAACGTCTTGTGCCATCTTTCTCCACGACCCGGATCGAAATTCGCGCGTGGGTTCGGTTTAGTTCACGACGTAAGTGATCGGCATGTTTCGTATCGAGCGTGTTTGGGCCCTGCTTGTCCAACAAGGCGAGCGTCTGTGGTCCGAAGTAAAGCAGTTCTTCCAGGGCCGGACTGACCAATTCAGCCGGCTGTTGCGAATATTGCTGCAACAAGTCTTGAAAGCGGCCCGCGAAAAGCTTTCCGGTCGGGTGGCGACTGAGCGCGCAGCCCGAGGCGCAGACCTGGT
Organism: Planctomycetota bacterium; assembly: GCA_036338455.1. Taxonomy (GTDB): domain Bacteria; phylum Planctomycetota; class Planctomycetia; order Pirellulales; family Pirellulaceae; genus Mariniblastus. The sequence goes on from JAYZCF010000090.1 coordinate 6,788, forward strand.
CTCCGTGGGGTTCAAAAATGGCCAGATCGTCATGCTCAAAAGAAGAAAAATGCTGCCCCTGGCGAGGCGGCTCGCCGGCGCCGTGGCTGAGAGAGGTGAACTGCGATGTCAGTCCAATCGGCGGCACCAAAACATCCCCATCCGAGACGTCTTGCTGCAGGGGAATATCCGGGGTCGGATCTTGTTCGG
>JAYZCF010000091.1:0-21683 GCA_036338455.1 Planctomycetota bacterium
AGCCGACGCCTTGGAACGTGAAGGAACGGCCGAGGCCAAGGTTCTGGAACTGAAATTCAGCGCTGATGCCAAGGGGATTAAGCAAAAAGCGGAAGCGATGAAACTCTTCGACGGAGTGGGTCGTGAACATGAAGAATTCAAGCTGAACCTTAACAAGCAGAAGGAAGTCGAACTGGAGGCAATCGAAGCCCAAAGGCAGATTGCCGAAGCCCAAGCTCAAATGGTGGCCGACGCACTGCAATCGGCTAACATCGACATTGTCGGTGGTGACAACAAGTTCTTTGACAGCATTGTCAATTCCATCACGGCCGGTAAACAGGTCGATCGCCTGGTTGGCGGAAGCTCGGTCCTGTCCGACGTCAAAAACACGTTCTTCAACGGCGATCCGGAACAGTTCAAGAACGAACTGGAACGTTACATCGACATGTTCGGCATCGACTCGGAGGACGTGAAAAACCTCTCGATTACTGCTCTGATTGGCCAGATGATGGGATTGACGAATGATTCCAACGTCCTGAACCAATTGCAATCCATGATGGCAGCAGCAAACCGGGCAGGCCTGGCCAATGACAGTGCCAAGAACCTGCTAAGCAAGTCGAAGTAATCCCAAGCCCTTGCCTCCTCAGTCCAGCCCAACCGGGCTGGACTCTTCCGGAGAGGCCGCCTCCGTGGACCAGCCAAGTCCTGCCGGATTCCGGGCGCAAACGACGGTCATGAATTTAACTGAGCAATGGCACTGAATGTCCAACGACCCACGTCAAAAAAACGATTCCACCGATCCTGTGGAGAATGCCTCGGCTGAATCCCTTCAGCTGGAGCAGTCCACCTATGAGATCATCCAGAACCGTTTAGCCGGGTATAGTCAAGAGCTGCAAAAGCGATTGAAGCAGCTCAACGAGAAACGGCGAGACGTCTTTGGGTCGATCCCGACGGAGCTGATTTCTACGCAGCGGATCACGACGAACAACAACTGTTCATCCCGGGACATCGTGCCTGTCGGCAACCGCTTCATCTTTGGCTACAACGTCCACATCGGTCTCAAAGCCACCACTGAATTATCCGATGTCTTTTCAATTTATCGCCTAGGAGATGACGAACAGTTCCATCAGGACGAACTGGACGCCTTGCAAAACCCCAATTTCCTGCACGATTTCGGCCAACTCTACAAGTACTACAAAGACACGCGGTTCGTTAAATTTCACCTGATCGGTCCACATCTGTACATGATCTTCCAGGTCGGAAAGACGATTAACGACATCAAGGCCTTCAAATTCCTGGTCGACGACGATCAGCTGACCTATATCGATGGCCGCAGTGAGCATGAAGCGAAGTTCCCGCCGCAGCACGATTTCCAATGGATACGAACTCACCGCGATTTGCATCGCAGTGGCGAACACCCACACATCTCGATCGATAACCGAGTCTTTGTTGAAACCATCGGCGGCGACCTGACGATCAAGGTCGAGGACAATACGGATGACGGCGCGGGCATCTACAGCGAACCGGTAACGGACCCCGACCAGACGTTGGACGATGCGGAAATCTATTATGCCAGTGTGGGAAATATCATCCTGTTAAAAATCCGCCCGTTCAAGGAAGACACGTTTCGCTATTTCGTCTTCAATGAAAAGAAGAGCCAGGCAATACGACTCGACTCCATTAAAGATGGCTGCGTTCAGTTACCGGAAGATCACGGCTTAATCTTCTCTAACGGGTATTACTTGCAAACGGGCGAGTACAAGGCATTCGACAGCCATCTCGATCATCTCCTCTACGAGAAACGAATTACCTCACCCAACGGCGAAGACTACCTTTACGTTTTCTACCGCCGCCAGTCGGGGCACTACGTTCTGCTCTCCTACAACATGATCGAGCAGAAGGTCGCGACCCCCATTATTTGCAACGGCTATTCGCTGTTCGACAACGGGCATTTGATCTTTTACAAATCGGATGAATCCCCTCAGAAACATCATGCGATCCAAATCTGGCAAACTCCTTACGTTGGCGAAGAATACCAAACCTCGGAGAAAACAGACTCCTTCATCTTCAAGATTGGAAATCGCGACATCGTTCGCGCCATGTCCGAGGCCCACGAATTGATCAGCTTGATTGACCAGGAAGACAGCTATGCCAATCTCTACGTCGACATCGTCAAAAAATCGACGGACATCATCGACAGCTACTTTTGGCTGACCGACCAGCAAACATTCGACCTCGCCTCTCCCATTGCTGACATCCAATCGGCAGCGACGGCGGCGGTCGACGAATTCGACAAGGTGGTTCGAGTTCGCAAAAATACACGGGAGCAGTTTTCAGCAACCAGCAAAGCCGCGAGGGAGGCCATTTCTTCCGCGGCGAGTCGCCAGAAACGCTCCATCCAAGATTACGTCGAATCACTGGCTGAATTACGATTGGTTCGCGGGCAAGTCATCTCACTCAAAGAACTCAAATACATCGACATTGAGGCGGTCGATGCGATTGAGCAAGAAATCGGCACCAACACCGAACGACTTTCCCGAGCCTGCGTCGAGTTCCTCCTGCGGCAGGACTCCCTGAAACCATACATTCAGCAAGTCGAACGGCAGGGCCAGGAAATCGAACAGCTGGAAACCGGCTCTCAATGCAAGCAACTCGACGAGGGCATCGAGGAAACAGCCAAGCAATTGGAGATGTTGATCGAGATCGTCAGCAACTTGAAAATTGACGACGCCAACCAACGCACCCAAATCATTGACAACATTTCGGTTATCTACTCGAGCCTAAATCAAACCCGGGCTTCGCTCAAGAAAAAGACAGAAGAGCTGATGATCCGCGAAGGCGCCGCGGAATTCAATTCACAGTTAAAATTACTGAGCCAGGCTGTCATCAACTATCTGGACGTCTGCGACTCCCCGGATCGCTGTGACGAGTATCTGACCAAGATGATGGTTCAGGTCGAGGAGATTGAAGGCCGATTTGCAGAATTCGATGATTACGTGGTGCAACTTGCCGACAAGCGAGATGAAATCTACGCTGCCTTTGACGGCAAAAAGCTGCAACTTTCCGAAGCCCGCAACCGTAGAGCAACTGCCTTGATGGCGGCTGCTGATCGGATCCTCAAAGGAATCCAATCACGCATCGCGAATTTCAAGAACGTTGACGAGATCAACAGTTACTTTGCGGCCGACCTGATGATCGACAAGGTTCGCGATATCACCGGTGAACTGGACGGCTTGGAGGAGTCCGTCAAGGTTGATGATATCCAAAGCCGGCTGAAGACGATCCGGGAAGATGCTGTTCGCCAATTGCGAGACAAAAACGAGCTGTTTGTCGACGGGCAAAACGTCATTCAGTTTGGTGAGTTTAAGTTTTCAGTCAACGTCCAGACCCTCGATTTGACGACGGTTCTGAAGGAAGACAAGCTGTTTTTCCATCTGAGCGGGACAAATTTTTTCGAACCGGTAGAGGACGAGGCACTTCTGGCCACGGTCGATGTATGGGACCAATCGGTGGTTTCGGAGAACCGGGACGTCTACCGCGGAGAATTTCTAGCCCACAAAATCTGGCACGCCGCCCAGCGAAACGAAATCCAAACGCCGGCTCCCTTGAGTGAGCTCGATTTCGAAAGCATGGTTGAAACCGTTCAGCAATTCATGGCTCCCCGCTATTCCGAGGGCTATGTCAAAGGCGTTCACGACCACGATGCTGCCCGAATACTGACACCCTTGGTGGGAATGGATCGCAGCCTGAACCTGCTGAAGTATTCACCCGACACCCGCGCGCTGGCGGCCCTTTTCTGGGTGAGCATTCAAGGGAGTGATTTCCGGAAGATGCTCGAAGCCCAATTGGCTGGTCTGGCCGAAGCCCGCAAGCTGTTCGGCGATACCCTTGACCGGGATGGGTACATTGAAGAACTCTCTTCCCGCATGGAGACGATCAGCTCCGAGATCACAACGATCCCCGATTCGCTCCGCACCTTTGCCGCCCATTACCTATTCGACCAACTAACGGGCGATGCGAAAGAAACCTGCTCGCAACCCGCCAAGGAAATCTGCAACCAATTCCTCAAGCTCCTGAAATCAAAAGGTGGTGAGTCGAAATTTGAAGAAATACGAAAAGCAAAGGCTATTTCCACCAGCCAAAAATTCCAATTGATTTATCAGTGGATCGATTCTTTCCAGCGGCAATCAGGCCAGCCCCACTGGCAACCCTTCCTCAACGAATCAGCCGCCATTCTACTGGACGGCTCAGAAAAATCTCGCCATGTCGTCGACGTTCAGTCACAGGAGGTCGTGGAAGGAATGCTGGGTGACCATCCGCGAATCGACTCCAGCCGCTATTCTTTCGACTACCATGATTTCACGGTTCGGCTAAGACAATTTGAACAGGACACAGTCCCCGCATTTGAAGCGTATCACGACTTGAAATCACGGGTAACGGAAGAGCGGAGATCTTCGCTTCGACTCGAGGAATTCAAACCGCGAGTCCTGACATCTTTCGTCCGAAACAAACTGATTAATGACATTTACCTCCCGATGGTTGGGGCCAACCTGGCCAAACAGATGGGAGTCGTAGGAGAGCAAAAACGCACCGACTTGATGGGCTTGCTGTTGCTGATCTCACCACCGGGCTACGGCAAAACGACGCTCATGGAATACATTGCCAATCGGCTGGGCATTACCTTCATGAAAATCAACGGGCCAGCCATCGGTCATCAAGTCACGTCTCTCGACCCGTCTGAGGCGCCCAATGCCAGCGCCCGCGAAGAGATTGTCAAACTAAACCTGTCTCTCGAAATGGGGGACAACGTCATGATTTACCTGGATGACATCCAACACTGCAACCCGGAATTCCTGCAAAAGTTCATTTCCTTGTGCGATGCGACAAGACGGATTGAGGGAGTTTTTCGGGGCCGAACACGCACTTATGATTTGCGTGGCCGAAAGGTCTGCGTCGTGATGGCAGGTAATCCCTACACCGAAAGTGGCGAAAAATTCCAGATCCCGGATATGCTGTCCAACCGGGCCGACACCTACAATCTGGGCGATGTCATTGGCAACTCCCAGGCCGCGTTCGAGCTGAGCTACCTGGAAAACTGCCTGACTTCGAACCCGGTCTTGAATCGGCTCAACTCGCAGAGTCGCAACGACATCTACACCATTTTCAAAATGGCCAGCCAGGAAGAAGAAACGGTCACTTCCCTGGAAGGCAATTATTCCATCGAGGAAATCGATGAATTCGTGTCCATCGTGCGCAAGTTGATCGCGGTGCGGGATGTCGTACTCAGGGTCAACCGCGAGTACATCGATTCGGCTGCCCAGGCGGATGAATACCGAACCGAACCAGCCTTCAAGCTACAGGGATCCTACCGGGACATGAACAAGATTGCCGAACGTGTTGCGGCCATCATGAACGACGAGGAATTGCAGACGCTGATCACTGGACACTACGAGAATCAGGCCCAAACGCTAACCACCGATGCGGAAGCAAACATGCTCAAGTTTCGCGAGATGATCGGCCAGATGGACGATGAGAGCAGGCAGCGATGGGAGGACATTAAACGGACTTTCAAACGGAACCTCTTACTCGGTTCTGCCGGACAGGATGACCAACTCGGCCAGGTCATTGCACAGATGACAACTTTTTCGGAAGGGCTCTACGAGATTCGCAAATCACTCGACCAGGGAATCCAGCATTTATCGAGCGAAGCGCCCTCTGGAGAAGCTGCCCAGCCATCTGAAACCATTCAGCAAGTAGGGAGAGCGATTGATCAGTTGGAGAAATTCAACGATTCATTGATCGACATCAAAGAACTGGTCGCCAGCAACATCGAAACCCGCGGCAGCTTGCAAGAGACCGAACCGGTGCAGCACAAAATTGAGGTGGTCAACAAGATCCCAGCCGCATTCCTGGGCGTCCTGCGCAACCAGTTTCGGGTCCTGCAGACCTGGATGGAACCTATCCTAGCACTGGCGGAGACACTACCTGAAGCCGATGGCTTAAAGTCCGCAGCCAAGTCAACTGAAAAACACTATCGTCGCGTTCTCAAAAAATTCGAAGCGATTGACGACCCTCAGCTAACCATGGAAGAGGCAGCCGATAAAAACGGCGAGCCAGCTGACGAAACCGAAGAATGAGCCGGTGAGCATTTAGAACTTCCGCAGGCTGGTTTTCACAGGTCCTTGGGATTCGTCCAACACCTGCATCTCGGTGATTTTCCACCGGTCCCCAATCAATTCTACTTGGAACTGCGCATCATATTTGTTAGTCCGCTCGTGGATGTGGCCCCAATGCTCAACCGTTCCGATCAAATCCCACTGACTTCGAAATCCAAAGCCAGGATGATCAACCGAACCGCCAGCCGCCGGTTCTGATGGAAGAGCCTGCCCAGCGACAATGTTCACCTCGCGGATATTGGAAACCGCCCCTCCCTGCTCCTTGACCTTCAGGCTCTCGATCATCTGGAGATAGAGATCTCGCAAGAGATCCCCGTCAACACTTTGGGAAAGCGCATTGTAGATCTCTTCTTCATTGCGGTAATCGAAAGCACGAAAAATATTTTTATGGAGCTGAGAAAAGATCTGCCCAGCCTGATCTGCAGGAACCTCAGGCCTCGCCACAAACGGATTCTTCACTTCACGCACCTGGACATTCCACGTCGCGAGACCGGCCAATAAACAGACCGCCATCACCACCAACCCGGTCCTCCATGAGCAACGTCCCACCAGAGAAACAACCAGGCAAGCCAAGAACACGCAGCCGAAGACGAGGGATACCAGCGGCACCGAGAGCATCGGTGTGGCATATCGCTCAGCGTCCGTAGTCACCCCCGAAATCGGGGCGACTGGCGCCATATCCGTCGCCTGCCATTCAAACGTGTTGTCCGTCAAAAACATTGTGAATTCGGTTTTCTGAATCTCATCAAAAGCGAAGACAACCGAGTCGACTGATTTGACCGCGTCATTAAACAGATCCCAAGTGACGCTGACACTTGTCGGCATACCCTTGGTGCTATACGACATAATGACACCGACTCGTCCATTGGCCATACTTACCTTGCGACGTTCGGCCTGGACAGCAAAATCGCGCAAATCCAGTCCATAAAAATCGACGCGGTCAAATGTCGGCTGAACTTCCACCCCATCAATCTTGACCGGATTGCCAGAAGCAAAAAAGGCTTTGATTTTCTCAGCCGCTGCATCCTGTTCCTCGATATCGAGGAACCCTGGGTCGTCCCGAGTTAAATCCAGAAATGAAGCCAGGTTCGCCAACGGGATCAGAACCTCATGCCGCACCTCGTAATGCGTGATGTAGATAAAGGAATAAACAGAGCTATAGCTCTGTATCCCCAAGGTCTTTTCCCTCTGTTTTTCAAACCAACTCTCCCAATCTTCGTCCGACGCATCTGACCGGAGGGCAGGGTCATCCCAGTCGAAGCGGAATGTCTCAGGTTGATCAGGCTTCATCATCTTCATGAAAGGCTGATCCGAACCAGCCTGTTTCAACATGACCTTCAGTTCCGAGGGAAGAAGCATCCCTTCGGCCACCATTCGCTGGTTGATCGTTATGAACTCGGGAGGTTCCTCGAAGTCATATTCCAAAACAAACCCCATCGTGTAATTCATCAGCTGCCCTTGTCGAATCCCCTCGTCCGGAATCTCGAACTGGGAAATCTCGACAATCTTGGCAGGCAACTTCAAACCGTCGGCCGTAATCAATTCGATTCTTTCAGCCAGATAGTCTGCATGATCTTCCGTGGCATCGCCCAGCTCGTCGGAATCATAAAAGCCGTCGTCCAACGCCTCGATTCCCTGCAATAACTCCAAGTCTTCGGCAAATGCCTTCAACTTGATCGTCGCCTTGAACTTGGTGACATAAATATCTGCCTCGACAACAGAAACCGGGTGCCCCTCCCGGGAGCGAGCGTTGGCGGGTAGTAACACCAAGGAAAGCAGGAACATCCCGATAAAGAAAAGGGCAGCAGAGCGAATCATGGGGTTATTTCATGTCTCGAAGAGTGAATCTGCCCGCCTCGATCGGGCAACAGTTCCGCGGTACGTCCGATTGCAATCATCACGAATTTCGGTGAAATTCTAATTGTGCCCCATATTCTAAACGCTTTCCCCGGATAGGTTACAGGTATGGATTTGGGCATTCGGACAAATAGACCAAAATGGACCGCCCCCCGGGCGGCTTCTTTCCACACAACCCTATGAACGCATTATCAGAAATCAAATCTCGATTCCAGCGGGTCCTGGACGGGATGGTCGACGACTCTTCCAGCCTCCTGAAGATGATCCGCCCTGCACAGGACAGCAAGTTCGGTGATTACCAGGCAAATTGTGCCATGCCGATGAAAGGCATACTGGGCGAGGCTCCCCGAAAGATTGCTGAGCAGATTGTCGCCCAACTGGACATGGCCGACTTATGCCATTCCGTGGAGATCGCCGGCCCAGGCTTCATCAACCTCAAGCTGGATGACGATTGGCTCAAGCGACGCTTGTCCGAAGCCATCAACGACCCACGATTGGGAGTCCCACTCGTCGATGCTCCGGGGACCTTCGTGATCGATTTTTCATCTCCTAATGTGGCCAAGCCAATGCACGTCGGTCACATTCGCTCCACGTTGATCGGTGACGGACTTTCCAAGACGCTCCGCTTTGTGGGCCACCGAGTGATCACGGACAACCACCTGGGTGATTGGGGCACCCAATTTGGCATGATCATATACGGCTACAAACACCTGGTAGACACCGAGGCTTACGCCGAAAACCCGGTGCAGGAGTTGGGGCGCCTTTATAAAAGGGTCCGCCAGATCATCGATTTTCACGCTGCCGGCCAACAGCTTCCGGTTTTGCAAGACCGAATCGCGAAGCAGCGTGCCGAACTCGAGGAACTGGAGTCTACCCAAGAGGAAAAGGACAAAAAGAAACGGAAGGAGATTGGGCGAAGAAGGGCAAAAATCTCCGAACAGGAAGAACAGGCCAAAGAGTTAGAAGCTAAATTGGCCGCCGCTAAAACCGACCCGGACCTATTGAGCTTAAGCGACCAGCACGTCAACATCGCTCAAGATGTTCTGACAGAAACTGCAAAACTACACGCCGGCGACGAGGAAAACCTCGCGCTTTGGAACGAGTTTCTTCCCTATTGCCGCGAAGACATTCGTCGGATTTATGACCGTTTGGGAATCCACTTCGACCATGAATTGGGCGAAAGTTTTTATCACAACCAGCTAGAAAGTGTTGTCGAATCACTGAACGAAAAGGGACTGGCACAGGAAAGCGAGGGGGCCACCTGCGTGTTCATGGAACAGTACGACACGCCGATGATCATTCGCAAGAAAGATGGTGCATTCCTTTATGCCACTACGGACCTCGCAACGATTCAGTACCGCGTATCAACCTGGCAACCGACTGCAATGCTCTATGTGGTTGACCACCGCCAACACCAACATTTTGAAAAGTTATTTGATGCTGCAAAACTTTGGGGTTATGACGACGTCGCAATGACCCATGTCAGTTTTGGAACCGTGCTGGGAGAAGACGGAAAGCCTTTCAAGACGCGAGCGGGCGATACAGTCGGCCTCGAGGGCCTGTTGGATGAGGCCGTACGAAGGGCTGGCCAACTGGCCGCCGAACTGAATCCCGCAGCCGAGCAAGTGCAGTTACAGGAAGTCGCCCAAGTCGTCGGCATCGGCGGCCTGAAGTACGCCGATCTCTCGCAGAATCGCTCCTCCGACTATAAGTTCAGCTACGACAAGATGCTGGCACTCAAAGGCAACACTGCGACTTACCTGCAATACAGTTTTGCCCGAGTCCAGGGAATCCTGCGAAAGGGGAACATCAATGTCGAAGCGATGCGTGCCAACCCTGTCGAATTCTGTTTTGAAAATGATGTCGAACGCGAGTTAGGAATCAGCCTGGTTCGCTTTGGTGAGACGCTCGATGAGGTCCTGGTCGATTACAAATTGAACCTCCTAGCAAATTACCTGTTTGAATTAGCCCAGACGTTTTCCAGCTTCTTTGAAAATTGCCCCGTCCTGAAGACCGAAGATGAGAACCTGAAACAGAGTCGGCTTCAACTCTGCGATCTGACCGCGCGAACCATCGAGACAGGACTTTCACTTCTGGGAATCGACGTGGTCGAAAAAATGTAAGGCAGGAGTTTATCCATGAAAAGGAGTTCCCGGACATCCAAGGCCAATCAGCTAACGTTGAATCGGATCATCGAGGGAGACGCGACACGAGTGGCCGCAAGCTTGCCCGACGAGTGTGTCGACACGGTTGTCACCAGCCCTCCCTACTACCTGCAACGGGACTACGGCTCGGAGAATCAAATGGGGCAAGAAGCTTCGGCGTCCACCTATACGGCCAGGCTGACAGAGCTTTTTGCTGAGCTGCTTCGGGTCGTCAAACCAACCGGCTCTGCCTGGTTGATCATCGGCGACAAGTACCAGAATGGTGAACTACTGGGCATGCCTTGGCGAGTCGCGTTGGCTCTAAAAGATATCGGTTGGCGATTGCGCAGCGATTGCATCTGGCACAAGCCGAACGCGATGCCTTCCAGCGTGAAGACTCGCCCCACAACGGACCACGAATACATTTTCTTCTTCTCCAAATCCAAAGATTATTTTTACGACGCCGATGCTATCCGTGAACCGCACGTCACCTTTTCGGAAAAGTCAAAAATGAGGGGGGGCAGGGGGCATTTTGGCAAACGAGGAGGCACGCCCGAACGGGGCAAAAACGGTGGTAACACAAATTTACACGATGCCCGTTGGGACCAAGCGTTTCACCCGAAAGGACGCAACAAACGTACCGTTTGGTCGATTCCGCTCAGCAAATTCCGCGAAGCCCATTTTGCGGTCTTCCCGGAAAGACTTGTGGAGACCTGCATCCGGGCGTCATGCCCGGAACATGGAGTGGTCCTCGACCCGTTTTCGGGAGCGGCCACGACGGCAGTTGTGGCCCAAAGACTGGGCCGCAGTTACCTGGGGATCGATTGTGTCAAGGAGTATTGCGAACTGGGACGCCGGCGGCTAGAAAAATGTGCGGACGATCAGAAAAGCAAATAGGATAGGGTGTGAACCAACCCAGCTCGACCTGGAATGACAGCCTGCTGACAAACGCTCGCCTATTCGATTATGATGCCGTCTCCTTCACCGTCACACCAAGACCATGGAACATCCGATGCAAGTCCCTCTCTCTAAACTGGCCTACGCGAGATCCGGCGACAAAGGTGACGGCAGCAATGTCGGTGTTGTCGCCTATTCACCGGAAATCTACGCGTTCCTGAAACGGGAATTGACGGCAGACCGGGTCAAAAAACACTTCCATGAAATTTGTTTCGGGCAGGTCGATCGGTACGAAGCAGACAACTTACTAGCCCTGAATTTTATTCTTCATGATTCCTTGGGAGGTGGAGGCAGCGAGAGCCTCAAAACGGATGCCCAGGGCAAGACGCACGGGCTCGGCATCTTGTACATGGAATTGGAAGTCCCAGACGACCTGGTCATCCCTGTCTAAAATCCCTGTCTAAAATCGAGGCCGACGAGAATGGTTGATCATCGTCGTGCGGCTGACTACTGATCGAAGGAATGCTCCGAACCGGGGAACGAACCACCCCGCACTTCGTCACACCACTCACGGACTGCCGTGTCGACCGTTGTGCCGACATCGGCGTAACTCTTGACGAAACTCGGAACATAGCCGCTCGTCAAACCGAGCATGTCGTTGACCACGAGCACCTGCCCATCGCAATGCGGGCCTGCGCCAATTCCAATAGTGGGAATGGCAAGCTGCTCGGTAACTCGCTGGGCTACCTCGACAGGCACACACTCCACAACTACGGCAAACGCCCCCGCATCCTGGGCCGCCATGGCATCCTCCAGCAGCCTTTCTTCATCGCGCTGAACCTTGTATCCACCCATGGCATGTACGCTCTGGGGACGCAAGCCGACGTGAGCCATCACCGGAATACCGGCTCCGACCAATGCCTGGATGACGTTGGCCTGATCGGCGCCACCTTCCAGCTTCACGGCCTGGCAGCGAGTCTCTTTGAGGATCCGCCCAGCGGCAGCCACACAGCTGTGAATTCCAAGATGGTTGGTCGGAAAGGGCAAGTCGACCACCACCATCGCCCGTTCGGCTGCCCGGCCTACCATTTCCGCATGATAGATCATCTCGTCGAGTGAAACGGGGAGCGTGTTTTCATGCCCCTGAACCACCATCGCCATGCTGTCCCCGACCAGCAACGTATCCACACCGGCCGCGTCGAGCAACCGCGCCATGGTAAAATCATAGGCCGTCAACATGGTAATCTTCTGCCCTTGCTGCTTCATTCGCAGCAATCCTGGCACGGTCATTTGCTTGGATTGTTTCTTATTCATCGATCATCTACGCTGAAAACACGACCCCCGGTAACAGAGACAACTCTCAGTCCATCCGAGCTCAACCGCCTGGGAACACAAGGGTGAAAACCTCAGGGAAGTGCCCAGTAGACCTGAGAACGGACAAATTGCCAAAGGGAAGTTTACTACATCCGATATTTTATCCATGAACCTTACTGGTCCGTCAGGATTTCCGCAACGTCCTGCTCACTCAAACGGCGGTTGATCCACTCGATAGAAATCCCGCCCGAGGCATCCTTGGCGGTCAACATGGGCTGCACATACCGCAATGGCTTTTTACTGCCCGGAACCTTGAACTTGTCACCTTTTTGGAGAATTGGCCGTACTTCAGGCATTGCACCGAAACAGTAGTCGCCCGCCGCCTGACAGGGAATCCAATGTCCCTGTTCCTGGTCATCTTCCATATAAAACTCGGGGTACGTATGGCCGGGTATCCAAACCGCCCGAGCCGGGATCTGCTTGGCACGACAAAATGCGATAAACAGAGAGGAAAGCTCCTCACAGTCTCCTTTACCCGCATCCAAGGCATCGAGGCATTCGTGGATCACCGGGTCAAACTCGTACTCAACATGACTGCGAACCCAGTCGTATATTTTTTCCACCTGTTCGTAGTCGGACACCTCGTCACCAAAATCAAACTCTTCTTTGACCAGTGCCTTGATCCGCGGATGATTGCTTTCAATATAGGGACTCGGTCGCAAGAAGGGACGAACTCGACTGGGGGGAGAAGAGGCAAATCGGAGACGCTTCGGGTCGACAGGTGGATCGATATCCCGCTTGTCTATTCGGAACACGACCGAGGCTTGAGCTGTTTCCCCCGGGGCCAGACGATTCGCCTTGATAACCAACTGTTTCATTGGCTTAGTAATATTGTTATAAGTCAATTTCTTCAGGTTGTCTGTCCTGTTTTCCTGCACAACCTTGACCTGCTGCTCACGCCAATCAACGGGAATCGGGATCGTTGCAATGATCCCGGAAGCATTTCCCTGAGATTGGATCTTGAGTCCAAATTCCCAGTAGGAAACGTTCGAATCGCCCAACAGGGGGCCGATCTCATGCTCCAAGTTGCGCGGAGCATCACTCTCACCCAACTGGGCCAAAGCCGGCGAACCTAAAATCGACACCAAGGCCAAACAGATTAGTGGAATCCGGTAAGACATGAGCAGTGTGAACCTCAATGAACGATTAGTTACCTGCCGGTAGCATTTCACGGATGAAGCGAACCTTCGGCTTAGTCTTTCCTGAACCCTGCACAAATTCAGCCACGAACTTCTGGCGGAGCTCTTTTTCGGGAACCTTGATATTGTCCCCCTTCTGCAGGATGATCCTCGGTTCATTCATTCTACCGAACTGCCCCAAGCCGGCGACTTGGGCCGGAAACCAGTGATGCTCTCCTTCCTCATCAGCCAGCATGAATTCTGCATAGGAGTGACCTTCAACCCAGACGATACGGGCTGGCACCTTGGCCGCACGACACATCGCCACAAACAGTCCGACCAAGTCCTCGGCACATCCCTGCTTTTGCCGGAAAGTGTGAATACTATCCTCTTCCTCGCCATCCACCAATTCTACATTTTTGCGGACCCAGTCATAAATGGCCTCAACTTTTTGCCAGTCATTTTCCGGTACCGAAATCAATTTTTTAACCTGAGCCCGAAGCTTCGAATTTCGGTAACTGATCTGTGGGCCAACGCCCAAATACTCTTTTGCCTCTCGGGGCGGTTTCTTTGGAATTCTCAGAGACAATGGTTCTTTCGGGCCCTGAACTTGACCAACATCAACCCGGTAGAGCATTGTCAGTTCGACCAATTGATTCGCCTTGATCCGGGGAATATCGATCACCAGCTGTTGAACGCCACTGTTTAACGATCGCTGTTTGACACTTCGAACTTCGTCCGGCACATTCTCCTCCAGCAATTCGACCCGCTGTTCAGGCCAATTAACGGGAATCGGGATCGTGACCAGAAATTTGGAAGCAGAGCTACTACCTGTTTTGATCTGGACGCCAACCTTCCAGTTGTACTGCACGGGATTCGATAGCGACGGGCCTGATCCCGCAAAACCATCCTGCCCACCTCCCAGGATCCCTTTCGCCTTGTTTTGCTCCTGGACCGACACAAACTCCTGCCCCGACAGGCCAGGCAAGGGGAAGCATTGCCACCCGGCAACGGCGCAGATCAAAATGGCAAGCCTGGATACGGCGATCTTCCGGGAGTTCATGATCTACATTCTCTTTAGAATAGATGCTGGAAACAAACTGCAAAATACAACCGAGCGAACCCGGCAGTCCGGAATGGTCGCAGCCGGTCCGCAAAACGGTTCTGCATTGCAGGCGAGGTAGTTAGCCATTGGGTTTACATCGCGCAGCAAAATGCGACCGGCAATGCCCGTCGCATTTCTACTGGGATCGGGAGGGGCGTCAAACCTACCCGCCGTTGGCAGGCCCAATTGGGGGCGTAATCATGTTCGAGTTCCCGTACACCTCTGACGAAGGAACCGTTTCGACACCACCTTGATTATAGTACTGGACGCCAGTGTCTGGCGTTGCGAAACCGGACGCGGGAATCGAAGCGGGGTTTTGATCATAAACCCCTGTACCGCAAGTCCCATCCATACAGGAACCCACCGTATTCATACCGCAAGGCTGAGCCATGGGCGGTTGACATGTGTTGCACTGGGCACCACGGAACCAATCACGACAAGACCTGCATCCCGTAGTTGACAACAACAACATTGCTCCAACGGCCGTCAATAAGATCGCGTTTTTCATGAGAAACCTCCTGACAATCCCCGATGCTTTTCGAAAACCAGGTTGCCATTTCATGTTTGGGTGCGCGATTTTGAAACGCCAGTTTCGACCCGCCAACTAATTCACGCACGGATTCGAGTCAAGCAACCGTACACCCCCAACATCGATGTGCAAGTGAAACGTGTTGATTTTCGATAACAAATTGAATCGACCTGCGGAAAAACCTGTAACGACAGTACAATGCTTGATCTGTAGTTCCAAAAACCCTATAACCCCCCCTGTAATTCGACGTTCGTTTATACCTATTCTTCTGGAATTACCGGCTTGCGCAGGAACATTCCCGACCGAATCGCCTTCACTTTCATACTGCTGGCCTTCGCCATCAGCGTCGACGCTTGGCAAGGGGTGATGGCCTCGACAGTGAGGCCTCAGACCGACCTTTCCCCCGACAACTCGGCCGCTACCGAGGATGCTGACAAATCCATAGAGACGCAACAAAGCGGTGATCAAATTTGGTTCATATCCGCGCGCTCCGTCAATATGGAAACAACGGATCTCTCCCTACTCAAGGTAGAAGTCTTTGGCAAAAGCGGCTGGGAATCATCCAATCTTTCCCAGTTACTGGAGTCACACCAAAGCGACGCAACCGACGAGACAGTGCTTTTTGTTCATGGAAACCGTACCGATGAGTATCACGCCAAGTGTCGTGGACGGCAGGTTTTCCGCAACCTGTTTGCGACGTGGCCGTCTCCGCGCCCCTCCATCCGATTTGTTATCTGGGCGTGGAATTCGGACAAGGTCGGGCACGGCACGAGCGACTTCTGTATCAAGTCCCGCCGGGCTGTCAAATTGGGTTCCATCTTTTCTGCCACCGTTTCAGCCTTCGATCCGTCGAACCCTCCCATGATTATCGGCTACAGCTTGGGCAGCCAAGTGATTGCCCAAGCGTTCACCGGAGATTCACTGCCGACGACGAAAACCAAGTATCGACTGGCATTGATCGCACCCGTGCTCGATTGTCGCTTCTCCCGCCTCTCCGTCGAGAACAGGCCATCGAATGAATCCATCTCGCAAACGGTCGTCCTGTTCAATCAAAAAGACATCGTGACCAGTCTGGCCAGGCGGATCTGTGTGCGACAATCGGGAAATGATTTCCAGCCCTTTGAAAAATGGGTGCAATCGCCGCCGCTGCCACTGGGGCCCGTTCAACAAGTCGACATCACCGCGACATCCAGTTGTCAGCACTCGATCATCAAGTACTCATCCGAAGGACCCGTGAAACAGAGCATTCGCAACCTGCTTCACCAAAAAAGCACTGCCGTAAAAGAATCGGAATGAAAATCGACCAAGCCTTCTCAGGCAACTGGCCCGCCAAACGGCAGTATTTAACTGACTCCGATTGAATAGGCACTACGATTTCGAGACCTATTCACTTAGGATGGCATACGTCAAGTCGTTAGAGCTACACCCTTCCATTGCCCTGATTAGCCACCACTTGCATGCCATTAACCCTCCTTCTGTATTGCATTCTGATTGCCATCTGCTCGACTCTCGGTGGTTCCCTACCGGCATTCTTTAAGCTGACGCATCAACGCATTCAGCTGATACTGAGCTTGGTTTCCGGAGTGATGCTGGGCGTTGCCTTCCTGCATTTACTGCCCCATGCAATCCTGCTGCTAAACAATATTTCCATCGCCCTGGGAATTTGCCTGTTCGGTCTACTATTCATGTTTTTCATGGTGCGAATATTTCATTTCCACCAACATGAATCCGTCTTGGAAACCGACCGAAACCAGAGCCTGGAGCAGTCCGCCAATGACGGGCATTGCTCCCTGTCTGGCGACCAACACGGCCGAATGGATTTTTCTTGGATGGGGCTCTGTTTTGGGTTGACCATTCACACATTGATTGATGGTATCGCGCTCGCCTCGACCGTCACATCGGCGACCTCCGATACATGGTACCCGGTCGGGCTGGGCGTCTTTCTTGCCATTGTCTTACACAAACCCCTGGACGCACTTTCCATCACGTCCCTGATGGCGGCCAAAGGCTGGTCTCAGGCAAGACAGATGACCGTCAACGTGATTTTTGCCTTGATGTGCCCAATTGGAGCAATTGTCTTCACACTAACAGTGAATCAATTTGTCGAGGCCAGGGAGATGATCCTGGGCGGGGCATTGGCTTTTTCCGCTGGGATCTTCCTGTGTATCTCACTGGGCGATCTGCTGCCCGAAGTGCACTTCCATTCCCACGACCGCATGAAGCTTTCCGCTATGCTGATCATCGGCATCCTGATTGCCTTGGGAATCGAGTTGCTACCTGGTCATTCCCACGAAAGCCCTGCAGGCAACGAGACCAACACCCTACATTGGCATCCAAAACCAGATCATGAGTAAACGCGACTGCGCCTATTGCTCTACGAGTTGCTTCAGATTTTCCAGAGACATCTGGTACTGGTACTCCATTTGACGTGGGAACAACCAGGCGAAATAACCAAAGAAAGGTCCACTTGGCAGGCTTCCTTTACTCTGCCAAGTTACGAGAGTTGAGTCTCCCTCCACCTGAAGACTGATGGAACTTTCCATTCGCGGAAAATCCTGGAAGACCATTTCGTAATCGACCCTTTCGTTCGGCTGGCTCGACGTGATCCACATCTTTCCATTGCCTCGCACCTCTGTCCAGAACTGCTCGGCCCCCACCCCTGAATCTTTGCCGCGGGATTCGACTTTTAAATCTGGTATTCGCTCAGGGATCCACATCGACCAGTCACGCCAAGAGCGGGGCGTATTGACCATGGGAAAAATGTCGGCCGGGGCTGCCTTCATTTTCATTTCGGTTTGAAAATCATAAGCCCGCGGCAAGAAACAGCCGATCAATGCCAACACGCCGATGAACAGCAAAACGACACATACAATACGGGCAAACAGATTCAACATGCTCAATCACTCGCAAGAATAAATTTACACCCTGCAAAAAACCACATCAGGGTGTTTTCTTTGCAGCGGGACCGGTTTTCTTATTCGATTCCAGCTTCTTAACGGAGAGATTGCGAAATTCCACCGGATCGTTATGGCCGGCCAATCCGAAATGACCTCGCTCACGATCTTTTCCGGGATGGGGAGTGTCGGCCATAAATTCTCCGATCTGACTGACATCACAGTCCAGGATCTGAGAACCATTTAATTCAACAACAATGCGGGGCCCCCGCACGGTCACTTCCTGAAAATTCCACTGACCCGTGGGACGCAAATAACCACGGTGGGCCGCTTGCATTCCGTAAGCACTCCCGTGGTATTGCCGCTCATCCAACTTGGCGTACTTAGGGTGCTCGCTGTCCAAGACCTGCAATTCGCACATGCCGACATAAGCCGTGTCTCCTTTTCCCGGATAGCGTATAGCTAAGCCGTTATTGCCACCGGGTGGCAACTTGAATTCAAAACGAACAGCGAAATCGCCATACTCGTTTTCGGTATAAATCGTTCCACCTTTGCCTGGCTTACAGCGGATAACACCATCTACAATTTCGTAATTGTCAGTCGGCCCCTTCCACCCAGAAAATGACTCACCATCGAATATCGACTCAAAACCCTCGCCGCGGGATTTGGCAAGCACTTCATTTGCCTCTGCAGAAGGAATCTCCCTCGCAAAGATATTCTTCCAGCGAATCTCACCACCGTGCGTCTGCAATTGAATTCGGCCTGCGTTGACCAGCGGCAAATCGCGCCCCCAATAGTTTTCCATCAAGGCCCCATCCACTACCAGCTTGCCATTCAACCAGACCCAGGTCTTAGCGCCGATCTGAATAATGCGCAAACGATTCCATTCCCCAAATGGCTTGTCCGCCAGGACCAAAGGATCCTTTCCCGCAGAACCAGGGGAGTTATTCCAAAGCCCACCGGAACCTTTGTCGGCACCGATATTCCATTTACCGCCCTCCTTGGTGGTGTCCCATATCTGGACTTGCGGCGTCTCTTTTAAATAGACGCCACTGTCAGCCTTGGCAACGGTTTTGTAATCAACCCACAGCTCGTAGTCACGCAGCGGCTTGTCATAAGTCAGGAACGGACCCTTTCCATCGTTGACGATCTCCTCATTTTCGACACGCCAGAACTTGGGAGTTTCATCAATCGCCTTTTGCGTCAGGGCGGCCTGCTCTTCCTGCGGCAACGCCTGGAAAACCCGCGGATCTTGCGTTTTCAAACCGTACCAACCGGTCAAATCCTTCCCGTTGAAGAGGGCTTGAAAACCCTCTGGAGGCTGGTTGTTCTCTTGCCCTAAGAGCGCAGCGGGCAGCAATGCGATGATCATCCAAGCAAGGAAAGATCGAGCTGAAAGTATCCTGTCTACCATGAACTTTTTTCCCAATTCTGATGTTCGAAATTACCGGATACCATTCTAACTTTGATATGCGGCGACGACTACTGTTGGTCGACGCAACTCAAAAAACCTGCCGCCAACCGGACGAATCCCCCAAACAGGCTGTTTCTCAGGGACGTTCCCAACCAATTAAAATCGGTTAAGTTGAGGGAAGACCACCCGAGTTGACCGAGCCCACGAAATGACCGAACCGTCCAACCACCGATCGATGGAACAGGAATTCAAGCACCATTCCCTCTCGCTGCTTGATCAATCGTTGTTCAAAATTAAAAACTGTTGCCGCCAATTGTCCGAAGCACAGGTCTGGTGGTCGCCGCCCGGCACAAGTAATAGTATGGGCAATCTAATACTCCACTGCTGTGGCAACCTGAGACAGTGGGGAGTGAACGGGATCTTGAAACAGACCGACGACCGGAAACGCGAGCTGGAATTTTCTGCCGACCACTCTTTGACAAAATCCCAACTGCTGGAACTTTGCGAAGCGACCATTGGCGATTCACGACAAGCAATCGAATCGCTCACGCCCGCAGATTTAATGTCGCCAAGAATCATACAGGGTTTCGAAGTCACCGTCCTGCAAGCCGTCCTTCATACGACGACCCATTTCGTTGGTCACACCCACCAAATGATCCTCCTGACGCGTCAACAACTGGGAGCCGGCTACCAATTCGCCTGGCAACCCGGTAACGAGCAGGAAGACCTTCCCATTTAACAGACGGTCCTTCTTTAAAGTGAACGGGACCACCTCCAGGCAGGTCTTTTTGCTAGCAGCGATCGCTCCTCTCTCCAGTCATCAAACTGCCCTAGTGATAAAGATACTCTTGGACTAGATTTTTCGTAGTGCGCCCTCGTTTTCCATGTTTTAAGGGTCAAGCAAGGTTTCGACGGCCACACGGTTCCATGGATTGGTTCACGGATAAATGGAGTTGGAAATGAAACTGACGGAGTTGGCAATCGACCGCTATGGAGCTTGCCGCAACGTGCGTCTAGACCGTTTCACCAATGGGTTGAATATCCTCTTTGGAACGCCCGGGACTGGAAAGACAAGCCTGCAGGAATATATTCGCAAGGTGCTTTACGGTTTTACAAAAGATGCCCCGCAAGGTGATGGCCACCTCATCTGCCACCATGAAGGTCAATCATTCCAACTCAGCCGGCCCGCATTCGCCACCGGCAAATTGACCGTGGCCAACCTGTCCGCCCCTCATGTTGCGACGGATGCGGTTCCAAAGCACCTGCAACAACTGGGACCCGATTTATTCGACACAATCTATCATTTTGATTCCAAATCCGAAGCCCAATCCATCAACAGCATTCTCCATGTCTTGAGCGCGCATTTAGGTGTAGGAGAGGAAAATACCGTCTGCACCGCGTCCCCTTCACCCTTCCTCCAAACGGCCCAGTCAAATATTGTCGGCGTGGACTGGAATTCAACACTGGCCGAAATTCGAACACTCGAGAACGTCCGATCTCAACACTTAGCCGAAGTCGTTTCCAACCGATCTTATGCTCCCACCCCGCGCGTCGATTTAGAAGCCGAAATCGACGAGCTTTCCTCAAAGATTGCGGAGCTGGATCTCCAGCCATTACGTGATCGGATCAATACGATCGACGCGATGGTTCGTGAAACACGGGAGCTGTGGGAGTCTGCCGAGGCTCGGAACAGACCGTCCGAGTTATCAACCGGGACGGGCTTACTCTCAGCCTGCTATGACCATTTGGATGACTTAGATCAACAAATTGGTGCTTTGCGAGAATTACAGTCAGACATTCAAGCCCAACGTAGAAGACGTCGCGACGAATTAGAGGCACGTATCGACTGCGAAGAACGGGATGCCCAACGTGCCTACCAGCCCGTACGCGATCTTCTAAAATCCCTGCAACAACGTCTGAACGACGCAGAAACGGCCTCTCGATCATTACTAATGCTGCCTCATGACGGCAAGCCCGCCGAACATCCAGCCACACAGGTCCGAGACGGCTATGAAGAAATACGAAAGGAACTGCGGCAACTTTTTGCAGATCTGGAACAAGAAAATCGCAAGATCAACCAACGAGTTGCCGCAGCTGAATTGAGACAATTACGGCATTACCACAACCAAATTGGGGAACGCCTCGAAAAATTGATTGGCCGGCGCCAGCTCGTGCTGCACAAAATCCAAAAAGTCG
>JAYZCF010000092.1:0-4237 GCA_036338455.1 Planctomycetota bacterium
AATTTGCGAAACTTTTTTCCACGGATCCGGTTTAGATAAAAGTCCAACTACGGGGCATTCTTCAAGCGTGCCCTGAGGTGGTTGGATTGATAGCGGGTCGCACCCTGCAGAGAAGGTCCCGCACCTTCGATCGGGGGCGACCCGCTTTCTTGCATGCCCCTCCGGGCAGAGGCAGATGTGCCATCGCATCGCCGCCGGCCAAGAACCGAGTGCTGGCGGTCAAGATTTGGGCCTGTTTTGGCCAAACCGGCCCCTCATTTAACGTTAATCGGCCTTGTTGACGGCAATTCATATCGGAGGAAATCGACCTTTCATCTATGATGGTTCCGGGCATTACGTTACCCGTTGACACACGATTTCGGGCGAAGGCCCAGGCTTGCTGCCGGTCCCTGGTTCCATGAAACAGATTACCGTACCTTTTTTAGCGAATTTGGCCAAAATCCTGAGCGGTGCGACAGTGCGCTGGGTCGATTGCGAGCCCGATATTTGTCAGCGCGTCTATTTTGCGAATCATACCAGTCACCTCGATGCCCTCGTTTTATGGGCCTCATTGCCAAAGCAATTGCGAAATCTAACGCGTCCGGTGGCAGCCGCCGAGTATTGGCAGGCAGGTCCTGTCCGTCGTTACATGGCCTCCGTTTTCAATGCCTTATTGATTGATCGAACCAAGATCAAAGTTCACAATAGTCCGATCGATGTGATGATCCGCGAGATTCGAGATAAGTACTCGTTGATTGTTTTTCCCGAGGGGGGGCGAAACGCCACCGGTGAGCTGCGAGAGTTTAAGAGTGGCTTGTACTACTTGGGCAAAAAGCGTCCAGACCTCGAGCTGGTACCCGTTTATTTTGATAACTTGAACCGAGTCATGCCCAAGGGAGAGTTCCTGCCAGTGCCCCTGCTCAGCAGTCTCTCGATTGGGGCGCCGATCTGGCTGGAAGCGGGGGAAGGAAAAAATGAATTTCTTAGCCGGGCGCGTCAAGCGGTCCTCAACCTAAAACAGTGAAAAGAGAAAGCGTGCTGGATTCCTTTTTTGATTTCGAATCACTCGATTGGGCGACGATCATCCTGATACTGATCGTGTTCGTAGTGCTGGGTGCGCTGTTCACGGCCGGTCAGATTCTGCGTCGCCAGCCGGAGTCAAATTTTGATAAAGCGATTATCCGGACCTTCAATCGTCGGGTAGGTGCCTGGTTGACCATCTGCGTGATGTTGGTGGTTGCGCTTTGCCTCAGCAAGGTGGTGACGGTTGTCTTTTTTGGAATCCTCTCATTCTGGGCATTGAGAGAGTTCATCACGATGACTCCGACTCGTCCAGCCGATCACCGAACCTTGTTTTGGGTGTTCTTCGTTTTTACGCCGCTGCAATATGTGTTGGTAGGTTTGGATTGGTATAACTTCTATACGATTCTTATCCCGGTTTACGTCTCGTTGTTTATCCCGGCGAGGATCGCATTTACCGGGGATCATAAGCGGTTTCTGGAACGCTCGGCCAAGATTCAGTTTGGCGTTTTGATCTGTGTTTACGCTTTGAGTCATGCCCCGGCCCTCTTGTACCTCGATTTAGTGAAGTACGACCAGGCGACGGACGCTTGGGAGCCTTGGGTTGGAAAACCGACCGGGCTGTTATTCTTTTTTATCGTAATGGTTCAGGTGAGTGATACGTTGCATTTTGTGTGGGACCGCCTGTTTGGTCGCTACGTGATTGCCTCTGCAATCAATCCGACCAAGACTTGGGAGGGGTTGATTGGAACGGTATGCAGCACGGCCGTGGTTGGAATGTTGATACAGTTGCTGTTGCCCGATGTCACACCGTTCACCTGGTACGGGGCCGGTTTCATGGCCGTGTTGATCAGTGTGATGGCGTCTTCTGGTAGTATGACGATGTCGGCCATCAAGCGGGACCGGGGAATCAAGGACTATGGAACACTGGTGACAGGACACGCCGGAGTTCTCGACCGTATCGATTCCGTCTGTTTTGCGGCGCCGATATTTTTCCATTTCACCCGTTTCTGTTTGGCCAACCCACCTCCTCTGCAGGACCCGGACGGGATCGTTGCCCAGTTCTTAAATGTTCTGTTGACCTAAATGATTATTGAATGAATCCGGGTGTATGGAAGATATTAAAGCAGCGATTGAAAATCTCGGTCTCGGCGCGGCGTTTGCCGATTTGGACGACGCTTGTTTACAGAAAGTTCGCCAATACGCCGTGTTGTTGTGGCTTAAGAACCAGCAGATGAACCTGACCCGTCATACGACTTGGGAACAGTTCGTGACGCGGGACTTGTTGGATACGGTGGAACTGTCAGGCCTTGTTCCTGCGGGCTCCGAAGTCCTCGATGTGGGAACGGGCGGCGGCGTTCCCGGCCTGTTACTGGCGATCCTCAGACCAGACCTGAAATTGACGCTTACCGATTCCGTCGGTAAAAAAGCGGCCGCCTTGGGCGAGTTTGCCACGGCTCTGGAGTTGGATGTTGATATTTATAATGAGCGGGCGGAAACGGTTCTGGAAGACCTGCGGTTTGATGTCACGATTGCCCGGGCTGTTGGCCCTCTTGTCAAAATCTGTCGTTGGTTTGAGGGACACTGGCCCTCGGTGGGACGACTGTTGGCGACCAAAGGGCCGAAATGGCCTGAAGAGCTCGAGCAGGCGAACGAATCGGGCCTGACCACCGGAATCGAGGTGACAAGGCTCAAGGAGTATGCCACTCCTGGGACCGAATGGAAAAGCGTGATTCTTGAGCTGCGGGTTCGGCCGGAAACTTCGTGAGTGGGCAGCCCTTTGCTTGAGGTTTGCCCATGTGTCCCGATGGATGGGCGCCCCCACGAGCTTCGCTGCTTCTCTTTTCTAAATGCGCATCGACGAGGAAATCGAATTGGTCTATAAACTTCCCTTCACGCTTGGGAAGTGGTTTTCAAGGGGTCGGCAGGGGCCATTGAAAGCGATTTTTTTTTGTGACTTATGGCAAATATTGATTGTTCAAGGTGCCGATAAAAAGAAAAGTCAGCTTGGGCTGAACCCCGGCTTGGCGTTTTGATGTATAGTTAATGCAGACCGGTTCATTCCGGTTCAACAAATCAGATATCTCCGGCAACATACGGCTGAGGGACCATTTTTTCGGGTAGGCCAAAATCATTATCGGCTAGTGCTCAGCACGTCGGATTTCCGCCTGTCTCCCAGTAGCTCCCATCGCTACGTCTTGCCGGAGTATCTAATAAATGCCGCATTGCACGACTTCGTCTTTGCGGTTTTTTTATGCGCTATCAGTCAGCCGACCTCTTCGGCTCATCCTGTTCATTTAGTTGAACCTTGCCGGAAGTACCGGTAGCTTCGAGTCTCCCTGTCCGGTTGTTATCGCCCTTTCCTGGCGGTACAACGAGGGGTGTTTCCTCCCTTGCCTTTGTAGATTGCCACCCCAGAGTCCTGGCCATGACTTTCACGCTGTTCACCCTGATCAATTTGGCTGTCGCTTTAGGCTTGATGGCCCAGTTGTGGATCATCAGCGTGATCCGTAAAGATGCTTCCGTAGTAGATCCTTTTTGGGGAGCGGGATTTGCTGTTCTGGCGGTGGTTTCCGCCTTGATGGTGGACGCGCCCGATGCTCGGGTTTGGTTGCTAATGGGAATGGTCGTCATCTGGGGGAGTCGCTTAAGCGTCTATTTGACACTTCGCAACCACGGTAAGGGGGAGGACCGGCGGTACGTTGCGATGCGAGAAAAGCAGGGAGACCGGTTTTGGTGGTACAGCCTATTCAGTGTGTTCTTCCTGCAAGGCGCTATCATGTGGTTTGTTTCGCTGCCGATCCAGGCGGGAATGTTCTACGCGGCAGGCTTGCCCCTCGGTTTACTGGATGCGTTGGGGGGCAGCGTTTGGTTGATCGGTTTCCTGTTTGAGTCGGTTGGGGATTACCAGATGGCCCGCTTTAAATCCGATCCAGGAAATCACGGCAAGGTCATGGACCGGGGTTTGTGGGGACTGACGCGGCACCCGAATTATTTTGGTGATTTCATGATCTGGTGGGGACATTACCTTGTCGCATGTGCGGCCGGCGTTTGGTGGACGCTACTCAGCCCCGTTCTGATGTCGTTCCTCTTGATCAAAGTTTCTGGTGTGGCCCTGTTGGAAAAGGATATTGCCGAGCGTCGACCTGGTTACCGTGACTACATTCGATCGACCAATGCTTTTTTTCCTGGGCCTCGCCGTTCAGCTGGTGACAAGGATTTCAACCAAGATGGTGGC
>JAYZCF010000093.1:0-5619 GCA_036338455.1 Planctomycetota bacterium
GTATTGGGGACCGGTGTAAACGGTCTGATCTGTCGTCGGTTCTCGCGGCTTGTTTCGTAGCTGGTGCCACGTAAAAAGAGCTGCGCCGAGCGCGCCGCCTGCATCCCCGGCCGCCGGCTGGATCCAGATGTTTTGGAAAGGGCTTTCCCGCCGAATTTTCCCATTGGCCACACAATTGAGGCCCAAGCCGCCAGCCACGCAGAGATTTGACAGCCCCGTTATCTGGTGCAAGTGGAAGGCCATGCGGAGCAGGATCTCTTCGGTAACCAGCTGAATTGATGCAGCCAAGTCCTTGGTGCGCTGAGGGATGTTCGATTCTGGGGTGCGGGGTGGTCCTCCGAATAGCCGGTGAAATTGCCGCGAGGTCATCGTCAGGCCGCGGTGGAATCGGAAGTAATCCAAGTTGAGACGGAAGGAGCCGTCTTTCCGAATGTCGATCAACTTGTCCCGGATGTGTTCTGCGTATCTTGGCTTGCCATAAGGAGCTAAGCCCATCAGCTTCGCTTCGCCGGAGTTGACTCGAAAACCGCAGTAAGTGGTGAAGGCCGAATAGAGCAATCCCAAGGAGTGGGGAAACTCCAACTGCTGCAGTAGTTCGATCCGGTTACCGTCGCCCCGGCCCATTGTTGTGGTGGCCCATTCTCCGACTCCATCAGCCGTGAGGATGGCCGCTTGCTGGAAGGGAGACGGGAAAAAGGCGCTCGCCGCATGGGCTTCGTGGTGTTCCGGAAAAATGATACGGCCGCCAAACTGATTGTCCATTTGCCGTTGCATCGCTCTCGACAGGTGAAGCTTCTGTTTGAGCCAAACCGGCATGGCGCGGGCAAAGGAACTCCATCCGGAAGGAGCTACGGCGAGGTAGGTTTCGAGTAACCGCTCAAATTTACGAAATGGTTTTTCGTAAAACGCGACATGATCCAGTTCCTCGTATCCCAAGCTGGCTTGGGACATGCAATAATGAATAGCCTGGTTGGGGAACCTGGCGTCATGCTTCTGACGGGAAAATCGCTCTTCCTGTGCGGCAGCCACGACTTGGCCATCGACCAACAGCGCCGCTGCTGAGTCGTGGTAATAGGCTGAGATTCCCAGTATGGCCGTCACGGATTGCCTCCTGTTGGTTGCCCGGGCCGAGTTTGTCTCATTGTAGGCGAACCGACCAAATCGAGTAATATCACGGAGACTTTAACGGAAAATGAACCAGTCGGGAAAGCGTCCTTACCGTTTTGTCGTGATCCGCTTGTTGGCGATCGTGCTTGGGCTTTCCCCGTTCCTGTTATTGGAAGTCGGCTTGCGTCTTTCCGGTTGGAACGAAACGGACGAAATTGTTGACCCTTATATCGGTTTCAGTGCCGTTCGACCGCTGTTTGAACGGAGCGATGGTTCGGAGGAATACCGGGTTTCGCCCATCCGTTACCCGTTGTTTCAGCCGGACCAGTTTCCCGCCAGGAAGCCGGACAACGGTTTCCGTATCTTTTGTCTGGGCGGGTCGACGGTTCAAGGTCGTCCGTATTCGATCGAGACCTCCTTTACGCGTTGGCTGGAAATCAACCTGCAGGCGGCCGATCCGACACGCGCCTGGGACGTGGTTAATTGTGGCGGCGTTTCGTACGCCAGTTACCGGCTGGTGCCGATCCTGCAGGAAGTCCTGCAGTACGAGCCGGACCTGATCATCCTGTACACCGGTCACAACGAGTTCCTGGAAGACCGGACATATGGCTCGATAAAACAGGGAGCGCCCCTGGTCCAAGCGGTTCATGAACGCCTCTCCGTGCTCCGGTCATACCGTTTTCTGCGCAGTCTTTTTGTTCGTCACGATTCGATAGACAATTCGGCCGCCGATTCCAGATCGACCTTGCCGGTCGATGTGGAAGCCGAACTCGATTTCCGTGGAGGACTGGAGTTCTACCACCGAGACGAACAGTGGCGAGCCGATGTGATTTCCCATTTTGAGTTCAACCTGCAGAGGATGGTCAAGTTGGCGGGTGAAGCGAATGTCCCACTGATCCTGGTCAACCCAGTGAGTAATCTGAGTGGCACGGCGCCTTTTAAAAGTGAACATTCCGAAGGTGTATCGGCCGAGGTGCGTCGCCAGCTCGACGCATTGGCGGAGCCGGGAACGATCTCTTTTGACTCGGTCGAAGAGGAAATGCGCCGATTACAGGAGTGGATTGAGCTCGACCCGGATTATGCGGCACTCCATTTTCGTCTGGGTCAATGTCAACTGGCGCTGGACCGCCCGGAGGCGGCCCGTCAATCTTTGATTCGGGCCAAGGAACTCGACGTTTGCCCGTTGCGGATTCTGGAGCCGATGCACGATATCATTCGCAAAACGGCCAAGGTGTGGGAACTACCCTTGGTCGATGTGCAAGGTATGTTCGAGCATGCCTCCCCGCATAGCATCCCCGGAGATTCCATGCTGGTTGATCACGTCCACCCAACGATTCGCGCTCACCAGCGAATTGCCGAAGGTCTCGCCCAGCGGATGCAAGCGTTGGGTTGGCTGGAGATCCAGCAGCCCGACTGGCAAGAACGGAGACAGGCAGAGTACGTCCGCCACTTGGGTTCGCTCGATTTTATGTATTTCCAGCGTGGCCAAGACCGTCTTCGTGGTTTACAACGTTGGGCGCGGGGTGAGGTCACGGCGGAGCGCCCCGAAAAGTAGAGTGGCCCGGGGGAGGATCTCCAGTCCCCAGGTGGTTCTCCCGTTTATTTGCCCCGAACGATTGGGAGACGCTTACTCCTTACCGATACAAAACAGGTGTTCCCTTCCCCGAATGAGCAACTTGTTATTGATGGGAATCGGGGTAGCTGCCAGCTGTTCACCCATATCATTTTGAGCCAAGACCTTCATCCCTTCCGATCCGACCTGGATGACGGCCAAGACTCCATCCTCGCGAGCGCAATACAGCAGGTTACCCGCCAGGATCGGGGAGGCGTAATACTTCGCCCGTGCTCGCGGAATGGCATCCACCCAGATATCTTTTCCGGTAGCTGCCTCGATGCAGTTGATCTGCCCTCGATCCGAGAGCACGAAGACCTGGCCATCCCGCCCAACGGGTGTCGGGCAGTCGGCTCCTAGATCATCCCGTTCCCACAGCCTACCCGCCTGAGTAATGTTGCCGCGACCGCCCATTCGGACGCCGGCCGTGTACTTGGTCCGACCAAAGGGAACGATCGCAATTCCTTCGGTGATGCCGGGAGAGGCGATGACCCGCCACATCGGTTTGTCCTCCGGGTTAAATCCTTCGCATGTCCAGAGGACCTCACCGTTTTGCGGGTTGTGCCCCGTCAGACGATCCGCACCCCAGATCACGAGCGTTTCCTCCCCATCGATCTTCATTACCAGGGGTGTGGTGTATGATTGGCCGGACTCGGTCTGAACCGGGAATGTCCGGTCTACCTTCCAGGCGACGCTGCCATCTTCCGGCTTGAGTGCCACGACATAGGACTCACCCTCTTGCATGACTGCGATGACCAAGTTGCCGCCGGCCAGGACCGGGGACGTTCCCAAGTCCCACCAGAGCGTGTCTTCACCAAATTTCTCTTGCAGGTTGATTTTCCAGTTCAATTGACCATCGAGCGTCAATGAAGCAACGGTACCGCTCTTGAAGTAGACGTATAAATTCTTGCCGTCGGTAACGGGTGAGGAGTTCGAGCCGCTACCATTTTTGTGTTTTCCCGGTCGCTCTGCGCCGAGTTGTTTTTGCCAAACGAGTTTCCCAGCCCAGTTATAAGCTCGGACACTGTCCTCGCCACGATCACCTCCTGTCAGAAAAATTTGGTCTTTCCAAACGATCGGGGTGCTGCTGCCGGCCCCCGGCAACTTCGCCTTCCAGAGGACGTTGCGGGAATCCGAGAACTCGATCGGGAAGTCACCCGGGGCGGCCACACTGTCGCCGGTGGGGCCACGCCATTCCGGCCAGTTGTCTGCCTGGGCCGTAGGGTTCAAGGTGAAAAACAGAAGCGGGACAAGGAGATATCGGTTCATGGCAATCGACCGGTTGAATGTGTGGGAGGTTCTTCGGTTTTATTACATAAGCCCGTCAGACGTAGGTCCAGCGGTCCTTCCGACTTCAGTATAGCGGTTGACCGATGCCTCATCAAAACGGGAGGCTCCCTGAGCGAAATTTCCCAGAGAGCCCGGCGCCTTGTTACTTTGATTTGAATCGGCTCGGTCCGCTGCCCACCTCAGGGCAAGGTGCCAGCAGATCGGGCAACCGGACCGATTGCCCGATCAAGGTTTCCGTAAACGGCTGGTTCGGTTACCAACCCGCGCGGTCGGCGCGAGGTCGAACCGGTCCAAGTTCATCACCTTGGTCCAAGCGGATACGAAATCGTCAACGAACTTTTGTTGATTACCGTCGGTTGCGTAAACTTCAGCGATTGCCCTCAGCTGAGGGTTGGAACCAAAGATCAGGTCCACATCGGTCCCGCTCCATTTCACGTCACCTGTCTCGCGACAGTGACCGACATAGCCGTCATCCGTTTTTCTCCAGACCGTGTTGAGATCGAGCAGGTTGACGAAGAAATCATTGGTCAAGGTGCCCGGTTTGTCAGTCAGAACGCCGTGGGGTGATTGGTCCGTATTGGCATTCATGGCACGCATGCCTCCGACCAAGACGGTCATCTCAGGGGCGGTCAGATTGAGGAAATAGGCCCGCTCCACCAGATCGTCTTCCGGCCGACCGGTTTGGGATGAGGATCGGTAGTTACGAAAGCCGTCCGCGGTTGGCTCCAGCACGTTAAACGACGCGGCATCGGTCATCGCTTGGGTGGCGTCGGTCCGACCCGGTGAGAAGGGAACTTCGATCGAGTGTCCTGCCTGACTGGCGGCCTTCTCAATCCCCACATTGCCAGCCAGAACAATCAGGTCCGCTAGTGAGACCCGTGTTTTGCTGGTTTGAGATTGGTTGAACTGTGTTTGCACTTTTTGCAAAGCGTCAAGTACTTTGGCCAGTTGGTCTGGTTGATTGACGGGCCATTCTTTCTGAGGAAGTAAGCGGACGCGGGCTCCGTTGGCACCGCCACGTTTGTCTGTTTGGCGATAACTGGCCGCCGATCCCCAAGCGGTTCCAACCAGTTCCGGCACGCTCAAACCAGTTTGCGAAATCATCTTTTTCAACTGGTTAATCTGACCGGCGTCGATCATCGTGTAATTGGCCTTGGGGAGCGGATCTTGCCAAAGTTGAGGTTTGGGTACAAGTGGTCCCAGACATCGGGAGTAAGGACCCATATCGCGGTGCGTCAACTTGTACCAAGCCTTGGCAAAGGCGGCGGCAAACTGGTCCGGGTTCTCGTGGAACCGCTGGGAAATTTTGCCGTAGGCAGGATCCATTCGCAGGGCCAGGTCGGTGGTGAACATCATCGGCGGGTGCGATTTTGCTTCGTCGAACGCGTCGGGGACGTCCTCGGCCGCAGCCGGATCCTTCGGTATCCATTGCCAGCCGCCCGCTGGACTTTTCACCAGCTCCCACTCGTAACCAAATAGGTTCTCAAAATATCCGTTGGACCACTCGGTCGGCGTCGAAGTCCAGGCGCCTTCCAGCCCGCTGGTGATGGTATGATCGCCAATGCCGCTTTCATGGCCGCTCTGCCAGCCCAGGCCCTGCTGGGCGATGT
>JAYZCF010000094.1:0-14583 GCA_036338455.1 Planctomycetota bacterium
TCCTGAAGCCGCCCGTCTAACCGCGCTGGCCGGCGCTCAAATACTTGTCTACCCCACCGCCATCGGCTGGCTGTCGGAAGACAAACAGGATTTTGGGGCCAGCCAGACGGATGCATGGAAAACGGTCATGCGGTCTCACGCGATTGCCAACGGCATTTTTGTTGTTGCTGCCAACCGTGTGGGATTCGAAAACAATATCGAGTTCTGGGGCCATTCCATGATCATTGATCCGTACGGCAACGTGATGGCCCAAGGTTCTCCGGATCAAACCGAGATTGTGACGGCCGCCTGCAACTTGGAGTCGATTGAAACGGCGAGGACCCACAGGCCGTTCCTGCGCGACCGTCGCATCCACGCAAATTCGGGCCTCGACCGACGGATGATCGATGAGTGAAGAGGCGAACTGGATCGACTTGCGGACAGCCGGTTTCCGCATGCCTCCTGAATGGCACCCGCACTCGGCTTCCTGGCTGGCGTGGCCCCACAATCGCGAAACCTGGCCGGAAAATTTACCCGAGGCCCAAGAAGAGTTTTGGCAGCTAGTCCTCGCCATTTCATACGATGAGCCAGTTTGCCTTGTGGTCGACTTCTCGCAAAATGAAATGATCTCTGAACTACAACAGAGAATCTCCAAGCAAGGCTTGGAAAACGTCCGCATGATTGACATCCCGACGAACGACGCCTGGTTACGGGATTATGGGCCAACATTTTGCACCGAGACCTCAGGCCAACGCTTGGCAGTCGTCGACTGGCAATACAATGCCTGGGGAGGAAAATATCCACCGTTTGATCACGACCAACAGTTCGTCGACAGGTTACTGGACCACGAGCAGGGGCCGAGGGTTTCCCTGCACTCGCAGTCCCCCCTCTGCTTGGAAGGTGGCGCGATTGAAATCGACGAATCCGGATTGTTGCTCTGCACCACGCGCTGCGCCCTCGATCCGAACCGGAACCCGAACTCAGACCAAGTTGCGATTACGACTCAACTGCAACAGGACCTGGGAGCATCGAGGGTTATCTGGCTTCGCGGAGATTCATTGATCGGTGACGACACGGATGGCCACATCGACCAGCTGGCGCGTTTCACGCCGTCGGGTTCGATCCTCTATGCCTGGGCTGATCCGTCGGACCCACAGCATACCGGTTTGGCTGGCAATCTCGACGACTTGAAGCGAACACTTCACGAGGCCGAAATTCGAAAAGAATTGGTAGCCCTGCCCCTGCCCGATCCTGTTTTCTTCAAGAACACACGGTTACCGGCAAGTTATTGCAATTTTTATATTACGAACGGTTCCGTGATTGTTCCGCAATTTGAAGTTCCCCAAGATGCGACAGCCTTGCAAATTATTGGAAGTCAATTTCCCGGATATCAAACGGTCGGCTTGCCATCCAGAAACCTGTCCGTGGGACTCGGGTCGTTTCACTGCCTGACTCAGCAACAACCTCGCGTGTAGAACGCTCAATCCATTAATGATCTGGTGTCCAGATCGACTCCTTCGCGACTGGCTTCCCTGTCCGCCTCGCCTTGATACGGACGTAAGGTGCAACGTAGTGGGAACGATGACCAAAACTGCCCGGCTCGGCTCCCTTTTCAGCGTGCAGCGGCTCTGTCAGATCTTCAATGACGAAACCTGCTCGACACATGCCTCCGAGCAATTCCTGCCAACGGTGAATGTACTCGAGAGTACCCGTCTCACGAACCAGCGAAGCCGTCTTAGTTGGCGGCAATTGATCACTACGATAATAGGCAGATCCCAGACGATAAATTCCTCCCTCTCGATCAACCTGCAGGCTTGCTGGTTGGTTGTGCTGGCTGATATAAATCCCATCTTGCTCCATGACGCGGGCCACTTGCCGATAAACCAGCTCGATATTGGAAACGTAACAGGTGCTGACAGGATGGATGACAATGTCAAAACTGGCTGGTTCAAAACAGGAAAGATCATCCATCGACTGCTCGATCACGCGCATCTCCAAATTTCTTTGGCGAGCCACCTCTCGATCCAGCTGCAACATCTCGTCGCTGATATCTACCACGGTTACAATGCCACCTGCGGCAGCGTACAAGGGGCCTTGTCGGCCGCCGCCTGCTGCAAGGCAAAGGACCCGCTTCCCTTGGATGTTGCCACCCAGCCAACCGGGGCCATCAACCGATTTCAACGGCTCGCGAAAATCTTCGTCACGGGCTGGACGGGCAAACCGGTTACGTTGGCGGGCCAGTTGATTCCAGGCGGATCGGTTATGGCCAATGGGGTCTGACGGTTGCATCATGGACTCACGAGGTTTGGCAGGACATGTCGAGACAATCTTTGATAGCGAATCACCCGCGAACAGATCGGATCCGGTGGGTCGATGTCGACGCCAATCGCTTAGCTCATTTTGATACGTATCTGCGATTAATGGAAGAAACCGAGTATTCCTTTTTGCGACATTGCGGATTGAGCGTTGTGTTGCAGGACGAAAAAGGGACAATCGGTTTCCCGAGGCTTTCGGTACAGTTATCCATTGAGCGTCCCCTCGGTTTTGCTGAAAGAGTCGAAACGCGACTCGGGAGCATCGATACGGACGGTAAGCAGATCAGCTACCATTTCCAGATAAGGGGCGAAGCTGATGAACCAGTGGCCCACGGTCGATTTGACGTAGCTTGCTGCCGCTTCCCGGACGACGCACTCCCGTATGCCATTTTGATTCCCGATTTTATTCTCCAAGCTCTGTCCAACGCCTGCCGCCAACATCTGCCTGCCAAGACCGATCAAACCCCAACCTTTTAGTGAATGAAACCATGCCTGACTCCTCCTATGATGCTATCCTGCTCGTCTCTTTCGGCGGTCCCGAAGGTCCGGAGGATGTCATGCCGTTTTTGGAAAATGTATTGCGGGGCAAGAATGTCCCCCGCGCCCGAATGCTAGAGGTCGCTGAACATTACAACCATTTCGGTGGAGTCAGCCCGATAAATGAGCAGAACAGGAAATTGCTCGCGGCCATCAGGCAGGAACTGGCCGAACATCAAATTGACCTGCCCGTTTATTGGGGAAATCGGAATTGGCACCCGATGATCCCCGACACACTGCGAGAGATGCAGCGAGACGGTATCCGAAATGCCTTGGCCTTTTTCACCTCTGCCTACAGTTGTTATTCCGGCTGCCGACAGTACCGGGAAAACATCATGGAAGCCCAGGTCGACTTGGGCGACGGTGCACCACAAGTCCATAAGCTGCGCATGTTCTTTAACCACCCGGATTACATAGCAGCATCGGCGGATCGCGTCCGCGAAGCCTTGATGGCGATACCTGAGCAACGGAGAGCCAAAACCCATTTTATTTTTACCGCTCACAGTATCCCGTTGGGCATGGCTGAAGGTTGCCGATATTCGACACAGTTGCAAGAAGCAAGCCGCTTGGTGATGGAAGAGATCGGGGATTTTTCCTGGAACTTGGTCTACCAAAGCCGCAGTGGTCCACCCTCTCAGCCATGGCTCGAACCGGATGTTTGCGACTACCTCGAGTCACTGGAACAGAATTCCGCAATAGATGACGTGGTGATCATGCCGATCGGCTTCGTTTCCGATCACATGGAAGTTCTGTTTGACCTCGACACGGAAGCAAAAGAGATCTGCGAGAAGATTGGGATACAAATGGTTCGAGCAAAAACCGTAGGTACCCACCCAAGATTTATCAGTATGATCCGCCAATTAATTCTCGAACGGACCGACGGTCAGCCGAAGCAGGCAATTGGCCAGATGCCACCCAACCACGACGTTTGCCCCGTCGACTGCTGCTTACCGGGGAAACGACCCGTCCGCCCTGCTCCATCGCCGGCGGGATCGTAATCTGATTCGAACCAGTAGCTTGTCGTGCGAGGCAAACTACCGGTAAAAAGCGAAGGTCGCTTGCTGTCGATGCGCACCGTTTGCCCCAAGGCTGGGAAGAGAATCGTTCTTCAAATCCTGCCGCGCGTCCGCTTGACACTCGTAAAAAGCGATCAGGCGGGGTAACAGGCTGGCCACGCTTTGTAGTCCACATCTCGGTTTGGCGCTGGTCAAGTCGGGAATATGTGTGCGTTGGGTCATGCTGACTCCTAAAAGCTGAAGGGATGTTCAATCGTTCGACATGGTTATGATTGGCAGCCGCAGCGACACATCAGGTCCCACCGATTCAGAATCCTCAAAAAAGTGTTTGAGCACTCACAATCGCCAACCACTGCGTGTTCGGCGAGATTGAATGGGGTCGAAAAACCCTTGGAAATAAGCAATAGGTGAACCGTGACCAGAGGTGTCACGCACCGTATCTGCAAGCATCGGCAGGCGATGCCGCCATAGAAAAGTGCCTGCCCGGAGGGTTACCTGACTCGTTCAAGGAAGCTGATTTACCGGACTCGCTTTAGAAATCTGTGCCATCCGGCCGGGCCAACGAAACGCGTTCGGCGCCCATATCGCGCGAAACGCCGTTCAACGGCTGACTCGAGCTTTCGCTGTCCAGAAAACAACTTTACAGGTTTTCCACCGTGAAACCTTTACGGTATTCCGTCTTCAATAGCCGGTTGGCCAATTCCACTGAACCACCCGGACAGTTGGTCACTTTCATCGCCTCAGCGTCCCACTCCAGTCGCTTGCCAGGAAACCGATTGGCCACAACCCCCAACAAAAGTGCCTCGGTCAGTGGACCGGCATAACTGAAATTGGCCGACGCCTCTCCCTTACCCATACAAGCGTCGACCCACTGATGGTAATGGTTGACATTCGCCAGTTGGGGACGGGGGCGATCTTTGAATTTCTCTTCCGGAAAGAGCACCGCTTCGCCGACGTGGGGCAGCAACATCACGCCCTGTTCACCCACAAACAGCGAACCTTGTCCCGGCAGTTGATAAGACTCTGGCAATTGAAAATCAGTCGGTAATGCGAGGTCGTCGGCCGAGGGAGGCGCATCGGCACCGTCATACCAGCGCCAGATCATACGGTCGGTTGTGTATTCCGTTCCAGGAAATTCGTACTCGACCACATTTTGTGAGGGATGCCCAATACCGGTCGGTTCACGGCACTCGGTGCGTACCGTCAAAGGTGCCGTCAGCGCTAATGCACCATAGGGCGTGTCAAAAATATGAACCCCCATATCGCCGAGGGTTCCCGTACCGAAGTCGATCAACTTACGCCAATTGCCTGGATGGTAGACGCCGGGAGAAAAGGGACGCATGGAAGCTGTCCCGATCCAAAGATTCCAGTCCAGCGTATCCGGCGGGGCAACCTGACTGGCAAAGGCCCCTCCATCGTAGCCCCAGTTCTTATTGGACCAGGCATGCACATGGCTGACTCGCCCGATCATGCCATCCTGAATCATCCGCTTGGCACGGCGATAAGGCTGAGCGGAATGAACCTGAATACCCATTTGGGTAACCAGTTTTTTCTGTTGCGCTACCTCGTTCAAGCGACGGGCTTCGTGAACCTCATGGGTCAAAGGTTTTTGACAATACACCGGCTTACCCAGATTCATCGCCGACATGGCAGCCGGTGCGTGCGTGTGGTCAGGGGTTGAGACGACGACCGCGTCGATCGAGTCACCCATTTCCGAGAGCATCTGACGGTAGTCGGAAAAGAACCGGGACTGCGGGTGTTTAGCATGGGCGCTGGTCAATCGACTGGCGTCGACATCGCACAAAGCGGCCACCTCCACCTGGGGATGAGATGCAATCGACGCCAAGTCGGCGCCGCCCATGCCGCCCACACCTACATGGGCCGTCCGGAGTTTTTCAACCGACATCCCGACCGGTAAGGATCGGGCCAGCGGTGCCGTGGTAACAAGGGCTCCGGCCAGTTTGACGAACTGTCGACGTTGCAATTTACCGGTCATCTCATGGTTCCTGATTCAATATTCAAAAGTAACGTCAGTTCCCCGACGATTCGCTCTCTCAGGAGATTAACAGATATTCTGCGGCTTGGATCTCCCCCCGAGCCGCGCGTTGCTTGATTATTTTCCAAACCGACAGATGTTTCAAATAGAAAATGAAATCCTCCTGACCCACGTTGCCGTCTCGGCCTCGTTTTGCGTCGTTTACCACCCCCACGAGCGCAGGAGCGGGTGTCGCCGGCCGGCACCTCATAACCCAGCCCCAAGAATCACAAGAAAGCGACCCAGCAGCATTCAGAATCGAGCTGGATTTGAAAGGCAATGAAACCTAAAATTCAGATGCTACCACCTCTCCAACGGTCAAGGTGAATGACGCAGCCAACTCACAACCCCCTCGGGTCTGAACCTCCTGCTGGGCCAGCCCACACAGAGACATCGGAGCTGCCCCGTCGGACGGTGCCCGCTTGGCTGCTCTCCTTCTTGCTGCACACCCTGGTGCTATTCTCCCTGCTTTTCCTGCTAAGCCGTTTCAGCGGTGGGGCGAGCGATGTCGAAAACCGTGCTGGGGGAATCGTGTTGGTCAATGCCGTCGCGACAACTACGGAGTATCTCGCCGAAGGAGATGTTACCGATCCGTCATCAGCCGCAGCCCAACAACAGAGCCCACCGCCGATGCCGGCCGACGACCTACCGCCCGATTTGGCCGGCCTGGAGTTGAGCCCTTCCGAACTGACTGGCATCGGCCAGGATTTCTCGGAAGCGCTATCAGGGGCCGATTCATTGCTGGACGGAATGAACACGCAGCGGCCCATCGGTGGTCAGGTCACGACGGAGGTATTCGGCGTCAAAGGAACAGGCTCCCAGTTTGTCTACGTCTTTGACCGGTCAGCCAGCATGGAAGGATACGAAGGTCGGCCGCTGCGGGCCGCCAAGCGAGCCCTGATTGAGAGCCTTGATTCACTGAAAGAGAATCATCAGTTTCAGATTATCTTCTACAACGACCAGACCAAAATTTTCCGACCCGACGGAACGAGTGACCGACTTGCCTTTGCGACCGACCTGATGAAACAAAAAGGGGCTGGCTTTGTTCAGTCCATCCGTGGTGATCGGGGGACGAACCATATGCAAGCGATCAAGAAAGCCCTCTCTTTCGGGCCAGATGTCATTTTCCTGCTGACCGATGCTGAAGGTGGCTTCAACCAGCGGGATTTGGCGCGCATCAGCCAATGGAACCGGTCCGGCACAGTGATCAATGCGATTGAATTTGGCGTCGGCGGGAAAGCGACCTTAACCAATTCACTCCGTATTTTATCCCGTGAAAACGGGGGCCAGTATACGTATAAAAACGTTTTATCATTCCGGGATTAAACCAAATTTACCAAACTCAAAATCGCTGTTGTCAACTGTAAAAGGATGTCACGTTGAATCTGACCCAATTCCTTCGATCCACCCTGTTGCTAACGACCATCTTGGCAATGGGCGGAGTCAGTGCTTGGTCTCAGGATGTACTGGTTACCGAAGGGACTGAATCCTCGGCCCGCAGCAAACGCAAGGGTCTCATCACCGAGTGGCTGGGAAACAAGATCACGCTGGAATCTTCCGGACGCGCCAGGCAGGTCGATGCGGACCAAGTCATTGAGATCCAGACGACTTGGCCGGACACCTACCAGGTGGCCATGGAAATGCTACGGCAGAAACGTTTTGCAGATGCGGTCGGGCCGCTGCAGACGGCCATCAATTCCGAAACCCGTCCCTGGGCCCAACGGGCTATGGCAGGCAAGCTGATCGAATGCTATTTGGCAACGGGCAACGAGGGGCTGGCAGTGGACGAATTTGTGGCGATTACCCGCGCCGACCCACAGACCCGGTTCTACAACCTGGCGCCCCTGCCCTGGGTCAGTACCATGTCCAACACGGGCCTCACGGGAAACGCCGGGGCCTGGATGGAATCGGCAAACCCGGTGGAGCGACTGATGGGCAGCGCCTGGTCGCTGGCCGGACCCCAAAGAAATTCCGCCATTACCGCACTCAAAGATCTTGCAGGAAACGGCAACGCCTCGATCGCCGCATTGGCCAAATCCCAGTTGTGGAGAACCGAAAGCGTCAGCGCTAAACCTGATAAAGTACGGCGTTGGAGGGCCGAACTGCAGGCCATGCCACCTGCTGTTCGCGCCGGCGCTTACCTCATGCTGGCCGATGCCCAGGCCCGCAACCAGATGGAGGAACAAGCTGCTATCAACCTGATGCGAATCCCCATTCTCTACCCCGAGCAACACGGCTTGGCAGCGGCCGCCTTGTATCGATGTGCCAAGTTGAGGCAGAATGCAGGCCATCTCGACGAGAGTCGGACCTTGTGGACCGAGATCGAACGAAACTACCGAAATACGCTGTGGGCAAAACAGGCAACGGCCCATCTGACCGAATCCAATTCCAATAATTGAGTGGTTGTTTAATGACAGATTTCAGGAAGAAAATTCTCAGGATGAAACCGGTAAGCAACCTCCGCTATCCCTTCGTGATTTCGCTTTTTGCGGTTCTGATCACCGACGCTTCCCGGATATGGGGACAGGAAGATGCAGTGGCCGAGTCCGAAGCGCCCGCCGGTTTGATGGGCATTATCTTTTCGGGTGGCATCGTGGGCGCCATCATGATTTTCATCCTGCTTGCTCTCTCGATGACGGCTGCCTACCTAATCTTCGACCACTTGATGACGATCCGGCAAAAAGACTTGATGCCACCCGGCCTGGCCGACCAGGTGCGAGACGCTTTAATCGCCGGAGACGCCAACGCCGCCAGACAGGCTTGCAACGCCCGACCGAGTTTTCTGTCTTTCGTTCTGATGCATGGAATTGCCGAATTGGAATTCGGCTGGAATGCCGTTGAGAAGTCATTGGAAGATGCCTTGGCAGAACAGTCGGCCAGACTGTTTCGGAAAATTGAATATCTCTCCGTGATCGGCAATATCGCCCCCATGGTAGGCTTATTGGGCACCGTCATCGGGATGATCATGGCTTTCCAAGAAGTTGCTTCCACTCAGGGGATGGCCAGTGCACCGCAACTGGCTCAAGGGATTTACCAAGCACTCATCACGACCGTCGGTGGATTGATCGTGGCCATCCCGGCGATTGGAGCATTTGCCATTTTCCGCAATCGGATCGACCAGTTCGTCGCCGAAGCGGCCTTCTCGGCACAAAACGTGTTTGCCCCGTTGCGCCGGAAAGCAAAACGAAAGGCCACCGAATGAAGGCCCCACGTTACAAGCCAACCAGGAAGTACGGGTTCAATATGACGCCAATGATTGACGTCGTATTTCTATTGATCATTTTCTTTCTGGTCTCGAGCCATTTGGCACGCCAGGAAAATCAAATCGAGATGGAGTTACCAGTCGCCAAGTCAGCCGATGATGACGTGGAACAGGACACCCCCCGCGTCACCGTCAATGTCAAAGAAGACGGAACCATCTGGGTAGGTGGACGACCTGTCTCGCCCGGCGGGCTGACCCAGCAGCTGACCGCGGCGCGGCAGCAACAGGGGGACGATCTGGAAGTCCGTATCCGGGGAAGCCGGGTGGCTCCCTACCAGTTTTTTGAACCGATCATGCTGGCCTGTACCGAGTCAGGAATCTGGAATGTCACGTTCGCCGTCTACCGGGAGGAGGTCCGGTGAAACGACCGAGCCAACACGTTGACCGGGGGGGTGATACAAGCATGGACGCGGCCATGACACCCATGATCGATGTCGTCTTTCTGTTGCTGGTCTTTTTCGTTTGGACGGCTAGCTTCCAGATTATCGAGCAGATTCTGCCAAGCCAGATGTCGGCTCAGATGGGAGCTGAACCGAGTGAATTGGACGAACCTCCGCCGGAAGCCGATTTTGACAATATCATCCTTCGCATTCTCTGGAACGAAGGACAGCCGACCTGGCGTCTCAATGACGCTCCGGTCGAATCCATCGACCAATTAAGTACGCAATTAGCTGCTATTTCGGCCGTCAAGGTCGACGCCCCTGTGATTCTCCACCCGGATCCGGTTGTGCCATTGGGAAACGTGATCGAAGTATACGACCTTTCCAAGCTGGCCGGCTTTCAGCAGATCTCCTTTGCCGTCACCCCGGAAGGATTGTGATGCGCATCGATCGAATCCTATTGCTGACCGTCACCTGTTCTGTGTGGGCCGGGCTTCAGCCGGCCTGGGCTGACCAGCAAGCCGAGATCGATGAGACGGTGCAAGTCGTCGAGGGCTTGCGCCAACGCCGCCTATTTGATCTGGCCAAACAATTGGTTCAAAACGAGTTAACGGATCCAGAAATCGACCCCTCAGGGCAAGTGAAATTGCAACTTGCCTTGATCCGAACCCTGATTGCCGAGGCGGTCGCCACGCCGCTGGCTGACCGACCTGCTATCTGGCAGCAGGTCACGCAAACGATCGACCAAATTCGCTTGGCCAATGGCAATCATCCGCGGCAAATCCTGATCGACGTGCAACAAGCACTGGCTCATCAGACCCGAGGGAACCTGCTGGTTCAGGAAATCGCAGCCGAAATGGCGAGCGCAACCGAAAAAGATCAAGCCTTGGTGGAATTGAGAAAGGCCAGTCGTCAGATCCAGGAGGTGCTCTCCGAAATTGAAAGGTTGATTCCTAAGCAGCGAGACCGTAGCCTGGGAGGCCACGAGTTGTCCGTCGACCAGTTGCTAAATCTGCGCCGGAACATGCGGTTTCAAGAAGCGCGTACCAACCTGATCAAAGCCCAGTTGTACGAACCCGATGATCGGCTGAATCGAATCGACACCTTGAACCTGGTAAGCAACCGGATTGAGGAAGTTCTGAATCAATCCAACCCGGACCAGCCACTCTGGTGGCAAGCGCAAATCAATCAGATCAAATGTTACACGCTGCTGGGAAATCGCTCGGCCGCAGAGTCCCTTCTGCAAGAACTGCCATTGAAACAACTGCCTGCCAGCCAAGCGCCCCAGCTGTTGGAACAGAAGATCGCAGTGGCCATCGCCTCGGGCCAGGACGATCGCATCTCGGGATTACTCGGTGAGATTCAACAAGCCAATACGACCGACCCCAACCTGCAACTTTCTATCCTCCGTCTCTATATGCAGTTAGCCAAGACCACCAAGGAGCCAGGGATCCGCGAAAAGTGGCAACAGACAGCTGCCGGGCTGACCCGGTCGATCGAAACCACCAACGGGCCCTACTGGGGCCGAAGGGCCGAGCTGCTCCTCATCGGGCCAACCGGCCTAGGCCCGTCAAACCACGGGAATTCCGGTGAGCCAGAGATGAACGCCGATGCGTCGATCCTGATCCGGATAGGAGACCAGGCGATCCGCAAGAATAACCTGCAGGATGCAGAACGGGCTTACCGGAAAGCGGCCAGCGAGGCGGAGAAAAAGGGGGATGCAGATCAGGCGCTGCTGGCCAGCGTCCGTCTCTCCCAGGTTCACGAACAAACGGGCGACCACGAATTGGCCCACGACGTTCTGGTAACGTCCGCGTTGAAATATGCAAGCTTGCCCGTCGCTTCAGCCGCCCACCTGCGGGGCTGCTGGAACTGGGCGCAGTTCGCCAAGCAGGATCCCGCGCGCAGCGCTCGGTTCGTTACTCTGTTGCAACAGAACGTGGCGACGTGGCCAAGCGCGTTGACAGCCGACCAAGCAAGACTCTGGATCGCCGGCTACCACCAAACCAAATTGGATTGGCCAGTGGCCATTGCCGCTTACCTGGAAATCGATCCGCAAAGCGCAAAGGCAGTGGAGTCTT
This sequence comes from Planctomycetota bacterium, assembly GCA_036338455.1. Taxonomy (GTDB): domain Bacteria; phylum Planctomycetota; class Planctomycetia; order Pirellulales; family Pirellulaceae; genus Mariniblastus. Next base: position 11,606 of record JAYZCF010000094.1, read on the forward strand.
GCCGTCAGCTGACCTCCTGTTTTGCCAGTTTTCGCGACTCCAACAAAGAGGAAAATACTAAGACCGCCGCGTTGGCTCAGCAAATCATCGACCACTTTACCGTCAACCGCGTACCGCCACGGAGCGCTATCCTGCTATTAGCGGAGGTCGGCCTGACGTCCGGTCAAATGGCGCCGGAAAAGGTCGTCAGCCTGCTTACTTCCTTCATCAACCAATCCAGTGACGAGCAACTGGCTACTAAGCAGCAGGCGCAGGCCTACCGGGTTGCCGCCTTGGCGTTGCGGCGAGAAACCTTAGACATAGCTCAGGCGGAACTGGCAGATCTCCCCAATCAAACCGCCCTGCTGCGACTATGTGATCGCGCCTTACAGAAATCCGAACGCTTCGCTCCACCCGAGCAACAGACCAACATAGCCGACCTGAAGCGCATCCTAGCCAACAAGGCGTTATCGGCCGACGACGAGCCGGCCTCACGGACCTACTGGCAGCTACAACAAGCGCGCGCCCTGCAACAACTCGGGCAGGAAGACGAGGCGATCAAACTACTGGAACAACTGGCACGCGAAAAACCGAAGTCGCAGGAAATTCAATTGCGACTGGGAAGATCCCTGGCTCAAACAGCACCCGGATCGGAAGTGACACTAAGACAGTGGCGCCGTATTGCAGCGCAGGTGAAACCCCGCTCCGATGCCTGGTTTGAAGCAAAACTACAGGTCGCCACAGCCTTGTCGGCTTCGGGTGAAAACGGGAAAGCACTTGAAATGCTTAACTACATGAAAGCGATTCCGCCCGGCTGGCAACAGTCTCGGTGGAAGACTGAATTTGACCAGCTCTTACGGCAATTGAATTTAGAACGGGGCTAAACTGTTGGGCCAACATAGCCATACATGCATTCGATCTCTGCCTCGACAGTCGCTCGGTCCATACGAGTCGAATGATCAATCACGATAACTTGGCATAGCACGCATCGCTCCGCGGCGAAATACTCCGCCTTGGAGGGAAGATATTTTCTCCATCCCGAGTTGGACAAGTCCCTGTCCAGGAACACGAGCGATTGAAACTGCTGCTGCTCCACCCAGGATATGGGGGCATTGGCCACTGAGAAACCTGATACCATCTTGTCACCGCACTGGGGGCATTTCATAAAGGCACCCTTTCCAGATGTTCCTCGGAAGAGGTGACGACACCCTCTGTCAGCGAGAAAAGAAGAAAATCCAGACGACCGCGTTCCCGTTCTGCGGCCAGCTTGGTCGTACTTAGCCGGATGGCCTGTCCCTGCTATTCGCTGGGAGACTGAGAATCTGGGCCGAATTCAAGAAAATATTTCCCCAGCAATAAGAATTCGCCAAAGCCTGTTCGGGGGAGACGAAAAAAATGGCTGACGGTATCAAACCGACAGCCATTGGATTTTTTCTGCTAAGTCGCGAGTCCAGTGTCCCTGGCCTCATCGATTCACCCGGTTTATTCCCAAGGACCGCGGACCGGGTAGACCCCAAATTGATTGGTGTTGGCCGGCCAATAAGGTGTATTGGCAAACTTGGCATCACCATTCCCAGTACCCGGATTATTGCGACCGAACTGATGATAGATTGGCATGCTACGGGTTTGACCAACACCCCAGGCGTACTCGGTTTGGTAAGCGGCTGTGGGGGGAACCACCAGGGCGGTCGGTGCGTTGTAACGCCAATAGTTGTAGCCACCGTGCCAAGGCCGCATCGCGGCCTGACTCTGATTCCATTGATGGATTCGCTGGGCATCGATGCCACTCTTGCTGTAAGCGTAAAACGGATGCGGGCTGAAATGATCACGCATCGCCATGCCAGCACGGTGGAATGGGCCGGCGTAGTTGCGACGACCCGGAGGGCAATTGGCAATCGACATTCCATCAGCAGGCGAGAACGTGCAATTGTCATTACATGTGGAGCACTGACCATCGCCGATGCCACAGGCCCCGTTTCGGTCAACACCTTGTCCATTTACATTCGCACTCAGAGCAAATACGGCCAACATTGCGGCAGTGCTCAGGAGGGTTGATATTTTCTTCATGGTATCACCTTTTCGCCGTCAATCCGGCTTTGCAGTCGTTAATGCGAATCGCCAAAGAAGCATCGGCGACAGGCTGAGTTTGGATATCTCCCCGTTTACTTTCGCGAGGCAGTGTTACTTCCCTTTTGAACTGGATTCACAGCAACGGTATCCGAAAAGTTGAAACCGTTAACCGCACAGCCGTTCGAAAGGCAATCGCCCGTAACGCAGTCGCTCGTGACACAGTTGCCACCATGACCACTTCGTGATGAATAGCGGTGCTTTGCCATACGGTAACGACAACGCGCCAACGCGGTGCTGGTGCAAGCCAAGTTGCCAACGCGGTAGCCAGTAGCCTGCCAGTGTACGGTCGTCTTGTTCAGCGCGCCGCCGCAAGGGTAGCGACATCCACTGTGATAGAAAGCATCACTGCCGGCAGTCCAGTTGTAATAATTGCGAGAGTGGCGGTACAACATTTCGTGCGGCATCAGCGGCTGGTACGTGTAATAGCTGTGGCCCACATTGGCCGGAACAGGCTGCGGAGCGACATATAACTCAGCGTTGACACTGCTTGCGCCGGGCTGCGTGTAATATTGTGAGAACAAGTAATTAGGCAGAGCACCGTCTTGGGCAGTTGCCGTCCCTGCAATCAAACCTGCAATGACCAAGCCAGCCATTGAAAAATAAATATTCCTGATCTTCATGATCGGGCTCCTGCTGATTCCCTTGATATTCGGCGCATGCCATAACTGAATCCGTTCGATTCCTTTCTGCTTTCGGCCACTCGGAACAACCCGTTTCAGGTAAATATGCCTCTCTCCGCGTGAAATCGCCGGGGGCCGTGGTACAACCCGGAAAACCGTCTGTGACCGAAACCGGCAGATTGGTACAATCCTCCTAACCATCCTGACATGAATCGGCAGGCCCAAATTGGGCCCATTTCCCCTCAAAGC
>JAYZCF010000095.1:0-18501 GCA_036338455.1 Planctomycetota bacterium
TGAGCAGCTTGCGAGTCTTGGGCGGAATCTGAATTTTTGCCCGCTTTCTGGTTGTGGTTGAAGTCGCTGCAGCCGGAGAGCTGGCGGCAGCCGCACTGGAACTCGAACCCGCGGTGTCGGTCGGGCCGTGACCGGAAGGCATTTCCTCAACCCCTTCCGCTACCTCCATCTTGGCAATTTCCGTGCCAATCTCCAATACGCTCCCTGTCTCCACGGTCCACTCAACCAATGTCCCCTCATAAGGCGACTCGACATCGGTTGTCGCCTTGTCAGTTTCCATCACGTAGATCGGTTCATCCCGTTTTACCGAATCACCGGGCCGTTTGAGGAAATCAACAAGTAAAGCTTCGTGCAATCCCTCACCGAGTTGCGGGATGCGAACAGAAATGATGGGCATGCTGGGACTAATCCTCCAACGTCAATTGAATCGCTTCGATCACTTCATCCGTGCTCGGCAGTGCGGCGTACTCATAAATCGGGTTGTAACCAATGTGAACGTCCGGCTTGGCGACCAGCTGGGGTGAGCTGACGAAGTTACAGAAACAGTCCGGATCGCCGGTCAATTCACTAATGATCATCTGGCCCACGCTGCAAGATTTTCCATCTTCGTGAACCACCACCAAACGCCCTGTTTTTTCGACCGAGTCAGCAATCGTCTCTTTATCCCAAGGCACGATCGAGCGCAGGTCAATCACTTCCACCGACGCCTCTTCGGCCATCGCATCGGCCGCGGCCAACGCCTGCTCAATACAGTTCCCCCAGGCAACGAGGGTCACATCTTCACCCGGGCGGCGGATACGCGCCTCGCCAAAACCGACGGGCGGGAGCTGACCATCGACCTGCATCGGCTGCCGGAACAGATGCTTGGGCACGAGGAAAATCGTCGGATCATCGGCGTGCATCGCGGTCCACATCAGGCCAGCTGCATCTTCCGGGGTACTGGGGACGACCACTCGCATACCAGGCTGATGCGCAAACATCGCCTCGTTGGCCTGGGAGTGCCAAAGCGATCCACCTGGCAAGTAAGCGCCATATGGCGTATAGAAAACGGCCGGAACTTTCCAGTTGCCAAACGTCCGCCAACGCAGCGTCCCCATGTTTTGACTGATCTGGTTCCACGCCGGACCCACAAAGTCTACGAATTGAAACTCAAAAACGGGCCGCATGCCGTAACATGCCATACCAATCCCAACTCCGGCGATCGTGGCTTCGGCCAACGGAGCATTAAATGCCCGCTCCGGATGGTTTTCGGAAAGGCCAGACGTCAAGCCAAAGACCCCACCCTTGGGGTCTTCAATGTCTTCCCCAAAAAAAATGTAATCTTCGTTGGTCTCCAAACCGTGGCGAAAGACGGCGTTTACAGCGTCCACCATGCGCCATTTTCGATCTCCATCGATGGGCGGCGCCGTGGGAACCGGCGGGTCAGCCATCAAGTGATCCATCAACTCGTCAGCTGCAGGATCCTGTTCTTTCTCGGCTGCCAGATACTCGGCATCGACCTGCTCATTGATGGCCTGCTGCATCTGTTCCCATTGTTCTGCCGTCAGGCCACCGGACGCGATCAATTCATTGGCCAACACATGAATTGGATCGCGTTCGGCCATCGCATCGATCTCGTCCTGAGGCCGGTAAACACGATGGTCATCGCTGCTGGTGTGGCTGCACAGTCGGTCCAACTCACAAACCATAACGGTGGGACCATTCCCCGATCGGGCGCGATCTACGGCAGGCGCAGCCGCTTCATAAACCCGGTCCGGATGACGCGCATCGACATGAACCAGGTTAATATCGGAGCCGAAAACCCCCAACTTGAAAGGGTTGAACTTTTCGGTGTTGGTGCTGATGCCGTAATTGTTATCCTCGACCACCAACAAAATGGGCAGCTGCCGTTCTACGGCAAACGAAATCGCCTCGTAAAATTCGCCTTGCCGCGAAGCGGCATCACCGACGGTGGCGACGACGATGTTGTTCTTATTCTGTAACTGCATGGCCCAAGCGACACCGCAACCGGGCAGTGCGTTCGAGCCTGTCGGTGTCGGCACGCTCCAGATGTTTCGTCGACGGTCAGAGTAGTGACCGGGCATCTGCCTTCCGCCACTGGACGAGCCTCTCTTGGCAAAATAGACAGAGGCCAACTCGGCATTGGTGACCCCCCTTCCCAATACCATGGCCCGGTCGCGGTAGTAGGGGAAAAGATAATCATCCTCTTCCATCAACTGGGAAATCACGGCCATTGGCTCGTGCCCCATACCAGCCACCTGGAACCAACCCTTGCTCTGTCGGTGCAAAACGCCCTCACGGCGATCGCCTTCGCGACTGAGGTACATCAATTTGAGTAATTCAAGTCGGTTGTAGGTCATTTGAGCCACTTGCGAGTTCATTATCTCTCCGAGAGCACGGTCTGGGATGAAATTCGCTTACGCGAAACCGCACAGAAACACTTAAAAACAGGCGTCTGCGGAACCGCAAACGCAGCAAGAACCGCACCTCGCTCCGGCACGGTGATTTCCAGACTGGAATTTTATCCGCCAATATTTCCTTTGCAAGCGGCGATTCGGGACCTTACCTTCCGAACTTGGCTGCCGTAACATGGTAAATAAAGAGAAATACTGGGTCCCGGCAAAACATGTCGCCCGGTGTTTTTGCTAGGGAATCATTTTTTGATTTTACGCTATTGCAATTCAAGCCGAATGGCCGCCGAAAACGGGGGATCAGAAGAGGTAAGCTCCACCTATTCGCCCGTTATTCGCAGAACGAATATTCACCCATGTTGTTTCAAGCCATCCATCGACGGAACCAATTTTTCGAGGAGAAGATAGTGAACGTTTCTTTCCGTATCGTCCTGTGTGCTGTGATGTTCTCGTCCACAGGCGTCCTCTTGGCCCAAACAGAGAGTGACACGACCAGCGGCCGTCAGGCAGCACTCGAGCGAGTCACCGACGGCATCAAGTACCTGTCTTCCGATGAATTGGCAGGCCGCATGCCGGGCACCGAGGGGATCGAAAAAGCGGCTATTTACATCGAAAAGGCTTATAAGGAAGCAGGCTTAAAACCACTCGAGGATGGCACATATCGACAGGAGTTTGTTGTCCGGCGCGGCCGGGACCTGGACCGAGAGAAAGTCGAGTTGACAGTGCGAGGTCCTGATTCGAAAGCCACGACACTCGTGCTGGACAAAGATTTCACTCCCCAGATCGGACGGTCAACCGTAGATGAAGACGCAGATCTTGTCTTCGTTGGCTATGGAATCGTCGCCGATGACCATAACTACAACGAGTACAAAGACGTGGATGTGAAGGACAAGATTGTCGTCATGATCCGACGTGAGCCTCAGCAGAATGACGCCGACAGCGTCTTTGATGGAAAGGATGTCTCCCAACACGCCTACATCGCCCAGAAAGTACGATCAGCCCGTGATGCGGGTGCTGCCGGGATCATCATGGTCAATGACAACGTGACAGCCGACACGGCAGAGAAAGACGTGCTGTCAGCTCCAGACGAGTTTGGTGCCTCGGTAGCCCGAATACCTTTTTTCCACGTCAAACGAAGTGTGATTGACCAGATGCTGAAAAAATCACCGATCGTCAAAGCCGACGGGACCAAGCTGAACAGCTTGAAAGCAGTCGAAGACTCCATTGACGAATCACTGGAACCCCTTTCCCAACCGATCAAGGGAAGTAGTGCCAAGCTGGCGGCTGCCTTCAAGGACAAGGAGATCAAAACCAGTAACATCGTCGGAATCATCGAAGGTGAAGGCCCCAATGCAAATGAGACCATTGTGATTGGAGGCCACTACGATCACCTGGGCATGGGCGGCTTTGGTTCTCGATCGGGAGGCCGCATCGAGATTCATAACGGGGCCGACGATAACGCGACCGGTACTGAAGCCGTTGTTGAACTGGCTCGGATGTTTGCCAAACGGGGCGAAGCTCCAGGACGCCGCTTGGTCTTCGTCTGTTTCTCTGCCGAAGAAATGGGCCTTCTAGGCGCTCAACACTACGTTAAGGAACCTCTGTTTCCACTGGAGGACACCGTTGCGATGGTGAACTTCGACATGATCGGCTGGTTGCGAGATGACAAACTGACCGTTTTCAACTGGAATTCGTGTGCCGAGTTCGACCCGATTCTCACCAATGCCAATGAAAAAATGAAGCTGGACCTGGTCAAGCCACCCTCTGGGTTTGCCGGCAGTGACCACCTCCCGTTCTTCCAGCGGAAAATTCCTGTCATGTTCATGCATACCGGGCTAACCTCCACCTACCATACGCCTGAGGATGATTTTGAAACGCTGGATTGCGATGGCGCCCTAAAGGTCATCGAGTTCACCGAAGGTGTGATCGATGGGATTGCAAAGCTCGACAGCAAGCCGCAGTTCGTCGGCCAAGAGAGTGCTCGTCGGGTGAGGCTCGGAGTTTCCCTTAACAGCGACCATGAAAAGGGAGTTGAAATCACGCGAGTCTCCGAAGATTCGATTGCTGCCAAGGCCGGACTCAAAGAGGGCGATGTGATCATGGCCATCGATGGGAAGAAAACGGAAGACCGCCGTGCGGTCAACGGTGCTGTCCGCACCAATTCCGGCAAGAAGGTCAAATTCAAGATTCTCCGTGGTACAGAGGAAATGACCAAGGAAATTGAGCTGAAAAACTAGCCCTGCTCTTCAGGTCCACAGAAAAACAGCTTCGGCCCGCTAAGGCGGGCCGTTTTTTTTTGGCCCTGTGACATTTTGACTAAGGGTAAAACCAGCCTCCATGGACTAAATTCAATGGTCTGCAATGAACCGATGTTGCAGTGGGCAGCCAAGATCCATACAACCAATTGATTGGGCATGAGCCCACTGCCTGATCCAATGTCCGGGCCTATCCCTACTTTGTTGATCATTACGCGAGTCGATTATGAATACGGCAGACAAAAGATTCCGTAGCGTCTTGTTATTTGGACCGCCCGGCGTTGGCAAAGGCACCCAAGGAGGTGTTCTCGGTCATATCCCGGGCTTCTTTCATTTGGCCGTTGGTGACGTATTCCGTTCGCTTGATATTAACTCGCCGATCGGTCAAAAAGTTTATGCCTACAGTTCCCGGGGTGAACTCGTTCCGGACGATTTAACCATTGAGATCTGGAAGAAAGCCCTCAACGCCTATGTTTCCCTTTCCTGGTACAAACCATGGGAAGATTTGCTGGTGCTCGATGGCATTCCCCGTAACGTTAACCAAGCAAAGCTGATCGAATCGGACCTCGATGTTCTGAGCGTCATTCATCTCGCCTGTTCAGATCAGGAAGACATGGTGCATCGAATCAAACGCCGCGCGATCCGAGAAAATCGCCGGGATGACGCCAACGAGGAGATCATTCGCCATCGCTTCGAGGTTTACAACAAGACTTCCCTGCCCGTGTTGGAACATTACCCGGATGAAATCATCTCGACCATCGATGCCAATGGCTCGCCAGTTGAGGTGTTACGTCGGATTCTCGATGCGGTGATCCCCGCGCAAAATATCTGTTTCACAACGGACTGGTAAACCGCTGACCACCCCGGGGGTGCGATGAGAAAAATACTGACAATAGCCGCTCGAGAGTACCGGGCGATGGTCGCTACCAGGGGGTTCCTGTTTTCGATCGTCATGATGCCAGTCCTGATGCTAGGCAGCCTGTTCGCCATGGAGCTGATGAAACAGGTCAGTGAAACCAAGAACCGCAACATTGCCGTGATTGACCATTCCGGCTTCCTGTTTGAGGACCTCCAAACCGCGGCCAACCAGCGAAACCAACTGGTAGACGAGGCCATGCTTTCGGCCGCGACCAATGATGCCCAGCCCGAGATACCCGGGGTGATCCCGGAGCGTTTTCTGCTTGAAAAAGTAGAGCTCGCCCCGATTACGGACGACGTGCGGATTTCCCTTTCGGATCGCGTTGTACAACAGCAGCTTTACGCCTTTATCGAAATCCCGGCCGACATCCTAGATACAGGCATGACCAGCGATAACAAGGTCATGTTCTATTCTCAGGACTCCAACCTCTCCCTCGCTCGCAACTGGTTTGCCGACACCCTCTCGGACATTGTCCGACAACGGCGGGAAAAGGAATCGGGAATTCCTGAAGAGACACTTCAACGAATCAAGGAAACAGATCAACGCGTCCCCATTGTTGGCCAAGGACTGATCACTCGAAACCAAGAAGGTGAGGTCGAGACCGCAGCAGAAAAGGAGATCCTCGAAGCTGTTTTCCTGCCACTGGGGATCATGCTGTTGATGTTCATGGTGATTTTCATGGCTTCCCAACCGATGCTGGAAAGTGTGCTAGAAGAAAAATCACAGAGGATCGCCGAAGTGCTATTGGGCAGTGCCAGCCCATTCCAGTTGATGATGGGAAAACTGATCGGCACGGTGGGTGGTTCCCTGACGATTTTCGCCATCTACTTGGCCGGTGGCTACAGCCTGGCTGCCTATCGTGGCTGGACCGCACTCATTCCGTTCGAACTGATCCCCTGGTTCCTCGTCTTTCAAGTGGCGGGCGTTTTCTTTTACGCCTCAATCTTCTTGGCAGTTGGTGCCTCCGTATCGCAACTGAAAGAAGCTCAATCGATGCTGCTACCGGTCTGGATGTTGCTGATGCTGCCGCTGTTCATCTGGTTCGTGATCGTGCAGGACCCGCTCAGTCGACTATCGGTCCTGATCTCCCTCTTTCCACCCGCCACCCCGACCACGATGCTACTCCGTTTGGCGACCGGCCAACAAATCCCGATTTGGCAGCCGGTACTCGGGCTGGTGCTCACGACGTTGACCACACTCTTGATCGTCGTCCTGGCAGGCCGGATCTTCCGTGTCGGTATCCTCTGGCAGGGAAAAACTCCCAAATTGGGCGAACTCATCAAGTGGGCCGTCGTTGGCAGCTGATCGCCGCAGGCCAGACCGCTCAGATTCTGAGGTTTCGGCATGGATGCTTACTTTCTTTGCCGCGTAACCATCGACTAGAATGCGATTTGAAACGACCCCTGTACGGGTCGAGTCGATGGTCGAGCCAGAGAGTCGCAAATGTCCGACGATAGAGTAGATGAATTGCTTAGAAAAGGCGAACGAATCCGCCTAGGTGCATATCCAGAGTTCACTTGGCCAGCCGTTTTGGTCGGCTGGTTCCTAGGAGCGATCATTGCCGTTTCGATTAGTTACGCGGCGCTCAAACTCGGTTTTTCGATCGAAGGTTCTGAGTTGGCCGCCATCCTCGGCTGGGGGATTCTCCGCGGGCTGATGGGCCGCACCAGTATCGTTGAAAACAATATCAATCAGACGATCGCTTCGGCCGTCAACGGCGCCTCGTCAGGAATCATGTTCTCCGTCCCCGCCCTCTTCATCCTGAGCAACAAACCAGGTTTAGAATCGGTCGCCGACTTCAATGTTCCCTTGATGATCTTCGCCTGTATTACCGGAGCCTTTATCGGGCTGGCATTCGTCATCCCACTGCGTAAGCAGATGATCGACTTCCAGCGACTTCCCTATCCGAGCGGGATCGCGGTCGCCACCATCCTGAAATCCCCGGGGGCTGGAATTCGGAAGTCGGTCTACCTGTTTGGGTCCGCCCTCCTCTCCGGAGCGGTCTACTTGGTAGTCAGTGGAATCTACGACATCCATGAAATTGACCTCGGCGCGATCATCAATCAAGCCTTCACTCCTGAAGGCCAAGAAACATTGGCCAATATCCTGCCGAGTCGCTACTCGCTGGTATTTTATGCTTCACTGATGACGGTCGGGGTCGGCTTCCTCTCCGGCAAGGGAGGCTTCTGGTTTGGCGCTGGCGGGTTCATCTGCTACTGGTTCCTCTCTCCCTGCTTATCCCTGTGGGGCAGTGACGAGGTGAAGGTCCTGGTGGAATCACCGGCCGGGATCCGGGGAGAGATCTACAAACCGACCGGAATCGGCATGTTGATCGGTGCCGCCATGGGGGGCATTATCATGGCGTTCCCACTGATCCGCAGCGCGATCACATCGATGAGCAAAGCGGGCAAGGACGGTCGAGATGATTCGGCGCACAAGGATGAGCTACCGATCTGGCTACTCGGAATCGCGATTCTTTTAGGAGCGGGACTCCTCGTCTTCCTGGCCCAGCAGTCAGCCGCCGACATGTCCTGGGGGATGGCCGCGACGATGGCCCTGCTCGGCACGCTCTGGATCTGGATCGCGGGTGTGATCGTGGCCGAGTGTATCGGCCGGACCAACTGGTCCCCTCTATCGGGCATGACGTTGATCGCCGTAACGATCCTGATCGTCATCGCAAACTCCGGCTTGGATAAGCCGCAAACGATCGTCAGTTCACTGGTCGTGGGCGCTGCGATCTGCTTGGCCATTTCCCAAGCCTCGGACATGATGCTGGATCTCAAGTCAGGATACTTGGTTGGCGGCGTGCCCAAACGCCAACAGATGGCCCAATTCGTCGGTGCTTGGCTCGGTCCCTGTATCGTGATCGGCCTGATGTTCGTGTTGCACTGGGGCGCCCAGTCAGATGCGCCCCAACAGGCGGCCAATTCTCCAGCAACCGCGACACAACCCGCCGACCAAGCGGAAGGCTCCGCCCAACCGGCAAGCCAGGATGCAACCGCAGCTCCCCTGGCCAGTGAACCAGTCGACAAAGTACCGAAAGGTGGGTTCGGCAGTGAAAAATTACCAGCCCCACAGGCCGACGCACTGGCCAGCGTGATCGAGGGAATTGTGGAAGGGGATGTACCCACTTATCGCTACGTTGCGGGAGGCGGACTTGGGTTCCTGCTAGCCGTCAGCGGCTTAGGAGGAATTGGCGTGATGGTGGCCCTCGGATTCTACATGCCGTTTTACATCGTCCTGACGTACACTATCGGTTGTATCTTGCGGATCATCACCGACAAAACGGCAGGGCTTAGATTCAGCGAACAGGTCGGCATCCCGATTGCCGCAGGATTGATCGTGGGCGAAGCGCTGGTTGGTGTCGTGATCACGATGATCAAAATTTTCTGGCCCAGCACCGCAACGGCTCAGGAGGCGGGCCAGATCTGGCAAGTCCTTCAACAAACCGTGCTACAAGTATTTTAGGAGAAGACCCGAATGAGTGTTTTAGGACAAATCCTGCTGTGGGGCGGCTTTCTTTCCGGTTCACTGGCGACGGTACTGAACCTGGAAAAGAAAATTGCCTGGTCCACCATTCCGTGGGGCTGGTACATCGTGTCGGTGATCATCTGCATTGTGGGGATTGTACTGCTCCGCCTGGCCAAACAATCGGCAACTGAAAGTACGGTCGAATCGACGGCCAATTTGGCAGAAATCAAGGACAGCCTGGCCAAACTGATTGCGCATGCAGGCCAAATGCTGGGGCGGATGGACGAACTGGCCCCGAGTGAAATGACCACCTTCATTGACGACGTGTTGGCCCCCGATTTCCAGACGTTTGCCGACGGCCGCAACGCCATCACGAGTGAAAAAGGGCTACAAAAATTTGCCGATGTGATGACCCATTTTTCAGCCGGTGAACGGGCCATTCACCGGGCCTGGTCGGCCGCCGCCGATGGCTACGTTGACGAAGCGACCACCTGTGTCGACCGAGCGGTCAACATGTTAAAAGATGCGCAGCAGGAACTCGGATAAGGTCCCCAGTTCATCATGACAACCAACGAGTACGACAAACTCGAAATTGCCAGGAATTGGCTGCCAAGGTACACAGGAATGCCACTGGAGGAGTTTGGCGACAACATCCTGCTGACCAATTTCCACAGCTATGTCGAACAGTTTGCCAATCGTTTTGATTGCGAGATTCACGGGGTTGGCAAACCGATGCAAGCGGCCACCAATTCGGCCGGACTGACGATCATCAACTTCGGGATTGGGTCGGCCAACGCGGCGACGATTATGGACCTTTTACTGGCCCGTCCGCCCAAAGGGGTCCTCTTTCTTGGCAAATGTGGTGGCTTAAAGCAATCGACCGAAATTGGCCACTTCATCCTCCCTATCGCCGCGGTGCGAGGGGAGGGAACCAGCAACGACTATCTCCCCGCCGAGGTACCTGCCCTCCCCTCCTTCAAATTACACAAATTCGTATCCGATCGATTGGTCGAGCGGGAACTTGATTATCGAACCGGGGTGATCTACACGACCAATCGCAGACTCTGGGAACACGACCACCATTTCCGCGCCCACCTAGAACGCTTGACCTGTATCGGGATCGACATGGAAACGGCCACGTTATTCATTGTCGGACATTACAACCAGATCTCTCGCGGAGCCTTGTTGCTGGTCTCGGATGTCCCCACAACGCCCGACGGGGTGAAAACCGAAGAGTCGGACCAGCTTGTCACATCGAACTGGTCGGACCTGCACTTGGAGATCGGGATTGAAGCGATGACTGAGATCGGTGAACGGGGTGAACCAATTCGCCACTTCCGTTATTGATCGATAGCGTCTCGCCATCATGCTCCGGCTCACTTGAAAACGGTCACCAAATCCCTGAGAATGCCGTGGTCCACCGTTGGCCTGACCGTTTGAAAGCGGAGCTTTCTTAGGGTGGTATCTCAAGGCCTCACCCGACTCATTCCCGAGGAGAGCACCATGTTACGATTCGCGTTCTGCCTAACTTCAGGCCTGCTAGATTCCCTGCTGGGCTCAGCTACCAACGCCCAGGAGCGTTCCGATTTTGTTTCCGACGCGAGCCACGTCGTGGGGACCTACCAACCTGTCTTTGGAAAAAACGGGGCGACCGATCAAGTCGAGGCGGCAGAGCGGTTTCTGGCAACACTGAATCCAAGTCAAAAATCTTCCCTGCGCCACGCGCTGAATAGTCCTGAACGGCGTCTCTGGACCAACCTGCCTGCCCCGGCCGATGCGGGTGGGCTGAGATTGGGAGACATGGATGAAAACCAGATTCGGGCTGCCTGCGACCTGATGGCCACACTGTTCAGCGAACAGGGCTACCGGAAAATGTGTCATATCATGCTGGCCGATGATCAGCTTTTGAAAGGCGGACGACCGAGAAGCGGCTTCGGCACAGAAAATTTCTCACTCGTGCTTTTCGGTCAACCATCCATTCGTCAGCCATGGGCCTTCCAACTCGATGGACACCACGTCGGTGTGAACGTTTCCGTAACGGGTGATGCGAGGACCGTCGCACCGAGTTTCATCGGGACACAGCCCCAATCGTTTACTTTGGGCGGAAAAAAATACCGGCCTCTGACCGTGGAAATCGACGACGCCTATCGGTTGGCCGCCTCCCTGACCGATGACCAGGCCAAGCTGGCTATTCAACGCCCCAAGCGTGGGTTTATCCGCGTCGGCCCTGGTAAAGATGGCAAGGTTCCTGAATCCGTCGGAGTCGCCTGTTCCACATTCAGTCCGGAACAGAAAAAAGTACTAATCCGCTTAATCGGCCAATGGGTCAATGACTTGCCAGCAGCGCAAGCCAAGCTCCGCATGACCGAATTGGAAGAGGAAATAGACCAGATGCGTTTTGCCTGGAATGGACCTCGGCAAGCTGGTAGCGACGTATCCTATTCGATCCAGGGACCTTCGCTCATCATCGAGTACGCCTGCCAGGACCTGGGGGGCAAGCCCCTTGAGCACCTGCACACGATTTATCGGGATCCCACTAATGAGTACGGTGGTCAGCTAGACGGAAAATAACAGCCCTTACTGTCAAACCGGGGGCCGATGATTGAGAGCCGGCGATGTGAGCGCAGGTTCTTTCAAAAAACGACACCGTCCAGATGAAAGGTACAAAGGCCTTGAACCGGGAACCGAGTCAACTGACCTACCTGCTATTGCAGGTTCGCAACCCGGAGGATCCGATCCGGGAGCATGAAATCGACTGTTTTGCCAAGGCCCTCGGCTGTCCCGTGAGCAACATTCGAGCTCACGACCTGATCACGCGCCACCCCGAACCCCAACAGATCGATCAGGTCGATGCAGTGCTGATTGGGGGCAGCGGTGATTTCTCTGTCGCCCGAGGAGGTCCCTGGCTGCCAGCGGCCATGTCAACCTTTCAAGACCTTCACCGGATAGCCAAGCCAACCTTTGCCTCCTGTTGGGGATTCCAGGCATTCGCTCGGGCACTCGGCGGAGAAGTCGTCCACGACATCAGCCGAGCGGAATTGGGAACCTTGCAAATGACCCTCACTCCGGCCGGGAAAACGGATCCGATCTTCGGCCCACTCGGCAGCCCTTTTCAGGGACAGTTGGGGCACGAGGATATCGTGGACCGCCTGCCAGCCGGCGCCATTCGCCTCGCCTCATCAGAGAAAGTCCGGAACCAGGCGTTTACCTTTTTCGGCAAACCGATTTATTGCACCCAATTCCATACGGAACGGGAGTGCGATGACCTGATACAGCGACTGTCAGCTTACCCCAGCTACCTGGAAAAAATCATGGGCTGGAGCATTGAGGAATTCCGTCAACATTGTCATGAAACCCCGCAGACACTGCTGATCCTATCCCGGTTTGCCAATCAGCTGTCCCAGCTCACCACTCTTTGAACCCCCGAATATCTCATGGCTTCTACGATCAATCCCAAACAACTGAAGCGATTCCACGAAGACGGATTCCTGTTGATCCGCCAGCTCTTTCCCACCGACGAAATAAAGAGAGTTTTAAAATTTGCGAAGTCAGACAAAGTGCTGAAAAACGAAGCGTACTCCAAGAGTGATGGAGAGGGCGGACAGAGTAAACTATCGGTTAATAATGAACTCGGCTCGACGCCCTACTCGGCCATCGTGCAGAGCGAGAGAGTGGCAGGAACCATGGCCCAACTGCTTGACGATGAGGTTTATCACTATCACCACAAAATGATGTTGAAGGAGCCACGAGTGGGAGGTGCTTGGGAATGGCATCAGGATTACGGCTACTGGTACAACAATGGTTGCTTGTTCCCGGATATGGCCAGTTGCCTGATCGCCCTGGACCAGGCCACCCAAAAAAATGGCTGCTTGCAGGTCATCCGAGGATCGCATCGGATGGGGCGAATCGATCATGGCAAAGCCGGGACGCAAACGGCGGCGGATCTGGAGCGGGTCGAAGCCGCATTGCAACGGATGGAGCTGATTTACTGCGAACTGGAGCCGGGTGATGCCCTCTTTTTCCACGGCAACCTGCTGCACCGATCAGATCAAAACCGGAGTGAGATGCCCCGCTGGTCATTAATCTGCTGTTATAACACACGTCACAATGACCCATATGTTTCC
Organism: Planctomycetota bacterium; assembly: GCA_036338455.1. Lineage (GTDB taxonomy): Bacteria > Planctomycetota > Planctomycetia > Pirellulales > Pirellulaceae > Mariniblastus. The sequence continues at coordinate 13,181 of JAYZCF010000095.1, forward strand.
CATGGGCGGCACCCGAATTACCACCCCTTAACGATACTACCGGACGACCAAGTGCGTGACCTTTTACTCGCCATGTCGGATTAACCAAGAAGGATGCGAAATGCAGATTTGCATGCTGGGCGCCGGCTTCAATGCCGATTTTTACACGACCGCTTTGCACCGGCACCGCTCACGAGACCGGGTCACGAGCGTCTATTCCCGCACCCCCGAGACGGCCGAGCGATTTGCCAAAAAATGGGACATCCCTTTTTCCACCTCCGACCTCGAGCAGGCAGTCAACGCCCCCGACGTCGACGTGGTGATCGTCTCCCTGCCCAATTACCAACACGAAATGGCCGTGATGGCGGCGGTCAAAGCAGGCAAACCGGTGCTCTGCACAAAACCTTTGGGTTGCAATGCGGCCGAAGCATTGCGAATGCTGGAAGCAGTAGAGCAGGCTGGCCTATTTCACGGTTACCTGGAGGACCTGGTCTTCACACCCAAAACCCTCAAGGCCATCAACTCCGTTCAGGGGGGCGCGATCGGTGACGTGCTGTGGGTCCGCTCACGTGAAACCCACCCCGGACCACACAGCGATTGGTTCTGGAAGAAGGAGTATTCCGGTGGAGGCGCCCTGATCGACATGGGATGCCACTGTGTCGAAATTGCCCGTAATTTCATCGGGAAAGAGATTCGACCGGTCGAAGTCGTTTGCTGGGCCGACACTCAGGTTCACCCAATCGAAACCGAGGACCACGCGATCGGCCTGGTGCGTTACGACAATGGTGCGATTGGGCAGTTTGAAGTCAGCTGGTCTTTCCGTGGTGGACTCGACCTGCGCGACGAGGTCGCGGGCACCGAGGGAACCATTTTTTTGAACCACTGGCTGAGGACCGGATTTGAAATGTACACCGCGGGAGGACAAAAAGACTACGTGGCCGAAAAATCAGAGAGTTCTCAAGGATGGCTTTTCCCGGTCGGAGATGAACCGGCCGCCTTGGGCTATTCCGATATGTTTTCCGAAATGCTCTCTGCTCTGGAAGAACAGCGGGAACCGATGGAGACGTTTTACGACGGATTGATTGTCAATTGCGTCATGGACGCGGCCTACAAGTCGATCCAAACAAAGCGATGGGAACCGATTGAACTCCCGGTATGGCGAGGTAAAGAATCCTCACGCCCACTATCACCGGCGCGAGAATTTGATGCTGAGCACGACCTGATCAAGCGGGAGCACCTGCCCGACGGCACCACCAAAGTCATCCTGCGACATAAGACGACCGGGGAAATCACCCAGCGGCTTGACAGTCCCAAGTAATCCGCCAGGGACATGGAAAAGCGAGCACAGAGGAAAGAGCCCGAGACTGGAAACGTTGGGACCGCCGGCCATGACCGCCGCTATCTTCCTGCGCATCCACCTCTTTAAATGTCCGGCAGACGGTTCAACGTCAACTCAATACTCAATCTGGTAATCGTAGGAACCGACTGTCAACTGATCGCCCGAACTTATCTTGTCGTATGCGATTCGCTCTCCATTGATCAAGGTCCCCTGATCCTGATTGGACATATCCTTGGCGTACCAGTGGCCATCGTCAAAGATCAGCAGACAGTGATTTTCGGCGATCGACTGGAAGGGAATCACCAAGTGGCAGCCCTTTTCACGACCCATCATGAATTTATCGACCGTCAGCTCTACTTCCTTGCCCGTTTGCGAGCAATTCAATTTTCCCAAAGACCTCGGCTCACCCGCACCCTGGCCAACTTTCTCTTCACGATTTCGGCGTCTCGACTTCGAGGAACGCCACCGCCTCTGCAACTTGACTTCATTACCCCGCTTATTGTAGCTGACATTGTCCATGAAGGACCGCATCAGGACGATTCCCCGGGCGCCGCTGAGACTCCCACCACCAGCTTGACTGGAATCAAAACCAGGACCGTCATCACGAATTCGAATGGAAATATACTTCTTTCGCAGCGTTACGGAGACATGGATCTTACGCTCCTTATACGGCGCCATTTCCAACCGCTCACGGATCATCGAATCGACGTTCTTATCGAGCTTGAGAGTCTCCAGGCCGACTTGATGCTCGCTGGGAATTTCCAGATTCCCCCGGTAGAGTGCGTTGTGCAAAGCATGCTCAATCGCAACGGCCGTCCTCAGGCGTTCAATCCGATCCAGCCTACCCATTCCGCTCATGATCTTTTCACAGAAATCGATCAGCGGACGGAAGTGTGCGGGGTTATTTTCCAAGGTAAATTTGAATTGGGCCACCTTCGCCCGCTTCAACAAATCGTTGTAGTTGCGCTGCTTGTCCAAATGGCTGAGTGCGTTGCGGACCGTTGGCACGAGGAGCTTGGACAGTTGAGACTTCGGTACATAACCAGCCGCACCTTGGCTCAGAGCTTCCGCCGCGATATCCTCGCTCCCCACCGCCGTGGTCAGAATGACCGGCAGTTGCGGGTGGGCTTGTCGAACCCGTTGGACCAGTTCCAAGCCGTCCATTTCAGGCATTTGCAAGTCGCTGACTACCAGATCGACTTTCCATTCTTTGATTCGGCTCAACGCCTGCCGTCCATTTTCGGCCCATATCATTTCGAATCCAATGGATTGCTTGAGCAAACCTTCCATCAACAGAAGATCGACTTCGGAATCATCCACCAAGAGAATCTTTAACATCCCAGCTACCCCTTCTAAATGGCGATTTCCAATCGATGGTGGGAGCGGTTCCGCTCGGAGGCCACCGAAAAGACGAAAAAGAAAAGAAACCTATGACACGCAACCGATCGTCATGATCGACTCTATGAAAACGTTCTGGATAAGTAGGCAGTGACTCTGGCACCCGAAAGTATAGAGGGACAAACTCAAAAGTGAACGAGCGGCGAATTGCACACTGGCGTCCAAAGCCTTTTTCCCCGCCCGATCCGGAGCGACCACCATCTACTATCCCGTATTCGAACCGCCATCGTCTTTCTTGGCGGTTCAAGTAAAAAACAGGTGTAAATCAAAGCAACCCAAGGTTGAACACCATCGGGAACGGCCTGCTTCTTTGCCCGCAATGTTAGATTTAAAACAAAACAAACAGGCTGCGGGGAATGTCCTTCGGAGATGGCTTAGCCCAGCAGCACGGAGCCCGATCGGACGATAGCCAGCGTTTTAAAACCATCAGTGAGCTGGCAGAGAATACTTGAACCGGTTCCATACTCGCCCCACGTCACGCTGGAAATCAGCAAAACTTTCGGTCAAGCCGGACACTCCCCGAAAATCGGCAAAGCGCGCTCCAACCGACCACTGGCATCCCTCCATTTTTGGCAATCGAAAACCAGGAGCTTCTGAGTAAGCCAGGTAGAAAGGGCGAAATCCAGTTCGCCCGGCCGGAGTGAGTGAATGGATCGATTCGTTTTGAGCGGCTACCGGCAGATTCGAGCAAACTGCCAAATCGGGGTGACTGGATTTGAACCAGCGACCTTTGCGTCCCGAACGCAACGCTCTACCAGGCTGAGCCACACCCCGAAAATCGATGAGAACAGAACCGCTCCCGCACCGATCACACCGGCGACGGAGAGACCCCTACCGCCGAAAACCTGCCACGGCACGATCGGTAGATCCCATGTAAGATCGACCATTATCTCCCTATCGACTGGGACGTCAACAACTTTTAAACTGAAAATGTCCCTTCAATCTCCCCTCGAGGCAGGTGGATAGGACGTTTCAAGTTACAATCGAAACCAAACTTTTTTGGTGAGAATGATCATGCGAACCTGTTTTTCCCTGCTTTGCCTGCTACCCCTCATGGTTGCCTGTGACGCGCAGACGATCCCTCCACAAGTCTCAGAGTCCGCGGCGGAAACGACTGCCACAGCCGACGTAAAGACCAACGCGGAAGAGGCCTCAACGACAGTCTCGAACCCCATTGCGGCTCGGGAGCAATTGGAAGAGCGCGTGGCCCAGCTCGACCGGGAGTTCGACCTACTAAAGCAGAACGTCGCTGAGGCGACGACGCAGGAGCAACAGGTTCAACTTCTACGCGAAGGAAACCCGGTCCCTCAGTTTGTGGCAGACATGATCGAACTTTCCCAGCAGTTTCCCCAAGACCAAATAGCCGTGGACGCGATGCTGGCTGCTGTGGCCCGAAGCAGTGGCCAATCGAAAGTAACAGCCATGAATCACCTGCTCGACCACTTCGCCGATCGGTTGCAACTCAAAAAGATGGCCGACCAGTTCCTCAAAGATATTCCGAGTCCGGAAACTGAGGCCTACCTGTTGAAGATGATCGAGCAAGCCCCGACGCCGGAGACCAAGGCACACTTGCTGCTGGGGTATTCGAATTACGTTGACCAGATTTTCCCATTTCGCAAAGCGTTGGCGGCCAACCCAAACCTGGCAGCGCGACTGCCCGAAGCGCAAATGGAATATATCAACACGCCGCGATCCGAATCGCAAAAAATCCAGCGCGAGACGTTTCTCCAGCAGATCATCGATCGGCACGGGGACGTCGTTTACCGGGGTCAAAAAACCTATGGAGAAGTGGCCGCTGCCGAACTTTACGAATTACAGAACTTGAGCGTGGGAGATGTCGCTCCGGAAATGGTCGGGCAGGATATGGACGGCACGGAATTCTGCTTAAGCGACTACCGCGGAAAAATCGTGATGCTCGACTTCTGGGGACATTGGTGTCCTCCCTGCCGCGCCATGTACGGACATGAGCAGCAACTGGTGGAAAAACTGGGAAGCGCCCCTTTCGCCTTGTTGGGGGTTAACTCGGATCGGGATATCGAAACAGCGATCGGGGCGATCAACGATGAGAACCTCTCTTGGCGGAATTTCTGGATCGGACCGGAGGGAACCAGTGGACCGCTTGCCAAACAGTGGAACATTGCTGCCTGGCCCACCGTTTATTTGATCGGTCCCGACGGCGTGATCCGTCACAAAGATATTCTCGGCGATGACTTGAACGCCGCACTCGAAGAAATGTTGGCGGAAATGGGACATCAGGTCGACCTGAAAGGGATCAAGTAAAGGGGGCGCGCAAGGTTCCCACGGTGGGAGACCGATAAGCCCACCCTCGGTCATTCCCTGTCAGCCAGGCGAAAGCGATGAATGTAACGCAGGTAATCCGGAAGAAGCGGGACGGTCTGGAACTGGAAGACCAAGAAATCGAAGCGCTGATCGATGGCTACACCAGGGGCAGAATCCCCGACTACCAACTCGCGGCCTTTGCTATGGCGGTCTACTTCCAGGGAATGACGCTAGCCGAAACGGTCGCCCTGACCCGCAGTTTCGTGGCGTCCGGCGAGACGCTTCGCTGGGAGCCAGGCCGACCGAAAGTAGACAAGCATTCGAC
>JAYZCF010000096.1:0-8485 GCA_036338455.1 Planctomycetota bacterium
GTCCTTCGGTAGCCTCCAATTGGTCAAGTGAAGTGGTCCCCTACCTTCTATTCGCAACCGTTCTGACCATCGCACTTTGCAGTTTATCAGTCCTACGCGTCCGTAAATGGAATCCCAACCGCGACGTCCGACCGGGTCAGCAAGAAGAGTATTCCGGTGATGTAGACTTGTTTACCGGACAGGTAAAACTGGACGACGAGGGGAATCCCATTTCCCAGTCAGACGCCAGTCACCATGTCGACGATCGGTCGCGAAAGGTTAACCAAAAGAGTCGACGGGTCTGGGACAACCCGATTCTTTGGAGGGAAATGTGTACCTGGGCTTACGGCCGAAAAATCCTCTTCATCCGGGTCGCTTACTGGGGCATGGCGGCTCTGGTCTTTGTCGCCCTCTATTCCCTGATGGGTGAAGCAACGCGCGCCACGGCCGATTCCTCCGTATCGATCCCGGTCATTGCTCGCCCCTTCGCCCCATTCCTGTTGGTCAGTCTGGTGATGGTCAACGCATTGGCGGTAACCTCCATCACCAATGAACGGGATGGCCGCGCTCTGGACCTGCTGCGCGTCACCGATATTTCCCCCAAAGAATTTCTGTTCGGCAAGTTGCTTGGCGTTTTGTATGTGGCAGTCGACATCGTAATGATCCCGGTTGCCATGTGCTTCTACCTCGCCTTCAACGGTGCGGTCACGGTGGAAAATCTACTCTACCTGCTCTTGGCTATTGCCATCCTCAACGTGTTTGTAACGGTTCTTGGGATCCACTGCGGGATGTCATACGGCGGCAGTCGCCAGGCAATCAGTGTCAGCTTGGGAACCGTCTTCTTTCTTTTCCTGGGGATCGTGACCTGCATGGTCATGATGGTGTCGTTCACGGGAAATGTGGAAGCCCAGTTGACGCCCTTCCTCGCCTGCATCGTGGGTGGCGCGATTGGCTTGTATGTCGCATTGGGTTGGAACACGCCTTCACCGGCCCTGGTTCTCGCATCGGCGTTGTTACCACTGGCCATGTTCTATTCGATCACGAGTCTCCTTTTGGAAAACTACCTGTCCGTCATATTGGTGGTCGCTTTCACCTATGGCTTCACGACCACAGCCATGGTCATGCCGAGGTTGAGTGAGTTCCTGGTCTCTACGGGTCGTTCAAAAATTTCTGAGAATGAATAACCTACTGCCACTTTTGCCATGGTTTATAGGAATGTTCGTGCTGGTCTGCTGTTCCGGATTTTTTTCCGCCAGTGAAGCAGCCCTGTTCTTTCTTCGACCGAGTGATCGTCGTTCTCTGCAAAGCGGGACACCGGCTGAAAAACTTGCCGCCCGGTTGTTGAGCGACCCAGACCGCTTACTGTCCGCGGTCCTGTTCTGGAACTTGGTGATCAACATCGCCTACTTCACGATCAGCTCCATTATTTCGCTACGAATGGAGAACGACCCACAACTGGGGCAAAGCTTGGGGATCGGATTTGCCATATTTTCGCTGTTTGCCATTATCTTTTTCAGCGAGATGCTGCCCAAAAGCCTGGCCGTCATCAAGCCTCGATCCATCACCCGGTTTGTCAGCCTACCTCTGTCGATCGCCGTACGTTTACTCGATCCTGTCATGCCCGTACTTCAAGGTGTGAACCTGGTCTCGCGCCGGATATTACTCCCATCCTTCAACAAGGAGTCTTACCTCGAAACCGGCGACCTGGAACGGGCCATTGAGTTGACCGGTAACAATGATGCCACGGTGATTAAACAGGAACAGGCTGTCTTGCAGAATATTGTGCAGCTCTCCAAGATCCGGATTGATGAGTGGATGCGACCGCGGACCCAGTTCGTAAATTTCACACCTCCGGTCAGTCTCAACGACTTAAAATCGGTACCGGACAGTGGATATCTGTTGGTTACCGAACCCGATTCCGAGGAAATCGCAAAAGCCATTCGGCTGGACAAATTATTTGAATTGCCTGACGAAAACGTCGAGCGTTTGGCAGAGCCAGTCCTGTACCTGCCCTGGTCAGCAACGGTAGCAGATGCTCTGGAGAAGATGTCTCACCGGGACCGTGAAGTAACGGTCGTACTGAACGAGTACGGCGAAACGATCGGCATACTGACGATCGAGGACGTGCTAGAGACGGTATTCAACTACGCCCCAAGTCGCACCAAGCGTTTACTGGATCAAAATCCTCTTCACAAGATTGAAGAGGGGAAATGGGTCGTTTCCGGCATGATGAGTCTGCGTCGTCTGAGTCGTGAATTGAATGCGGTAATCCCGGACACCCACAGTGTTACCGTGGCAGGCGTGATCCAGGAAACCATGCAACGCCTGGCCACAGCGAACGACCGGTGTGATTGGGGGCCGCTCCATTTTCGCGTCTTGGAAACCCCCCACCGGGGACACATGATCGTCGAGTTGACCCTCAACCCGTCGGAGGAGGAGTCGTCATGATCTGGCTCTCCGTCATCTTGCTGCTGGCCGGGGTCTTCCTCAGCGCTTTTTTCAGTGGTAACGAAACCGGTTTTTACCGAGCCAGTCGAGTGAGACTGGTGATGGATGGTTTGGACGGAGACTCGATTTCGAGATACCTCCTGAAATTTGCCAACAATCCAACCCTTTTCGTAGCCACCACACTCGTGGGCAACAACGTTGCCAACTACCTCACGTCACTGGCCATCGTGTTGTTGACCCGCGCGATTTACGTAAACGATGCCGGGCTGGCTGAAATGCTGGCACCGATCCTGTTCTCCCCGCTTCTCTTTGTCTATGGAGAATTACTGCCAAAGCACCTGTTCTACAATGCGCCGAACCGATTGCTGCGACGAGGCGGTCCCCTGTTCCTCTTGTTTACTCTGTTATTTGCACCCGTTGCTTTCATCCTTTGGGGGATGGCTCGGCTGCTGGAAAAAACGCTTGGAAAATCACCTGACAAAGTCAGATTGATGTTGGCCCGCCAGGAACTGCAAGAGGTTTTGGTCGAAGGCCAGCAGGCAGGTATTCTTCACCCCACCCAACGTCACTTGGGTCAAAACTTTTTCCTGGTCGCCTCGAACCCAGTGCGTTCTGTCTGCACGCCGTTGAACAAGGCATTGCCACTTCCCATCGGTACTGAAAACCGGCTCGCCATTCGGCATGCACGAAAACACGAGATGGCCGACATTCCTCTCTATGAGACGAATCGCAATCGCATTGTTGGATACGTTCGCACCATCGACTTACTCTTGGCCAACCAACCCAACGAGACGATTGCTCAGGCCTGCCCCATGATTGAAATCCGTCAAGACGAAGTCTTGGGAGAGGCCTTGCTCACCATGCAATCCAAACGCGAAACTGTGGCACGGGTCACTCGTGACGACGGTCAAACAGTAGGCCTTTTGTCGATTGACCAATTAACCGAGCCGTTGTTGAAGGGCCCGCTCGGCTCATTCCAACGCTAAGGGGCAGACAGCTTTTTTTGGTAACCGAGTGATCGAATCACCTCGAGCATTTCCTCGTGGTTAATAAAGCGACGGTGGTGAGTCAATTTATATTGGTCCAAAGCGCGGCCTAATTCGGCTGCCTCTGCAGACAGCTCACTGTGGGAGTCTCGAAATTGACGTCGTTCGGGCCCCCCGTAATGAGTGGCAGATACCGCATTTCTTTGATCGACGAAGGAAGAGGGAACGCAATGGCCAGACGTTCCATTCTGAGGACTGAAATTCATGGGGTCATTTCCTGGGTCAAGGGTCTATCTTTGATATAGGTCACGTTCCGCCGAGAAGCTGTGACAAAAACCTCCAGTTTTCCTTCTTTTTTACGAACCGCCGGTCGATGCTGACGAGGGTACGGGAAATGCGAGGCCCTGTAGAAAAAAAGCAGTGGGGAAATCAACGGTTTGTGGAACCCGAGATGGCCACGTGGTCACCGTCCAATTCTCGGAGCCGGTTCAAGAGATCCGTCAATTTGGCTTCCGCGGGATATCTCTCCAATCCACGCGCAAGGGTGGACCGTGCCAGCGAAGGCTGCCCGGCCAGAAACTGGGCACGGGACAACTGAAGAAACGTGTCGCAAGTCGCATCGCTCCGATTGACGGCCACCTGCAATTGTTCGATGGCTGGAGAATACTGTTGCAGATCAATCAGGACCATGCCCTGCAACAGAATCGCCTCTTGGGGCTCCTGACCACCGGGGTATTGGCTCAGCAATTGTTCGATTCCGGAAAGCGCCCGTTTCGATTGCCCCATCTGCCGATGCAAACGAGCAATCTGTACTTGCACACCGCGGCGTTTCGCATCAATGCTTAAGGCCCGCTGCAAATCAGCCACCGCCGCTGGCAATTCGTTGCGCGCCCAGTGAGCCTGGCCACACAACTCCCAGGCCGCAGCCGATTGCCGGTCAGACTCCAAAGCCAACTCGGCCTGCCGCTGGGCATGGATCAGTTTCCCGCTCTGCAAGTAGGCTTGCCCCAGTTTGACTCTCAAGGCAGCATCACCGTTGGCAAGATCCACCGCCTCGATCAACTCGGTAATCGCCTCTTGATACTCTCCCCGCTCCATACAGATATCGGCCAGTTGCTCGCGAATCTGCCGATCGCCCGGCGCGTTATTAATGGCTCGTCGCAAGCAGTTCTTGGCTTCGTCGACATTTCCATGAGACAGGGCTTCACGCCCACCCTGCTCCCAAAGTCGCGCATCGGCCAGAGAGTTATTAGCTTGCTGAAATGGGCGGAAGACGTGGCAGCCCGTGGCTGAGAGAGTAGCCATTACCAGAACCAAGATTGCCGAGGGCGCCAGATTTCGCAATCTCAGGTTCGACAATTGGCTCAACTTTTCGTCCTTGGAAAGTCACCTTTGATCAGCGTAGCGGCCAACCATAACACTCTCAGCCCTTTGTTTCCATATCGGAATCCCAACTCATGACTCATGATCCGAATTGCCGGCAATGTTCATCCAGATGGAATCGGATATAAAGGAACAGAACCTCAACTCCTATTTGCTAGCAAGACCATGACATCGACCTTTAAACGAGACAACATCGAGTTTTCCTATCCCGAAACCTGGTATCTGAATGACACCTTTGACGAAGACCCCTCCTCGGGGGAAGTCTCGCTGGAAACGCCCGAAGGCGGGTTTTGGACGCTGGTCGTATTCCCTCCCGATGTCGACCCGCTTGAACTTCTAGAGAATGCTAAACAGGGCTTGGTCAGCCAATACGAAGATGTCGAATTCCAGGTTTCGAACTGCCCCCCGGACGAGGTTTATCCCAGCCTTGGTACCGATGCCTTTTTCTACTGCCTCGATTTCCTGGTGACCGCCAATCTGAGCGTCATTTCGACACCAGCGCAAACACTCGTCATCTGTTGCCAAGCTGAAAATCGAGAATTCGATGAGAAGCGGGAGGTTTTCGCCGCTATCACCTCCAGCTTGCTGAAGAACCTGGCCTGAAGATTCGGTTGGCAGCGGTCTCTAACAAACGGCCAACCTGTAATTCCTACAATCGATTAGCAAAACTACAAGCTGGCCTGCTCGGCTATCGCTTCTCGCCCACAAGAAATGGGGGTCATATAATTTTTGCCAGTTTGGCACGGCAACTGCATCTGATTCGCATGCCCAAGAGAAGACGTTCGAAACGGCGAATGGAAACCCTCGGCAGTTCGCGACAGGTCACTCACGGGACCGGAACACGACAAGCTAAGCAGGGAAACCTATTCTCCTAATCGGGCAAAGGTTTCAGACAAGGACGTCACTCGTGAATCTAAGGAACCGTCACATTATGCCGTGACTAACGAACGCCGAAACAAAAACTCGGCCAACCAGCTTTTCACGAAGAAACAACCCGCCCTTACCGGCGGGTTTTTTTGCGCTGGTCCGGAGCCCGCCCGATCCGGAGCATCGGTGATCAGGAGATGCGACCGACCAGGATATTGTCATGGACATCCGGCATCCATTGGTTGTCCGTGACCATCACCACGGGGTCCCCGATCTGCCCACCCGCAAATGATTTTGCCAATTCGTTAACAAAGCCTCGGAATTTTTCTGGTAGATGAGGTGAATCCGTGCGAACCGGGATCACCCCCCAATACAGACAGATGAAACGGGCCACCGCCGAGTGGTGGGTCAAGCAAACGGTCGGTATGAAATCTCGCTGCTTCGACTTGATCAATGCCGTTTCCCCAGTCGAACTGGAAATGACTACCATCTTGGCCTCGAGCTGCTGAGCAATTTGCGCTGCGCCGAACATCACAGCCTCGGCCACGTCGTTCTGATGGGAGTCGTCGGGGCCGGATATTTTTGAAGCGGATCGTTTCAGCAGCTGCTCGGTTTCCAGCATGATCTGCTGCATCATGGTGACTGCCTCGGCCGGATATTGGCCAATGGCCGTTTCCCCAGAGAGCATGCAGGCATCCGCGCCATCAAGGATTGCATTGGCTACATCACTGACCTCGGCACGTGTCGGCTGTTTGGACGTGTGCATACTCTCCAGCATCTGCGTGGCAACAATCACCGGCTTGCGGTGGAGTAGACAGGCCTGGATGATTCTTTTCTGAGCGACCGGCGTTTTGTAGATCTCGATTTCGACACCGAGGTCGCCACGCGCGACCATCACGCCGTCGCCCGCGATCACGATCTCGTCCAAGTTATCCAGCGCTTCTCGTTTTTCGATTTTGGCAATCACGCCAGCCTGGCATCCGTGTTCCTGCAACAGCGCTTTCAACTCCTCGATCTCCCCCGCGTTTCGGACGAAACTGAGGCTGACGAAATCGATCGACTGTGTGGACGCCCAGATAGCATTATCCCGGTCTTTTTCTCCCAGCGCAGGAATGCTGAGCTGCGTAGCCGGCAGGTTGACCCCCTGGCGACTCCGAAACGTGCCGCCATCGATCACAGTACATTCGACCCGATCTTCTGTCTTTCCAGTAACCTGCAGACGGACCAAGCCGTCGGCCAGGACAATCGCCTGCCCCGGCTGAACTTCATCGATCAGGCCCTCATAGGTACACGTTAATTCATCCGGAGAGCCAGGTTTGCTGCCCCGAACAAACACCAAGGTCTGGCCGTTGGTAACCACCTTAGGTTCCTCGACCAATTGACCGAGGCGGATTTTTGGACCCGCCAGGTCAATCAGGATAGCGACCGATGTCTGCAGTTCGGCTTCCGCTTGGCGAATGCGGGCGATGGCCTTTTCGTGGCTCTCCCGGTCTCCATGGGCCATGTTGAGCCGGAAAACGTCCACTCCCCGGTCAATGAGATCTTTGAGAACCTGCAAAGACTCGCTGGCCGGGCCGACCGTGGCAATCGTCTTGGTACGAGAAATATCAGCCAATGTTTTGTTTTGTTTTGCTACCATCCAAACCTGCCTTTTTCAGTCTTTTCCGAATTCTAAACGGTTGCCCTACAATGAACAGCAACCGAATTCGTTTGTTGGAAAAAATATCCTATTCCATCCACCTCGAGAGACCGATAGACATACCGCACGCTGCAACGAAACGCAGTACGACTCGGTCCCCTCACTTGCGGCACCGATTCACCCAACTGATATTAACCCCGACGGGAACTACTCAGACAGACGATGACCTGTACCACTTTGATCGACGGCTACAACGTTATTTTTGGATGTGGGCTGTATGGCAAGTGCGCCACAGTCAAATCGTTGGCCCGCGCGCGACAACGCCTACTGGCAGAAATTGGTCGACATTATGGCAAGCGGGCCAATGCGGTTTCCGTTGTGTTCGATGCCAAAAAAATCCCTTCGTCGGGAAGAGCCGAACAGCAGAACCAGTATGGTATCGATGTTCATTACTCGATCGGATATGCCAACGCGGACCTGTTGATCGATGAACTGATTGGCGCGAATCCGGATCCCCGGCGTTTGACCGTCGTCTCATCGGATCACTGGGTGCAAAATGCGGCCCGCCGTCGGCGAGCCAAGTTTGTCGATGCCGAAGTCTGGTATTACGACCAGCTGCGAGCAACCAGGCTTCCTGAATCCTCTTCGGGAGAAGAGGTAAAAGAGAGGATCACAGAACCCGACAATGCCGTCGACGCAGTCGATGACCTGCTGAGCGAGGATGAGATCAACGCGTGGAAACGGTGGGCCAACCGCCGCGAGCCGCCGGCCGATGACATTCCCACGGAACGACAACCGGAACGCAAATACGATTCAAAACAGGGTGATGCAAACCCGTTTCCCAAGGAATACCTGGAAGAGCTCGAGCGTCAAATGCGCCCGTCTGAGGACGGTTCCTAACCCGCCTGAATTCCAATGGTCATCTAGATATTCTGAGCGATCGCCCGATCGGCGATATCCTTTCGGCACCAAGCCCCATCCCAGCGAATGCACTGGACTGCGCGGTAAGCCTGAAGTTTAGCTTTGGCCACACTCTCACCGAGCGCCGTGACACCCAACACGCGCCCTCCGTTGGTCACGACCTGCTGGTCAACCATCTTGGTTCCGGCATGAAAGACTTTGACATCTTCTACTTTGGCCGCTTCCTCCAAGCCTCGAATCACGTGCCCCTTGTCATAGGATC
>JAYZCF010000097.1:0-6322 GCA_036338455.1 Planctomycetota bacterium
GGCCGCCAGGATCCGCACAGAGCTGTTAGGCTTTGCCCGTTTCGACCGGGCCAGCGGACAATTCAGCCAATTTGAATTGGTCGCCCTGGGCCAGCTCTACCATTCGGCCGACGCGGTAGCCAGCGATGCGGCAGACCGGAACATCGGCTGGTATTTCACCTTGGCCAACCCGGAACTTCCCTTCGACCGGCTTGCACCGACGCATCTGCACGCCTACGACGCCAGCTGGGTCGAGCAACCCGGCCTCCGCTTGCACGACTACCAGTCGACTCGCCCGGCGCAAAAATAAGAATGGCAACGCGAGGTCTCGCTGGCAAAGGGACCTTGCCTACCGACCCAGGCGCCCCTTAATTTTTGTCTGACTCGGGCCTTTGGGGACGATCGGGGCGATTGTCTTCACCACGGCCTCCGTAGCCACCGCCACCCGAACGACCGCCACCCGAACGACCGCCACCCGAACGGCCACCGCCCGAACGGCCACCGCCGGAGCGACTTCCGCCACTGCTGAACAGGGAGCCAATCCCGGAGCTGAACTCCTCTTTCGAAATCGCCTTGTCCCCATCTTTGTCCAACGTCTTGAGACGGTCAGCCATCTGGTTCCCCTCCAGTTCCTGCTCGGTCACCTTGCCGTCCTTGTCGGTATCGAAGCGATTGAACATGGTCATCGGGTCAAAACGGCTACCACCACGGGACGAGCCGCCCCGCCCACCGGCCGGTCGACCGCCACTGGAACGACCACCCTCTGCATTCCCTTCACCGGGAGACTCGGTCGCCGGCTGGGCTGCCGCCGCTTCCGCATCGACCTTCTCTCCCTTGTCCGCAATGCAGTACAAGTGCTTGGAACTACGCAAAATCATCTGGTCATCACCGACCGCAGGGGTTCCCCAGAAAACCTCTTTGTCGGATGTCACCTTGTTGACAGCCACCGGCTCCAACTTATCTCCCATCTCAAAGACATACATTTGCCCACTTCCATTGAGATAGTAAAGGCGTTTGCCAGCCACAATCGGCGAGGCATAATCGAGGGACCCGAAACGGCCACCGGTCTGTTGCTGATTCTTCAATCGGACCTGCTCGATCCGATCACCCGTTTTAGCATCGATAACCGTTATGATCCCTCGATTGATCGAGTACAGCTTGGAGTCGTGCAGCACGGGTGAACCAAAGCTCCCGTTATCCCGACCCGTCCATACCGTGTTCGATTCACTGATATCACCGCTACCTCCAGCATCGACCGCAATACTGCCGCCCCCGCGTCCGGTGATGGCAAACACACGACTCCCATCCAATACCACGCTGGCGTAGGACTGCTGAGCATCCGTTCCATTGGCATACCAACGGAGCTTACCGGTGTCAGGGTCCATCCCCCAGAGCTCTTTGGCCACCGACATCACCAAGTCGGTACGGTTTTCATCAATCTTGACGAACGTCGGTGTACCCCACATTCCATCCAGGCCTTTGGCTTCCTGGCGCCAAAGTTCTTTTCCAGTTTTCCTGTCGAGCCCGATGATCGCTTGGCTTTCGGCCGAAGCAGTCACAATCACGACATCACCGTAAACAACGGGGCTGGAAGAAGAACCCCACTTGGCAGGGTCCGATTCCTTTCCCACCTCAGCGTGCCAAAGTTCATTCCCCGCAAGGTCAAACGCGTGAACCCCCCCCTTGCCAAAAAACGCATAAATGTTCTCGCCATCCGAGACCGGTGTGTGCGAGGCGTAGCCATGAGCCGTCACGCCAATGCCCGTGTAAGGGTCCTCTGGCAGCGTCGCCTTAATATCTTTTTGCCATAGTTTTTTTCCCGATTTCATATCAATACAAACGAGGTGGCGAACCAGGTTCTCAATCTTGCCCGGATCTTCCTGAGTTAGACCATAACCCGAGTAACAGGTGACGAATGCTTTTCCATTGACAATGATCGGGCTGGAAGCCCCCGGCCCGGGCAACTCGGTTTTCCATGCCAGGTTGGCCTGGGGAGACCACTGGGCAGGCAATGCCCCTGGTTGGAAATCCTTGGCTACACCGGACCCGGCGGGTCCACGAAAACGGGACCAATCTTCGGCAGTCACGGTCAGGACGGGAATCGCAACGAGGGCGAACGTTGTGGTCAGTAGAAGTCTGGAAAACATCGTGTCATCTCTTTGAAAAGGGAACGGGATATTCGACGTGAGTTTAACATACGGGCCGAGATCTACCGACATGGGTTTCCCCTGATAAAAAACGGGCTTTCGGCAGTCGTAATCATGGTGGGGATTCGCTGCTGAAGAAACCACTTAGCAGCCATCGCTCTGACTACTCTCCCGGTGTGGCCGGTTCCAGTGCGGCATGGATGGCCCACATCCGCTTATTGAGCGGCCTGTCCGTGTTGTTCGTTTTGATCACCAGGCGGTTGTCCCCCGCTTTCAAACGGATCGGGATGCGGCGGGCAGCCAAACCATCCACGTGGTTCAACGAGGCAATTTTTTTTCCATTCAACCAGACCACGGCCCAGTCGTCCAAAGCCAATCTCAAGACCGCCTGTTCCGGCTCGGGCCGTGAGATATCGGTCACCAGGTATGCCACCTTGTTCAAGACCGTCAGCGGGGTAGCCGTATGATGACGCTGAAAGAAAAGATGCTGCAAGTCGACCCACCCCCGCTGGCTGGTCAGTTCTTCGACTCTCAATTCGGGATCCTTTACGGCAATGGATTCTGCCTCCTGACGCAATAGCATGTCAGGCAGTTCCGCAGCCTGAAACGTCTCCCACTGTTCGGCGGCCGGAAACAGGCCTATCGCCTGCCACCTGGTCGGCGCGATCAGGTCGGCCGCTGCCGAACCGGCTCGGCGGTAGTAATAGACCATCGACTCCATGTCGTCTCCACGGCTGCCCGTTCGGAACAGCATTGAGCTCCGAAACCGGACTGGGTCGGGGCCGAAGAAGCGGTAGAACACGCCATCCTGATCGTTGCGTCCCCGGTTCACATGCCAGGGACATCCGATCCAGCGGGTCTGTCGATCATTAAACCCCCAGGTAAATCCGAAATCATCCTCCACGTTGTGCCCTCGGATCACGTAGGGATCCGTTTCACCGTCGATCAGCATCGTCATACCGCCCGTATGAAAGACCATGTCTGTATGATTCTGCTGGATGTAGCCAACCGCCACGCCAGCCAGGAAGCCATCTCCGGAAATGTCGGCCAGCTCGATAAACTTTCCCCGCTCCGGAGCAGGCGTTGCCCGCTGATGCTTGGCGTGTAGCCGGTAGGGCGTCAACGGAGTCGATGCTTCGTATTGATGCCAGTCAGTCATGGCTACGGCGCGTTGGCCCGGCGGACCAACCAAACTGACGCGACAAGACTCGGCAAAGGGGATGGGCAGGTAGAGGTTGTAACCTGGAGTTCCCGGGATCCCCTTAGCCGGATTCGGCAAGACGCTATAGGCGGCACAGTCGATGAAGTAGGGCGGTAGGTCGTGCATCACACCAAAAAAAGGTTTGAGCGGCACATCGATTTGCGGCTCGTCCGCCCCGTCAACATGAATCACCAAACGGACATCGTCACCCGGCAATATCCAAATATGGCGAATACACCCGGGGCCAGCCAATTTGGCCAGATCTACCGAACCCTCGGCCGGGATGGACTGGTCGCTATTGACACGCCGCGAGCGAAAATCGGCTGGGAACCCCAGCATCGGTACCGCCGGATCCTGTATCTCCAGATGCCGGGGTGCCTCCCCGGATGTGATCTGGCCGAAACTGGTGGACGATGCGAGTAAAGGCGCAGCCACACCTAAGGCGGCCAGCCAGACAAAACAAGGTTTGCACATTTTCCTACCCAACTTGATCCACTCCTTGTCAACCGATTGAATCAGCCATAACAGCCCATGAGAATCAAAACCACCCGTCAAGCTAGCAGCAAATCAGGATTGCAGAAAGCAGTACCGTTTGCCATCTTGACCCGGTAAAATCCCGCGGAGATAGCGACCGAAAACCGATATGGAAATCCGTTTTCTCAATTTTAGATTTCTCAGGTACGGGTTGTGTGGTTTGCTGGGCCTACTCTTGTTGGCCGGATTACTGATTTGCTTGATTGGCCAGTCCCAGCAACATGTCGGTTGGCTGGAACGTGAAGGCGTCGTCGCTCGCCAAGACTCTCCGGAACCGTTGGGGCCGGACTCCCTTTACGCCAGGATCAAAAACAAAAACCCTCTTTTTCGCGGGAACGATCTGTTCTGTGTGACCTCTCCTGAAATCCAAACGGATCACGAGATCTTGGGACAAAGCTGGGACACCGAGGAGGGCAGGGGCAGGGTCCATCTCTCCCTGGAAAATCGGTTGGGCAACGGCGAAACCTTACCGGTGACCTATCGCCTGTCAGTTCGCTGGGAAAAGTTTATTCCTTTTATGATCTCGCTCCTGATGGCGGGCCTGGCGATCATGTTCTGGGTAAAAATTGTGTTTGCTGCTCGCCTCGTCTGCCTCCTGCTGGTCGCCGGCCTTGCTGTGTGGAACCTATTTCATTTTGGCTGGGTTTACGGTGACGAATACTTCATCTTGAGTAGCACGGTGCAAGGCAATTTACTGCATTCGACTGTTTGGCCGGAAACAGGTAGGTTTTGGCCTCTGGGATTGGTCGACCTAAACTTGTTGATACCTTTTGGTGATAGCCCATTCGTATACAGCTTGGAACTTTCAATTCTTTTCCTGCTGGCGATCGCAGCCATTTATTGGGGAATCCGCCGAACGGCCGGTAGCAACATGGCCTGCCTTCTGGTCATCGCATTTTTGCTGTTACCGCAAGTGCTGAGGGTTTATTCCGTCTGTATTTACGCTGAGCCGCGACTGGTCCTGTTACTGGCTCTTTTCTTCATCCTGTATTACCGAGCAGATGAAACCGGAAATAAAACGTATCTCGTTTCCAGCTGTATGATCGCCAGTTTGGCAACCTATTACAAAGAACCAATCTTCGGTTTGTTTATGGTGTTTTCACTGACCCAACTATTGTTCGGTTACTCACGACTGTCTCGCGCGCAGCGGTGGGCGAACTTTTTTTTAATCGGGAACGGGGCGGTCTTCTTGTCGCTCTACGGATGGTTCTGCGCTAACAGCCAAAACTACGTGGACGGTATCAATGATGGATCGACATCCACCCTTGATATCCTGGGGAATTACCTGCTGAACCCGCTTCTTGCGTTCTCGTTGGTTTGTGGTCTCTGTCGTGCCTATGAGATCCTCTTTCAAGGTGATCGGAGGTTCTTGAAATACGATGGAGCCCTTTTTTCAGGACTGGCCTATGCCGTGGCCTTTGCGTTACTGAAATTGTATGGGAGCTATTACTTAATCCCTGCGTATGTCTGCTTGATGTTCTCTTTTTCAGGCTATCTGGCAGACCTGCAAAAGCGGGTCACCGACCAGCACAGATCCCGGGAAAATCACCCTGACCAGGAACACCGATTGACCCGCTGGGCGTATATCACCGACCCCAAAACGCGACTTGCCACATTTCTCGTTGTGATCATCTTTTCTGCCGCAATTAATTTACCCAAATTCATCAATGAACTGGGAGCCATTCCCAGAGAGCGGCAAGTCACAAGACAAATAACCGCGTTATTTCTGGAACTCGAGAGCCGGGGATTTCAAATTTGCACCTACATACCGGAGGAGATGAGCACGCACTCCGAAGGAATACAAAAGTGCCGCAGAACCGTCTTGAATATATTTCACTTCAACTCTCAAGGTGGGCATAAGATCGATCCTGACCGGAACTGGCTCCTGGCCGATTCACCTATTCTAGAATTGAGCGGTGACACAAGTGAAAACAGCACCTCAAAAATGATCGTCATTCACGACATGGCCTACTCCATTGACGGATTGAACAACCAACCGAATATCCAAGGTCAAATGGAAATGATCGAATCGATACCTCAAGTGATGGGAGCCAAGCTGTTTGCTCAACCCGAGTTCCATGGACAAATCAGGAAAATGGCCAACCGACGCGCGACCGCCAATTATTGAATTTTCAACCAGCGTAAATCTGCACTCGTACGGTCACTCGGCGGACACCTCGATCCGTTGCCTACGGCTGAGCTGAAAAGGGGCCCGTCCAGCAGACCGCCAAA
The DNA here is from genome assembly GCA_036338455.1 of Planctomycetota bacterium. Lineage (GTDB taxonomy): Bacteria > Planctomycetota > Planctomycetia > Pirellulales > Pirellulaceae > Mariniblastus. The sequence goes on from JAYZCF010000097.1 coordinate 6,094, forward strand.
CTACGTGCGGCTCCACCTCGACCAACGGCTTGGACTCAGAGCATGGGGCGCGTTTACGCGTGACACCGCGCTGGCCGAGTGCCACGCTAGCATCAAATCAGGATTGCGGCCGTTAGCTCAGTGTGAGATCTTGTTGGCCATAAAATCCGTTGGATTAAATGACAGAGAACCGAAATGGAATTCCGTTTTCTTAAATCCAAGTCACTCAAATACGGCATCGGCGGTTTTC
>JAYZCF010000098.1:0-24649 GCA_036338455.1 Planctomycetota bacterium
CTACCCGTTGTTGGTGGTACGGCCTGATGGGGCAGGTTCGTACTCGTTAGCTCGTCATGCGATCCGAGGCTGGGATGAGGAATTTGGGTATGAGCTGATTTCCGAGAAAAAACGACTCACCTATGGTGAAGCGGATTCGCAATTGACCGAAGAGATCCGCCGGGCAGTGGCGGAATCGATTCGCGAGCAGAGAAAGCTGATGGAGCACCGGCGCGCGCTGGCCGCATCCAATCGGCAGCGGGAGCCGATGGTGGTTAAGCCGGGTTTGCGGGCTTCCCGTCAACATGGTGGATTTGTCAGCCAGACCGAGGGAATGGGAGCGGGTCAGGGTCGTCGTGCCGGCAGCCCCTTAAGTGGTCGCCAGGTGGCCCACCAGAGCATGTCCGGTAAGGAGGGAGCGGATTCGAAGTCCTCGCAACAAAATGTGCAACAAGGCCAACAACAGGTGGGGCGGCCTGAGCAAACGGGGCGTCGGTCTGCCAGCCAGGGAAGCGGTAGTAGCCTGGCTCAACAGCGTGGAAAGAACTGGGCTTTGCCATCGATAACCGCCGGAGCCGTCGGCTATCGACGCCCGATTCGAGTCTACTGTTCCAGGGAGGAGATCACCTTCGAGACCAAAAGCCAATCAAATCGGCGGGTGCGGATCAGCATCGGTAATGACCTGGTTTTAGCCGTCGATACCATGGTGGACGAGATTTGGAGAATGATCGAATCTTGGGGGGTGACGGGGGCCAACGGCTACTGGGTCCCTGAACTCAGATTTACCGTGGCTCCGGGAGCGGAAAACCAGCTGGAGCAGTTGATTCAACTGCTGGAAGGTAGTGGCTTGGACATCGAGGGGGTGAATCGATGAAGTCGGGTAATCTCAATGCCGGCCAGGATTCCTTCCTCGATATCATGGCCAACCTGGTTGGAATTCTTGTCATTCTGGTCGTTTTAGTGGGCGCTCAAGCGCAGTCTTCCTGGAACCGGCCCGCAGAAGATACGGCTAAAAGGGAAACGATTGAGGACTTGCAGAAGCAATTGGATTCGGCAGCTCGGGAGGCGAGGAGCCGCCAGTTGGAAAATGAGGAGTTGGAGCGGAAAATTGCTTCCCACTGCTCGGTCGTAGACCAGTTGCAGGAGCAGCGACATGCCATGTTGGTCCAGATGTCGATGGTGAAGCGGGAGTTGGAGAAAAAAAACCAGGAGAACACGATCGCCGAAAATGAACATTTGACCGCTCAGGCCAAGTTGGATGAATTGAAATATCAACTCGTCACGACGCGCAAGAAGATCAGTGCAGTGGAATCCAGCCAACCGTCTCGTGTCGAAGAGATCGAACATTTTCCCGCCCCGATTGCCAAAACGGTATTTACCGAAGAAATCCATTTCCAGTTGAAGGGTGGGCGTCTGACATTCGTCCCGATGGACGCCTTGCTTGAGCGGATGAAGTCGGAGTGGAAGGTCAAAGCGGAAAAGCTACTGTTATCCAGCAATACCTATGAAACGGTAGGACCGGTTGGAGAGTTTCGTTTGCAGTATCAGTTGGCCTCCAAAATCGTCAAAGTCCCTACAGAAAGGGGCGCCGTTGATCGGCGAATTACCGAGTTTGATCACTTTGTGCTTAAGCCCCTCTCCAGTCAGACGGGGGGTGACGTCGCATCCGCATTGGCCGATGGATCGGCTTTCCGCCAGCGGATCGGACGTTTGAACCCGGAACGCACCACGGTCTCGCTTTGGGTTTATCCGGATTCGTACGATGACCTTGCAACACTCAAAAAGCAGCTGCGGGAAGAGGGATTTCAAATCGCGACTTGGCCGTTACAATTCGGCAAGTTAATCTCCGGTGGTCCGGGCGGCTTTCGCGCCGCCTCTCAGTGACCTCTTCGAGACCTTCGCGGGTCGGCCTGTTGCCAGGTTCCGACTCTGAATCAGCTCGCCCCATTTTCTTTTCGATATTTGTGTAAACCGTGGCCCGAAAGAACCCCAGGCGAAATATCAGCCGGACCGAATCGAAAACCGCTGCCGGAAGTGTGTATGGTGGTTGGCAAGTTCGGGTGCAGCGACGTGGTCGCACGACCACTAAGTATTTCTCGGACAACCAGTTTGGTGGTCAACGCAAATCGTTGTTGGCGGCCAAGCAGTTCCGGGACGAACTGGAACAAGCTTCGTCTAAATATTCCGTAAGCGAGATGGCCCGAAAGCCTTCGTTGCGAAATCGTTCCGGAATCGTCGGTGTGCGACGGCACAAACAGGTTGACCATCGTGGTGATTACGAGTTCCACTATTGGTCTTGGGTAGCACAATGGACCGATGGTCACGGTCGCCGTCGGACTCGCTCGTTTGCCGTGGATGCTTTTGGAGAGGACGAGGCCTTTCGGCTCGCCAAAGAGGCGCGTCGAAAAGGTGTCAGGCAGGCTAATCGCTGATCCCAATGAGTGATTTACCAGCAGACTTTGACTGGTTCACCGATGCCAATTCCGAGCATGTCGCTCAGGCTGAGCCCGACAATCTCAATTTCGACCGTCCCCTTTTCACCGATCTTGGCGACCATCGTCGAGTCCGGCTGGCCATGGTCAAGATCGAAGAGTCCAAACGTTTGATGCCCGGCGAACTCGATGGAAATGTTTTCATCCCGGGGTGCACCCGTCAATTGCTCCTGCATGATGTCGGTGACCAAGTTTCCACTCGGTCCGATGGCTGAAATTTGCCCCTCTACGCAATGTGCCAATGGTCAATCTCCTAGGATTGGCTGGCCAGAGCCTTTCCAAGCTAGTTGCCAGCCTGGGGTAAGCCGAAGCTGAAAATGTTTTCCTTGAGTGTTCCGTTTACAAGACTCGCATTTTGAACGATCTGTAGGAACCGTGCAAGTTTGATTTGGCGGCAAACCATGGCGCGGTGACGGCTAGACAGTTGTTGCGATCGAGGTGAACCGAGCGTGCCGAGAGTCTACTCGGATTCCAGGAAGTTGAAGATTTGTTCACGCACTTGCGTTGCATCAACATTGCGATTGATTTTCTTTGCCTGGCCGATCAAGTTTCCAATCGCTTTCGTATTCCCTTCTCTTATTTGTTCAATAATGGATGGGTTCTCCTGTATGACCTGACGGCAAATCGCTTCCAGCTCACCATCGTCAACAGAAGCGATCCCGAGATGATCCATCGACTCTTGGAGAGGGAGCTGTTCTTCCAGCATTGTTTGCATGACCTCTTTTCCCCGAGAGGTATCCAGCTTGCCCGCTTGGATCAGTTTCAAAAAGGCAATGAATTCATCGGTGGAAACCGGGAGTTCAGCAATTTCGATCTGCCGCTCTTTCAGGTAGCGGAGTACTTCCTGTTGTAGCCAGTTGCTAACCAGTTTCCCATCGCCAAGGGGACGGGCAATGGTTTAAAAAAAATCGACAAACGGCGCGCCTTGTTGTACCAGCACGCCGGCGTCGTAGCTGGAGAGGCCGTAGATGGATATCAGGTCTTTCCGTTGCTGCGAGGGAGGCGATCCAATTTCCTCTCGGATGTTTTCCAGTTGCTCCTCGGTAGTGTGCACGACGATCAGGTCGGGGTCGGGGAAGTAACGGTAATCGGCTGAATCCTCCTTGGTTCGTTGCAGAAGGGTTTGCCCCGATTCATCATCCCAGCCCCTGGTCTGCTTGGCTCCTTGGTCGATTGTTTTTCCATCGGCTTGCCACTGTTTCCATTGCCGCTCGGCTTCGAAATCGATGGCTCGCTGTACCGCTCGAAAGCTGTTCAGGTTCTTGATTTCAACGATGGGTGTGGCGATCGGATGCTCCCCTTCCAGCAGATGTAAATTGACATTGGCATCGACTCGCAAACTCCCTTCTTGCATGTTGCAATCGGAGACCCCAAGATTGGAAAGGATCAGCTTAAGCTCGGTCAGGAAAGTTTTTGCTTCGGTGCCGGAACGCAGGTCGGGTCGCGTCACGATTTCCAGTAACGGAGTGCCGGCGCGATTCAGATCGATTTTTGAATCGCCGCCCGCGCCCGTTTCATCATGGCTGCTTTTGCCCGCATCTTCCTCTAGGTGGGCCCGCTCAATCTCGATTCGGCGTTGGTCTCGATCGTTCTCGGCATCCATCAAGTCCAAATATCCTTCGGCACAGATCGGACGATCGAATTGGCTGATCTGGTAACCTTTGGGTAGATCGGGATAGAAATAGTTTTTCCGATCCCATTTCGTATTCCTTTCAATGCGGCAATTGAGTGCCAGGCCTACCCGGATCGCCAAATCGAGAGCGCGGCGGTTGAGAACCGGCAGCGCGCCGGGTGCGCCAAGGCAGACCGGACAGGTATGCACATTGGGCGGGGCGCCAAACCGGGTCGAGCAACCGCAAAACAACTTGCTATGGGTGTCTAGCTGTACGTGAACTTCGAGGCCAATTATGGTCGCTCTCTCTGACGACATCATTCAGGCCTCCGAGTATGGAAATCGGTTTGCTGTTGGAACTGGTGGGCGACTTGCAGCAGGGTTGATTCGGCGAAGGGCCGACCTTGTAATTGCATCCCGATGGGCAAGCCGTTCGCATCGCTACCGCAGGGGATCGACAGGGCCGGTATGCCAGCCAGATTGGCTGAGACCGTGTAGATGTCAGCCAAATACATCGAGACAGGGTCGTCTTTCCATTGGCCCAACAGGGAAGCGCTGCCCGGTGTGGTGGGGCCGACTAGCAGGTCGACGTCTGCGAGAACCGAATCAAAATCACGCTTCACCAGCCGCCGAATTTGGGAAGCTTTCCTGTAGTACTGATCGTAATAACCGGAACTCAGCGCGAATGTTCCCAACAGGATTCGTCGTTTCACTTCCTCACCAAAAAATTGGGAGCGGGTGCGACTGTACATCTCGTCCAAGCGGCTGGATTCGGCGCGGTGTGTGTAGCGCACCCCATCGAAACGAGCCAGGTTGGCACTCGCCTCACACGGCGCGATCACATAGTAAGCGGCCACCGCGTGTGAGGCATGTGGCAGTTCAATGTCGACCAGTTGGGCTCCCAGAGATTGTAAGACGTTGAGTGCTTCTTCCAGGGCCTCGGCATTTTCGGCAGCCAGTCCCGTTGTCAGATAATCCCGGCAAATACCGATTCGCAATCCCTCGATACCAGAATCGAGCTGGTCGGTGTAGTCGTCAACGTCTCGGTGAGCGGAGGTTGAATCATTCGGATCGTGGCCTGCACAGATCTCCATGAGCATGGCTGCATCCTGAGCTGACCTGGAAAGTGGGCCGATCTGCTCGAGGCTACTGGCGTAAGCGATCAGACCGTAACGGCTGACCCTTCCGTACGTTGGCTTCAAGCCAGTCAAGCCGCAAAACGCAGCTGGTTGCCGAATCGAGCCGCCCGTGTCGGACCCCAGCGCCAAAGGAGCCAGTCCACCCGCCACGGCAGCAGCCGAGCCTCCGCTGGAACCGCCGGCCACCCGTTCTGGATCCCAAGGGTTGCGTGTCGCGCCGAAATGGGGATTCTCGGTGGAACTCCCCATGCCGAATTCATCCATCATCGTTTTCCCGATCAGGATGGCATCCGCCTCCAGCAAGCGTTGCACGGCCGTGGCATTATAAAAAGGGACGAATTCCTCCAGCATCGGTGAGCCTGCGGTGGTCCGTATTCCCGCCGTGCAGATCCCGTCTTTGATCGCCACCGGCAGTCCAGCCAGTCGACCTACCGATTCTCCGCGTTTCCTTCGCTGGTCGATCGTTCGGGCTTGTTCCATGGCCGAATCTTGGGCCACGGTCATGAATGCATTCCATTGAGCGTTGCGATCTTCTGTGCGCTGCAGAAAGTAAGTGACACAATCGACGGCGCTCAGTTCATGTCGGTCCAGCAAATCAATCAATTGATAGGCGGAAAACGAGGACAGGTCCATTTAATCCTCCCGGGATTCCTGCTGACCAAATACGGGCGGCACTAGAAAGTACTCGCCGTCAGTTTGGGGAGCGTTGCGGAGGATCTCGGAGCGAGGGGAGCTCGCTTGAAGAACATCCGGACGTGTGGAATCTTCGGTCGATCCACTCCCATAAAAAGGATCGATATCGTCCAGTTCCAGTTCGTCGATTCGACCAACAAAGGCGAGGAGTTTTTCCAATTCGCCCTGCACCTTGTCGGCTTGCTCCGAACTCAGTTCAATCCGCGCAAGGCGGGCAGTATGTTCGGCGGAAAAACGTGCTTGGGAACGACCCATCGAGTCACCGTATCCATGGAACTGCAGAGACCGGCCAGGCGACTAAGCAGGCAGCTTGAATGGCGTCAGCTTAACCGCCTTACGAACCATACCATTGGGGATGCACTGGGCACAAACTTCGAAAACGCCTGCCCTCGCTCTGTCTGAGCGTAACTCCGCATTCTGTCAATTACGCTCAAACCGCATCAGAAATGGCTTCGGAAGTATACCAAGGCGGGCTTATTTTACAACGGCCAGTCTTCGCTGGATTCGGCGGAAGACATCCCCTTTGCCTGGCATCGATCGATCGCCTGCTGGAAACTGATGATCTGCCGCAGGTCTTGGGGGTGATTGCGGAACCAGGAGAGGATGATCAGTTGCAGGCTGATGTCCAGGCGACTGGCTGGTAATTCGGCTTGGCCCTCAGCGATCCGGATCAAAGCATCGCGCGTCGTTTCGGCAGGACTGTCCGGTTTGTCTTGATTCGAATCACGAGCGGGGTGGGCGATCGTCTGTATTAACCTACCCTCGCGCAGTACCAGCCAGGCAACCCGCTTTTGTCGGTTTTGAATCGGCAGGACACCATTCAGGCTGCTGGCTCCCATTCGCAATCCAAACAGGCGGCGGTCGAGCCAAGAGAGATGCTCCAGGCGATCACGGATATTGGCTGCCCGTTCGAAGGCCTGATCACGCGCGGCCGTCCGCATGCTCGATTTCAACCGCTTGAGCAGGGTGCGGTCCTGCCCTTTCAGGAATTGCACCAGTTGATCGACGCGCTGCTGGTAATCGCCGGCACTGCATAGACCGGCACACGGTGCGGGGCAAGTTCCCAGTTCATAGCGGATGCACTGAGCCGTCGACAGATCCTCAAATAACTGAAGCTGGTCGTTGAATTCAAACCCTGTTTTGTCAGGACAGTCGCGGAGCTGGAATTCGTGATTCAGACATTCGATGGCCCATCGCAACCGCCTGGTGCCGGCAATCGGCCCAAAGGCCTGCTCGACGCGCGGTGAGATTTGACGCGCCAAGTAGGCGTTCGGCGCTGGAGAATTACTGACACAGACAAAGGCCGGTTTCAGTCGGTGTGGCTGTCCCTGTGAGTTGAAAGCGGGGCGCCAACGGTAAATTAATTCCTGTTCACGGATCAGGGCCAGTAATTCGCTGGCAACCGGCTCCCAGACCAGGGATTGACTCGCTTGGCGGATGCGGACCATCTTGTTGTCCGCGGGTGTCTTGGCAAAGTAGGAGAGCAGGCGAGCGCGGAGTGACTTCGATTTGCCAACGTAAACGAGTTGCCCATCGGCATCCAGCCAGCCGTAGACTCCCGGCCGTTTCGGGCACTGCTCGCGCAGCATCTGCCGGGCGGCCAGTCGCTTTGAGGGGATAGGGTGAGATCTCCGGCGACCGCGCAAGGTGCGAACCAGGATGGACGGACCGAATCCGGCGAATCGTTTTGGCCGTTCGATTAACGTACTCATGGTTCCTTCCCTGAATCCTCCTGATCCGCTCTTGGGGCTGCCGGATCAGGCGTTGCCAAGCGGCTGATTCAAAAATTTTGTTCCACGCATCCGGTCCTGCCAAGTGATCGACCGAATCATTTTTTCGTTATTGCCAGTAAAGTTTGCCAGCGAGCAAGCCTCTCGCTTCTTGGCGAGTCTTAATTTGTAACCGACTTAACGATTTTTCCGCGGAATCGCCAAATTGTTGCAAATGACTTGAATAAATTCATTTGACAAGACGATAACGATTAATGCCCATGCCGGGAGGGCGGGACATGGATTGTCCCGTGTCAGGATAAAAGTCATAGCATGACGATGGAGCGACATGCTGTGACTTTTTTTTGCGCTAGCTTGGGCCTGATATCTCTCGTCTGTTTTGGTCAGATCCGCTCCCTGACCCGTTCTATCGAAAATGGCCGTGGTTGCTGGCTGAGCCACTGGCACCATTGCCATCTCAAAAAGAGAAACCAGATCAGGAACCCTAGCACGATTACGAATAGTGCAGCCGCAAAGGTTCCCGTTAAAAATCCAAAGACATTGTTCCACAGCGCGCCGAGGATAAAACTGACGGCCGTGATGAGGCCGACAACCGTGGCACACCCGAGTGTCCAGTTTTTAGCTTGGCGAATGTCGGAGGGAACGTTCCATAACATGCGGGCTTGGCAATAGCCACAACAAGCTACTGGATAACTCGATGTAACGGCTCCGTGTTCATTGCGATGGGTTGCTGTCGTTTGTCCGGCTATGGTGTGCGCTCGGCAATGGCCGCACCACGCTACCTTTGGATCGGGTTCGTGGGAACTGATGACTCTTTCTGGAATGGGCTCTTTTTCTGCTTGTGGCTCTCGGCTTTTTTTGATTTTGCCAGCCAGGACGATGCCGCCGATCGTGGCCAGCACCAGCATCATCAAAATGGGGCCTTTAACTTCACCCAAGACGACCGGCGAAACAAAAAGTGAGAAACCGGCGGCCCCCAGTCCGAGCATGCCGATGATCTTGTTCATCAGAGGCACCTCTTCCGTTTTATCGGAGTGGTTCAGGACGGCGTTTTGGCCGGCGGCAAAAATGACAGCCTTGAGAACGACCGTGTAGATAACGATGTCGAGTGGTTCCATCGTAGTGCCTCCCCAGGTTGAGTGCCGTACGGTATCCACCCTAACAGAATTGAACCTTGCTTGTCGGTTTAAGGGATTTGAAATTACCCCGTTTTGTTCCGTGCAGACGGTAAAAACCATTGTTCAATGGCCTGGATGATTTCCGGTCTTTTGCCAAATAACGCGTGGTTATGAGAAGTGGTTCATTGTTTTGGTTCCCTTTTGTGGGTCTGTTGTCTGCCTCACGTAAGGATTTGCCCGACCATTCGTCGACCGGGCATGCCGGGAGCGGTGCGTTACCGGGTCGAGCCGTGCGGTAAACTTAGCCTGGAAACGTTTCGGGACGGAAAATGGCAAGCCGATTGAGCAGCCCCGGGCAACGGCCTACGTTTCATCCGAAGTGACGTACTCGCAGGAGACCACGACCCAAGCAGCGAGAGCCAGGGAAGACAGGATAGCGATGATCAGCCAGAGCAGATGCCAACCGACCGACGGAGTCTCGGCCAGGGCATAGTGGGCCATCAGGTCGGAAAGATTCAAGCCAGCCTCTTCGCCAAACCATTGGTACCCGATGAATTGCAAGTGGTATCGCAATGTCAGGCGGCTGACAACGGCGGGCACATTGGCCAGGACCATGCCGGAGACGATCGTGTAGGCTGCGGCGGCAACCATTGCCCGCCGATAGAATAGCGTTCCAATCAGTGAGTAGATCGCCCCGTAGCTCATGCAGCCGATGAAGTACAGCAGATTCATGCTGAACCAGACCCAGATCGGGTTTTGTAGGGAGCCTGCCATCGTTTGAATGACGACCAGGCAGCCAGTGATCGAGATCAGGCTGATCGTGAAACCGAATAGCACGGCCGAGCAGTACTTGCCCAGCACAATTGAAATCCGACCGCCTGGACGGCTGGCGACAAAGATCCAGCTCTTGCCCTCCAGCTCGGAATAAATATTGGGCGTCGCCCACAGTAGCATGCCGAGTAACGAGACGATGGAAACAAAAAGGACGGTGACGATCAATGGGTATTCAAACGTCTCACTGGTAAATCGGAAACCGAAAAAGATCAGCGCCAGCATCACGGGTGGGAATAGTGCCAAGATCGCCGTCACGGCCATGCGTTGCAGCGACAGGAAGTTGCTCAGTTCGAACTGGAAAGTTGCCAGGACACTGTGGAACCATCTCATGTCAAAGGTCCTCCTTGCGATTCCCCTCGGTGTATCTTCATCAAGGTGGAAAAGAGGTGACCGAGTGATTCGTCGGCCGACTGCATTTCGTAGATTTGTACGTCCCTGTTGGCCAAAAGATCAGGCAACGCCTGATAGACCTGCGCGGCTGAACGGGTGGCGACTTGGAGGACCTCCCCGACTTCCCCCCGCTCGGCAGCCACGATCGAAATCTCGTCGACAGCCACATGCTCCACCAGTTGGCTGGCCAGCTGGCGGGGGTTTGAGGTGCGCAGTCGGATTGTATTGGGAGTGTCCGCCAGGATCGATCGGACCTGATCCGGTGAGCCGGAAGCGAGCAGGCGTCCCCCCGAGATCAGCAGGAACGAAGGATTCACCGCTTCGACCTCGTGCAGAATATGACTGGCCAGGATCAGGCTGCGCCCCTGCCCTGCCCAATCTTTGAGGAACTGAATCATCTCCATACGACCGACCGGGTCCAGACCGTTAAACGGTTCATCGAGGATTAACAGGTCCGGCTCGTGGGCGATCGCCTGGGCCAGCTTGGCGCGTTGCCGCATACCGAGTGAGTAATTTTGCATCGGTCGGTGCATCGCTTCTTCCAGGCGAACCTGGGAGAGTGATTTCTTGGCGAGTTGATCTGCCACGCGCGACGAAAATCCCTGTTTCCTAATCAGGTACTTGACCCATTGGTAGCCTGTCACACGCGGATAGGAAACCTCGGTGGCGGGACAGAGACCGATCTTTTTCATCAGGGAATCCCGGCTCCACGGGTTTTTGCCAAACAGGCGGACCGCGCCCAGCGTGGGCCGGAGTTGTCCCAGGATCAGATTAATGAGGGTGGTCTTACCCGATCCGTTGGGTCCCAGCAAACCGTAAGTACCCGGTTTTAACGCCAAGTTTATGTCATTGACGCCGATCACCGATCCGTAAAGTTTGGTCACCTGTTCGAGTTCAATCATCATGGCCTTTTCCTAAATTCGAATCGGCGCCGAGACTCGGCGAAACAGGATCAGTAACGCGACGACGGTCAGGAAGCTGAGAATCATGAAGCTGGGCCAGATATCCGAGAATTGATCAAAACCGAATATCCAGCTTTGGACGTCACCCAGGTTGTTGTAGAGCGAAATCAATGACCAGTTTTCTACCAAGGTGGAACTCATGACCTCTGCCGAAAATGGCGGTTGCCGAAAGGAAACCGCTTGGCTCAGGACGATTGCCAACCAGGCGCCATGTCCCATGATCCACAATGCGAACCAGGCAAACGTTGCAAACCTCGATTCCTGCGTGAGGGAGGAGAGCATTAAGGCGATCGAGGCAGTCGGTAAAATCAGGATCAACGTGGCCGCCAGAATCCGAAAGGGAATATCCCAGGTCATTCCGATGATCGACCACTCAGTCGACAGCATGACACCAAACACATAGAGGACCAGGGCGGGCAGGCAGGTGATGAATGCAATGAACATCGCTGGGATGACAAGCTTTCCCAGAATGTATTCAAACCGACCGATCGGTCGCGAGAAATACAATAGAAAAGCTCGAGAACGAACATCTCTTGATATGAGGCCGGGAGCTATGAAACCGACCAGAAACAGTAGCATGATCGATTGTGGATAGCGGAAAAACGTCATCAACAACCATGACCAGACGGTATGACGCGTGTCGCTTCCTGGAGATTGTAGCGCGTCGAGGACGACATCGCTCTTGGGAAGCATTGCCAGGTTCTGTTGATATCTTTGCAGTCTGCGGACTTCGGGAGGCAAATTGCGTCGGAATCGACGATTGTCGCGGGGGTTACCCAGATCCAATTGCTGGATCTGCCGCATCTGCTCCGTTGTTTGACTCAAGTTCTGCTGTAAATCGGGTTGAGCCATGTACTGCTCCAGCACGAACACGGCCAATCCCCAGTAGAGGACCGGGAAAAAGCAGATGAACATCAATCGCCGTACCCAGCGCGAGCGGAGCACGACACGGATACCGGTGCGGGATATGATCCACCAGCGACGGGAGACGGGGATTTTTTGCCCTTCCCAACTTCGATAACCCACTTTATGAATCGGCAATGTTGGCCTCCTCAACGGCGGACATGAAAATCTCTTCCAGCGAGTTCTTGGACGGGCTCAGTGCATGTATCGAGACACCGTTGCGTTGCGCCGCGTTCCAAACGAGCTGGGAAAGGTTTTCCTGATTTCCCGAGACCTTCAGGTGTCGATCATCCTGTTCCGCTTGGACCTGCAATCCCAGTTGCTGCAGGTCTTCCGTAAAGGTCTTTGCTTCTCTAGCCAGTTTGACAGTCAGGGTGGGGGCCGTCGGGCGGTTTAGGACCTCCAGGCTCTCATTCAATCGAACCTGCCCGGAGGCCAAAATCAGGGCGTGGTCACAAATCGTTTGCACGTCCGGCAGGATGTGGGTTGAAATCAAAACCGATTTACCTGCATCTTTGGACAGGATCTGGATCCGATTCAACAGGTTGTCCCGCTCTTCCGGATCGAGGGCGGCGGTCGGTTCATCAAAGATTAAAAATTCCGGGTCGTGGACGATTGCTGCGGCAAACTTGATCTTTTGTCGCATACCGGTCGAATAGGTTTCGATTTCGCGGTAACGCTCCTGTTTCATTCCGCAAAAATCCAGGATTTCATGTGCACGGCGCAATGCTTCGGTCGACGGAATGCCGGCCAGGCAGGCGGAAAACTGGACCGCCTCCACGCCCTTGAGACCGGGGAGATAGCAATCATCTTCTGGCATGTAGCCAATCTTGGAACGGATCAATCGGCCCTGCTTACCCAGGCGATTTCCCAACACCGTACCGCTTCCGCTGGAGACTCTCACCAGTCCCATCAAAACCTTGATCAGGGTCGATTTTCCAGCCCCGTTCGGACCGAGCAAGCCGGTAATGCCTGGTTGGATCTCAAAGCTGACATCGTTCAGAGCCCGCATGCGCCGGTAATCCTTAACGATATTCTGAACCGAGATCAATGCAGTCATGGGATGCGATGGAATCAAAAGTCGATGAATGGCTCGAAGTTCAGCCAAGTACCAGTTCGGCCACGCGAGAAGAGCTTTCTCAAAAGGGTATTATCAAGCCCGGCCTACAAATATTGAAACTCCCCCGGTTTATTGACTGGACCGTGGGAAACGGTCATCTTATCCTATTAAGAGAGGATCTGCGTCACGTTTTCACAACGAACCGGTTTGTTTGGGACGCAAGTAACTCATTCTCACTGTTTTTATTGGATATCTCACCCGAGGAGAACCCGATGTTTCATCCGATTCGATACGCCGCGGCGTTGGCGATTGGCGCTTTGCTAACCCTTCCTGTTTCTGCTCAGTCACTCAACGGTGAATGGACGGTTGCTTCCGGAAAGATGGATGGACAGACGGTTCCTGCAAATGCTTTGGCATCGATGAAGTTGTCGATCAATAGCACCAGCTTCTCGGCCGTTTCCGGTAGCCTGACGTCCAGTGGCACGTTGGGGGCCAATAGTCTGGCGACCCCTGCTCAACTCGTTTTTACGATTGATAATGGTGCCGACAAGGGAAACAAGGTTAATGCGATTTACAAGATAGCCAATGGCGACTTGACGATTACGTTCAGCAAAGACGGTAGTTTTCCCAGCGGTTTTGATTCGACTGCTGACAACAAGTTTCTGCAACTTGTTTACCGCCAAGCCGGTAACGCCGGAAACACAACTGCCGCGACGAACCCGAATGCTCCCGGGCAGGATCCGAATGCCGTTCAATCGGGTGTTACGGGCGGGGACGGTGGCGGCGCATCCTCCGTGTTCAAGTAGCCCGCGATTGCTGGTAACTGAGTCCGCGACCCGCATGTGGTTTATCGGTTGGTCACCCCGTTGCCCAGCCCCAAGTCCGATGTGAGAACCGCGCGGGTGTGGAGTCAATATGGTTAAGCCAAGGAGGTCGCATTGCTCCGTCAACCGTTGACCTTAACGGTCGCGTTGTTGCTTGTTTGCGGCGGGTCGGCCGCTGCGGGTGCCCAGGATGCTGATCGAACCCTGTTGTTGGTGGATGATCGACATGTTTTGTACCGGTCGGGGACCGAGCGTTTTCTGCATCCGACTACGCGCTGCGCCGCCAATCCCGTTATTGCTGAGACGCTCCCGTGGGAAGTGGCGATCGCCTGGACCTCGGTGCATTACGATTCGGCCCGTCAACGCTACCAGATTTGGTACCAGGCTTACGGAGGGCCGGGATCACCGCAGCCCCAGTGTGTGACCTGCTATGCGACATCCCGGGACGGTGTGCACTGGTCCAAACCTCGCCTTGACCTGTTTCCTTATGGTGAGACGAAGAGAACCAATATTGTCATGGTCGGTAACGGAGGCCATTCGCTCCGTTATGGCAACGGCGTGATCCATGATCCGCGGGATCCGGACCCCCAGCGGCGATACAAGATGGCCTATTTTGATTTCAGCACGGGCGGTGAGAAGAGCATGCCCGGGTTGTTTGTCGCTTTTTCTTCCGATGGGGTTCATTGGCAACGTCCCGACATCCCGATGCCCTTGATGCCGACCGCCTATGGTAACTACGAAGATCCGTTGCCCCTCCGTGACGAACCAGGTCGTGAATGGGCGGTTCCGCTCTCGATTGCCGATGCTCACGATATTTACTTCGATCGAAAACGGGGGACGTTTGTTGATGTGGCCAAGATGTGGATCGATGGTCCTGATGGAAAGATGTTCTGGAAACACGGGATCGGCCGGAGTGAAAGTAAAGACTTTCTTCATTGGTCAAAGCCGGAGTTGATCCTGACCCCCGATGAACATGATGCTCCGCACGTGGAATTTCACACGGCTCCCGTTTTTGAATACGCAGGTTATCACTTCTGTCTCGCTCAGATCCTTAATCGGGCTGAAAATGGTGGCGTGATGGATATTGAATTAATGATTAGCCATGACGGTTTTCGATGGGCGCGACCTTTTCGAGACCAATTTTTTTACTCGCGGAAAGGCGGTCAGAACTTTGAACGTGGATCGTTGTTCACCAATTCGACCCCAGTTGTCTTGAAAGATGAGATCCGGTTTTACTACGGTGCCTATTCTTTGGGGGCAACCGGGGCCGATGATACCAAGCAGGAGAGTGGGATCGGATTTTTTTCGATTCCCCGGGACCGTTTTGCAGGAATTCGGCCGGTCGCTCTCAGCGACCAGGCGACTTTGCGCACTCCGCGGCGCCATGTCGGACAAGTCACAATGAAACCGCGATCACTGGAAAAGTTGAAGGCGATCAGGGTCAATGCGGATGCCAGTGAGGGGACGGTTTGGGTGGAGCTGTTAGATGCCGACGGCTATCGGGTGCCCGGTTTTACGCGCGAGGACGCCGTTGCTGTTCAGGGGAATGGCTTGCACCATGAAGTTGCCTGGCAGGGCAAAAGGTTGGAGGATCTGCCAGCGGGAATCTACATGTTGCGAATCCATCTGGAGCGGGCCAGTCTATTTGCTATCGAGCTGGTGGTGGAGTGACGTCTGCTGAGCTGCGGAGCGGAGGCAACCGCCGCTTTATTTTTTCTCATCAAAAAAGGCCGCTGTTTTAACGGCCTGGTGGATCCGCATCGTGGATGCGTCGGAATGTGGAGTGGATGGCTACCAGCCAATCACCATATTGGATTCGATGACTTTACGTGCTTTCTCCAAATCGGTCCCGGTCTCGTGCATGTAAAGACGAATGGCGTGGACCTTGTCGCCGGCCGCCTTGGAGAGGCAGTCCCGCGCCACACTGCACGGATCCGACTTGGCAGCGATCCCCAGGACACCCTTGGAGATGACCCAGCTGTCACGAGGTCGCTTGGTGAGGCGCACAATGTTCTCAGTCGGGTACGATGAATTGGCAACCGTGGTTGCGGCGTCTTCATCGCTGGCCCAGGTAATGATGATGTGCGCATCGGTTTCAACTTCAAATAATGGCATCGGTGATTCCTTGTAGCGAGACGATAATTCAAGCTCGGTATGGAGTTAAGCATTAGCCCGCCGGATTTCCTCAGCCGACGTTCCCCTGAATTTTGACACTTCCCCTTACGGTTGACCAGTCACGAACGGGTAAATTCAGTGGATGGCCTAAGGAAATATAGGACATGACGAACGACTGGAGAGAGGAATTTCGCTTTTTGGTGGATTGACGCCCGTTATCCGGTCCTGGGTGAAATATTGAATGTCCCTAGAAACAATTTGTCCGCCGGGCAATTTTTTGTCCCTCGGTGGCCTGGCTTACAGGGGCCAGCTATTCATCATTTTGACAGAGCGTCCCGGAAAGGACTTCCTGTTTTTGCTCTCCTTGTAGAAGCAGGCCTCCCCTTTTTGAAAGGCCGGCGAAGGTCCCCTCGGCCTGACGGCCGTCCGGCAGTCGCAGGGTAACGATCTGGCCAGGTTCGAGGTGGGAAACCTCTTCACAGCGCGAGACTAACTGGTCGGGGGCCGTCTGGCGGAGCGTCTGTGCCGCAAAATAGTGGAACGACCAGCAGACGAGAAAACGAGTCAAGTCGTAATCCAGTCCTGTACACTCGGCCAAGCTTGTAGAGGTATTTCGGATCTCTTCTGGCAGGTCCTTCAAAACGTTGTTGACGTTGACCCCCACGCCGATCACTTGATAAGCACTCTCCCCACTGCGAACCGATTCTACCAGGATACCGGCCACCTTGCGGCTGTTCAGGTAAAGGTCATTGGGCCACTTGATGCGCGGCTCAAGCTGGGGAGCCAGCTCATTGATCGTCTCGACCAGTGAGAGCGCCGTGGCCAGTCCCGTTGTCGGTGCCAGGATTGGGTCCGGCATGAACTCCACCAAGGAAAAAGTCGCGCTTCCCTCGCCCGACCACCAGGAGCGTTGCCGCTGGCCGCGGCCGGCTGTCTGGACAGCCGCCAGTAGCAGTTTTGGACAGCTCGCCCTGAGGTCGACTCCCTCGGTGCGGTTGGCCTGCTGCTCGATCAACTGCTTGGCCCAGTCGTTGGTTGACGGTATGGTCTGTCGGAACTCGACGGACTTGATCAGCCCGCTCTCCTGCAGGCGTTCCGAATCAAACGGGTTGGAATCTGGCATAAATCGGCCGGATAAGGTTCCGGGGATGCTTGTCACATGGAAACTAATGTAAAACTATTATTTAACTTAACTCGGACAGGCTCACCACCCTTGAGACGATCGGAAGCAGATGGAATTTTCATTGGAAGGCCGTACGGCATTGGTGACCGGCAACAGCGCCGGTTTGGGGAAGGCGATTGGATTGGCCCTGGGCATGGCTGGCGCTACGGTTCCCGTCAACTTTGCCAACAATCGTGAACGGGCAGAGCGAGCATTGGCTGAGTACCAGGCAGCCGGTATCGAGACTTTTTTAGTACAGGCTGACGTGACCGATTCGAAAGAAGTTTCGCGTATGTTGGATGAAATCGAACAGCAAGCGGGACCGGTTGATATCCTGGTGCCCAACGCGACCGGGCCGCAGCCTCAATTGCCAATCGAGGAGACCGAATGGGATCTTTATCAAGAGATGATTGACTTTTTCATCAAGAGTCCTTTTTTGATTACCAAAGCGATCGTGCCGCATTTGAAGCGACAAGGATGGGGGAGAATTGTCAATATTACCAGCGAGGTTTATCACGACTCGGTGGCGCCCTTCAGCGCCTACGTGGCAGCCAAGGGAGGGCAAATCGGTTGGACGCGCACGATGGCCAAGGAGCTCGCGCCGTTTGGAATTACGGTCAACTCAGTGGCACCAGGCTGGATACCGAATGAGCGTCACGTGAATGACCCGGAAGCTGCCAAGCAGGCCTATCTCGCCGACATCCCCGCAGGTCGCTGGGGGGTGGATGACGATGTTGCTCAAGCTGTCCTTTACCTGGCCAGCGAGCAAGCGAGTTTTGTGACGGGGCAAACGATCTGCGTTAATGGTGGCAATACGCCCTGGTGATGGTTTGGCCGTTCGACGTTGATTGAGATGGCGGTTTGGCTCGCTGAACCGTCAGTTTTGGTCGGCTTTTTTGACCTGTTTGATACTGCCGGGTGCAAATCCGCCGCTTCCCGTTTGCAAGGCCGCGGGTAGTCCGCCGGAGGTTTTTGCCTCGAGCGATGGGCTGACGGGGTTAGCCTCGAGCGTGATTGGTAGCTCGGTCCCTCTGCTTGGAGTGCGGTCATTAACGAGGGGAGGCGGCTGAAACATGCCAGGGACGGGGACGATGTCGGTGGTCGACTCGTCGGCTGCTTGGGCGGCTGGTTCGGGTGGTGGGAACGGGACGGGCCCAAACGAATTGTCGACTGGCGTTCTGTTTTTGTCATCTTCGTTCGAAGTCCCTGGCAGTTTAACGCCGCCAATGATCGCGGTGCCGCCATCGGGAACCGAGATCGCCTGGCCGTTGGTTTTGGGCATCGGCGACAGTGGCTGTTGGATGGTGGCCTGCGGCGCTGCTTGAAAATGATTCTGGGTCGTCGGGGCCGCCGGTTGTAGCAGGTTGTGGGGTGCGGGTGCCTGATTCAGTTTGGGCATCGCAGGGGGAGCAAAGCTGTTCCCGCCGTTAGTCGGAAACGTGCTGGCACGGTTCGCAGGGGCTGCCGACGGTGGTGTGGCCAATTGAGTTGGGATTGGCTGGAAACCGTTGGTCGGGTTTCCGTTGGCACTTGGCTGTGCCGGTTGCTTCTCACTAGGGGCAAAGTCGTTATCCCAACCGGGTATCGAGTTCTGGCTTACGGGCTGGGTGGGGTTGGTTGTGGGAGCGGGTTCCGAGGGCAATTGGTTCAGTGTGTTTTGTAATTTTTGAAAGTGGTTTCCTGGCAGAGAGAACCCATTCTCCGATGAGGCGTTCGGTTGAGACATATTCACCGGTTGAAAACCGTTATTGGACTCCTGCCTGGTCGCAGGCAGGCTCCCTTTCGAATCGAGTGATTCGAGGCTGTAGGGCTGACGCAAAGGTTGGTCTTGATCCGCTTGTTGCTTTTCGTTTCCTGCGCTGCGGATCAGTTCATCGACTTTTTGCTGAACATTTCCCTCGGCTGCCGGTGCCGTTGCTTCATTCTCCTCAGCAAATTCCGGGTGAAACTGGGAGGAGGGTGTATCCAACTTCCGTGGCGTTAAATCCATTTTGTCGCCACTCCAGATGGACATTCCTGGCAAGCTGGGAAGTGGGAATTTACTGGTCTGGCAACCGGGCAAAGAGAAGGTCGCGACAAACAGCAATAACGTGGACAGTCCCCAATGATTCAATGTGTTCGGCTTCATGCTTCTATCCCATTGCCAATGTAGAAACGGCGGAACGGGTTTCGTTCAGCGCGTTTGGGTTCCTTCCTGGAAATCGACGTGGGGCGGATAATAGGAGTGCCTGCTGGGCGGGTCAATAGCTGAATCGCCTGGTCAAAATATGGTAGCTAGCGTTGCAAAGGCCACGCTCTGTTTGGGGCGTGGCCTTGCTGTTGTGCCCTGATTGCTTCTGTCCATTGGGCAGAAAGCCAGGTTGAATTGGCATCAGCGCTTGGCTGCAGCTACCCGCCTCAGGACTTCGTCCCAATTGACGACGTTAAAGAACGCGGAAATGTAGTCGGGCCGGCGGTTTTGGTAGTGTAGGTAGTAAGCGTGTTCCCACACATCCAATCCCAGGACGGG
This sequence comes from Planctomycetota bacterium, assembly GCA_036338455.1. Classification (GTDB taxonomy): domain Bacteria; phylum Planctomycetota; class Planctomycetia; order Pirellulales; family Pirellulaceae; genus Mariniblastus. The sequence goes on from JAYZCF010000098.1 coordinate 19,523, forward strand.
GGTTCTCCCTTCCATCCACGGGTTATCCTGATTGGCCGTGCTTTCGACTACCAGCTTGCCGTTGTCGACACTCAGCCAGGCCCAACCACTTCCGAATCGGGTGGCCGCTGCGTTGGCAAATGCTTCCTTGAAGGCGTCGAAGCTGCCGAATGATTCATCGATCGCCGCAGCCAATTCACCCGTCGGGGCTCCGCCGCCGTTGGGGCACATGACTGTCCAAAACAGCGAGTGGTTAGCGTGGCCACCCCCGTTGTTACGAACGGCCGTCCGCTTCTCTTCGGGCACCATGTCCAGGTTGCTGACCAGTTCCTCGATCGATACTTCGATCCCAGTTCCCTCCAAAGCCGCGTTCAGCTTGGTGACGTAACCGTTGTGGTGTTTTGTGTAATGGATCTCCATCGTTCGCGCATCGACGTGGGGCTCCAAAGCGCCATATTCATATGGAAGTTCAGGTAATGTATATGCCATTTTTTCCCTCAAAAATTGGAAACATGTTTGCAGGTTACAGGGAGCTGGAATTCGGTCCGCTCGTCTTTCAACGAGGATAATGGAAACCTGATCGCGAGGCAATGAGCGGTGGGGCATCGTTCCGGATAGATATTTTCCTGAACTGTGCCTGCCCGTTCTGTTTTTATCTACAGGATTCTGGTTCCTTCCACACGGTCGCCAACGCCCCGCTCGCGGCGAACCTGACAAACGGGTAAGTTGGTCGGACGAGGGCCAACTGCTCTTGTTCAAAGAACCGATGGTGGTGGCGGGAAGGTAACACGGTTTTGTCCAGTGAGACGTTTCTCACCCGGAGAAACTGGACCTCAACGCTTTCCCGTTGTGTTGAGCGGAGCTGCCCGGAGCCCGGCCGATGCCAAGCTCGCCAGAAAAGAACCGGTCGAAACAGGGTGATTGTATGAAGATTGCATCGGTCAAGTTGCATGGAGAACCTCGGCTTGCCGTTGAGCGGGGCCAGCAATGGTTTGTGCTGGAACCCGATTCGGCCCGACCGTTCAGCGGGATTTCCGATTGGTTGGAGCAGGCCGTCTCCGTTTCTGAGGTGGAATTAATCACGTTGTTGGAGCAGGGCCGATGGGTGCCGGTAACCTTGTCGGAGCGGGATCTTCTGCCGCCGGTAATACGGCCCGGAAAGGTGATTTGCATTGGTAAGAATTACGAGGATCACGCCAGGGAAATGGCATCCGAACCGCCCGACCTGCCAATCGTCTTTAGCAAATTTGCCTCGGCCATCGTGGGGCCCGGGGAGCCGATCTCGCTGCCCGAGATCAGTGAGTCTGTTGATTTTGAAGCGGAACTGGTTGTCGTGATTGGTCGTCCCGGTCGGGATATCTGCAGAGAGGAAGCGCTGGCGCATGTACTGGGGTATACCGTGGGCAACGATATTTCGGCGCGCGATTGGCAGAAAGGTAGACCGGGTGGTCAATGGCTGCTGGGAAAAACATTTGACACGTTTGCCCCCCTGGGTCCCTGGTTAGTCACCCCGGATGAACTGGGCGACCCACATGATCTGGAGATTGTTTGCGAACTTAATGGTGAAAGGATGCAGCAGGCCCGAACCAGTCAACTGATTTTCCCAATTGATTACCTGATCTCCCATCTCTCGCAATTTTTTAGCTTGCAGGCAGGAGACGTGATTTATACGGGCACTCCTGCCGGGGTTGGGGCGGGGCGAAAGCCTCCCCTTTTCTTGCAGCGAGGCGATCAGTTGAGAGTGGAAATCGAGAAAATCGGGGCCCTCTGCAACCCGGTGGTTTGAAGAGTCGCTAGCAGTCCAGAGCGCATTCGGGCCGTTGTAACACTCACAATCGTTTCCTTCCGAATTCGGAAGTGGTTGAAGCGGGAAGCGACGTTCTGGTTTTTCGGTCTATTGGTGGATCGATCAAGTCTCTTGAGTGTGCGGGCCGATTCCCCCGTATGGACAGGGATGTTTCTATTCTGAAGCGATGTTATGGCCAATCGACGCATGAATCAACGGCGCAGAAGGGTCGTGCTGGAAGAGGTGACTCAATCAGCTCGTGACGCGTCGCAGGTGGGGGACGCCACCATGCTCGCTGATACCGGGTCTTCACCCGATGTGGGTGGTAAGCCGTATTCCAACAGCGCCCAACGGCGTTATCAAAAGAAAACTACCGATCTGATACCGAAGCGATACCGGGCCGTCACCCTGATGATCATGCTTCTGGTCGCCTCTGTTTGTGGGCTCAATCTGCTCTCCGCCTATTCCGCCGACTGGCGGGACCAGTTGACGGCGAGCCAAATCGAGGCATTTGCCCTGAGCGGCCAAGGGAGCTTGGCCCGATGGTTCGTCTCTTTCCTGTTGATACTGTCAAGCCTGGCTTCCCTCCAGCTTTATGCCCTGCGTCAACATCGCTGTGACGACTATCGGGGTACCTACCGTTTGTGGGGATGGTTGGCTGTCCTGTTCCTGTTGGGCAGCATTCAATGTTCGGTTGACCTGTTGGGGCTGATCCATACGGCTGTGGCGTCTCTGGTAGGTACGTTGCCGGGGGATCGATTGGTTTGGTTGGTGACGGCCAAACTGCTCTTGTTGTCAGCCTTGGTTGTGCGGGGATTATTTGAAGTGCGGGTATCCCGGGTTGCCTTGGCAGGGGGGCTTTTGGCCTGGATTGGTTTTACGACAGCGATTGTTCTACCGATTCCAAGCGTAGGTAACCGATTGGCGCTCGAACTCCCCCTTTACTACGGGAATGCGCTGCTGATAGGAACCTCAGCCGTTTTCCTTTCGGTGGTGATGTACGCCCGCTTTGTCTTCTTGCATTCTAACGGTCTCTTGGCAGCCGAATTGGTTTCAACGCCAAAACCGGAGGCGGTCGAACGGAAGGAGTCTCGACGCGAGAAAAAAGCGCAGCGTCAGGAAATGAAGCGTCAGGAAATGAAGGGTCAGGAACAGCAACGTCAGGAACAGCAACGTCAGGAACAGCAACTTCAGGAACAGCAACGTCAGGAACAGCAACGTCAGGAACAGCAACGTCAGGAACAGCAGCGTCAGCAACAGCAACGGGAAACCACATCCCAGCCTGTCCAAGCGACCAACCCCGGCCTGGAGACTGCCGGAAAGACTTCAGCAACGGGCTCAAAGGACCAGTCGAGAGACCTGAATCGCCAACGGTCGGGAAAGAAAAAAGGGAAGAAATTGCAGGCCTCGACGCCACTCGGTTCGAGGATCAAAAAGAAGCAGTCCCCGTCTCACGACTTCTCTTTTGACTTGGAGCAGGACGAAATCGAGATGTTTCACCTGCTGGAAAAAGAGAACCTTTCCAAGTCGGAGCGACGTCGCTTGAGGAAACTTCAAAAACGGCAAAACAGGGCAGCCTGATCGGCTCCTGGAGTCGTCGTAAACGCGAAAATCAGAGATTTCCCTCTCCGCCAGTGGACCAAAGCGTTTTAAACGGGGTCGCACGTTTGCAGTTGGCAGCGGATGGAATAGAATCGTCGCGTTCAACACATTCGCCCCGCAGATGGCTTTCTCCCCTATGACTGTACGCACCCGCTTCGCCCCCAGCCCCACCGGATACCTGCATATTGGAGGGGTCCGCACAGCCCTGTTTAATTGGCTTTTGGCTCGGCAGCAGGGCGGTCAGTTCATCCTGCGTATTGATGATACGGATACAGAACGCAACATTGAGGCAGCCCTGCAGCCGATTCTCGATGGGTTTCGCTGGTTGGGCATTGATTGGGATGAAGGCCCCGAAGTCAGTGGTCCCCACGCTCCCTACTTTCAATCGGAACGACTGGATCGCTATCAGTTGGCTGCTCGGAAGTTGCTCGATTCGGGGCACGCCTACCGAGATTATGCGACCCCTCAGGAAGTGGCGGAGGAACGCGAAGCGGCCGAAAAAGAGAAACGGGACTTTGTTTACAGCCGTCGCTGGATGGCCGAAACCGAAGAGGATTGCCAGCGATTTGCAGCTGAGGGCCGCTCTTTCGTTGTTCGGCTGAAGATGCCCCGTGAGGGAACGTGTCGCATCGACGACCTTGTTCGCGGGGAAGTCTGTTTTGAGTGGTCTCGTGAACAGGATCACGTGATCCAACGAGCGGATGGAACGTGTCTCTATCACCTGGCCAGTGTCGTGGATGATCACGATTACGAGATCACTCACGTAGTTCGTGCGGTCGAGCACCTTTCCAATACACCGAGGCAAATGTTTATTGCCCAGTCTCTTGGTTATGATCTGCCGCAATACGCCCATATCCCGTTTGTTGCCGAGCCGGGTAGCAAGAATAAATTGAGTAAACGCAAAATCGAACAGTATATGAAGAACCGGGACTTCAAGAAGCTGTTTGACCGAGGAGAGGCGATTGCCGAGCGCGTGGGCGTGGCGGTCGAGCCGAATTCGTTCAATCCGGTCCTGGTCGACTTTTATCGGGAGGTCGGTTTCCTGCCCGATGCGATTGTGAATTACCTGCTCTTGCTCGGATGGTCGCTCGATGACAAGACCGAAGAGTTTTCGCGACAACAAATGATTGACCTATTTGCGCTGGAGCGGGTGGTCAAATCGGCGGCCAGTTTCGATCCTGAGAAACTGCTGGTGTTCCAGCAGAGATACATGAATGAACAACAGGTTGAACAGAAGGTCGCGCTCTGTCTGCCTTATTTGCAACGGGCAGGCCTGGTTGCCGAGCCGGCCGAGGAGCAGACGGCCACTTACTTGGCGGCCATCATTCGGGCAGCCGATGACCGGATCGCTGTGGCGGGCGATATCTTGAACTTCGACGATTTCTTTGTCGACGATGAAGCTTTGACTTATCAGCCAAAGGCGTTTGAAAAGCGGTTAGTCAAACCTGAGGATGCCGGTCGATTGTTAGCCGATTTTCGTGAATCCTTGACCGAAGTCGAGAATTTTAATGCCGAACGGCTCGACGCCTGGCTGCACGAGTTTTGTGAATCAAGAGAGATCAAGATTGGTCAGATTATCCACGCCCTGCGGGTTGCTCTGACCGGTAAGGCGGCCGGTTTCGGCATGTTCGAGACGATGGAGATTCTCGGGCGGGACCGGACGCTCCGACGGATTGGACGGGCGCTGGAGAAGTTGAATCAAGGTTCGGAACCTGCGTCCTGATCCCCAGCGAAACGGTAATGCCTCGGGCAGCCACTCG
>JAYZCF010000099.1:0-3562 GCA_036338455.1 Planctomycetota bacterium
GCGCGAACCACGTAGACGATAGGAATGCCTTTCCCCTCGGCTTTGTGTTTCCTGGCCCATGTTTGCCAGATTTCGCTACCCGTATCAAGTTTGATGGGCACAACCTGTGCCACAAAAGGTGCCAACTCACGACTGGTATTCAATCGTTTGAGTAAATCGGCACAGGGGGGTCACGTTGATTGACCAGCCACCGCAAAGATGGGGCGCCCTGTCATGGCCGATACGGATTGCACGTATTCCAGTGGGTCCGGTTGGCTCGCACCCGCTTCCTGTCCGGCAAGCGGGAGAGTCAAACAAGTAAGGGAGGTGCTGGCTGCCAACAAAGCGTTGGCAACTTGGAGACTCTTGATCAATAACATCGGCATGTTTCCCAATTCGATGAAAAAGTAGTCAGCTAATCGACGCCGATTGAAGATCGGCCGCGGCTTCGACGGGAAGCAATCGAGCGTCCCTTGGATTGCTTGTCTTATTATAACCTATCGGAATTGACCGAGAGGTGAGGGGGTCGTGCTGGGTGTTTGGGCAGGGGAACCGATGGGGGGATTAGAGATTGCCCCGTCTTTCCTGTTCCAATTCCAGTGATTCAAACAGGGCTTTGAAATTCCCCTTGCCGAACGATTCGCTTCCGCGGCGACATATGATTTCGAAAAACAGTGTCGGTCGATCTTGCAGTGGTTTGGTAAAGATCTGCAGCAGATAGCCTTTGTCATCCCGGTCTACCAGGATTTTCAGGTCTTTTACTTCGCCTACGTCTTCACGGATTTCTCCGACCCGATCCCACACGATATCGTAATACGTATCCGGGATTTCGAGAAAGTCGACGCCTCTTCGGCGGAGTTGGCCAACCGTGTCGAGCTCATTTTTCGTCAGTAAAGCCAAATGCTGAATGCCTGGTGTGTTATCGTGCCAATCGAGGTACTCCTCAATTTGGCTCTTGCGTTTCCCGGCGGCAGGTTCGTTGATCGGGATCTTGATCAGCTCGCGGCCGGAGTCCATCACCTTCGACATGAGTGCCGAATATTCGGTAGAGATGTCCTTGTCGTCAAAATGCTTGAACAACTTGAAGCCAAGTACGTCTTCGTACCATTGGACCCAATGGTTCATTTTCCCCAGTTCCACATTGCCGACGCAGTGATCAACATAAAATAGTCCGGTTGGGTTCTGGCGATTGTATTCATTGATTGCCAAGTCTTCGATCGGTCGGAATTTCGGCATGAAGGGACTTCGGTTTTTGACATCCTCCAAGCTGTACTGGTCCGTTCTGGAAACGAGAGAATGGATTACGCGCCCAAATGTCTTGATGCCTGACATGACAACCGTCCCCCGTTCGTCGGTTATCTCGATCGGTTCATAAGCAGATTCAGCCCCGTTGCGCAATGCTTGCTCATAGGCCGCCACGGAATCATCGACGGTAAAGGCAACATCTTTGATTCCATCGCCGTACATGGCGACTTCTTTTTGGGCGGGGTGATCCTGAGACAGACCGGTGGTCAGCAGGAACCGGATGTTGCCCTGGGTCAAAAGGTAATTGGCAGATTCCCGATCCCCAGTGGTCAGATCACAGATCTGTTCGACCTCGAAGCCGAAAGCTTGCGCATAAAAGTAAGCCGCCTGCTTGGCGTTTCCAACATAAAATCGAACAAAGTCGACGTCAATTAATCGGAGAGGAGCCTTCGACTGGGACGTCGAGCCGCTCGGCATGGGAGAACGGGTCGTACTCATGTTTATTTATCTCGAATCGGTTGTTTAGATTTTTCGCACCGCGAATAGGAGTTAACAGGCAGGGGCAGATGCCATCATGAAAATCGCCCACCCCAGAACCGCGAGTAGTTGAATTCTAACAGAAACAAAAAATTAGTTTAGGTGAATTGTTGAGAGGGAGTCTTCAGTTTCTGCCAAGCCCGCTCGCAAATTTAATGGGGAAAATGCCGGAAGGCGTCCCAAGTTGTCCGGGGATGGCTCCGTTTCTGCCCGTTGAGTAGTTTGAGTTTTCAGGCGATATCGATGGGAAACGCCATGACCTCCCCCAAGGTTTTCTTCCCCAATGCGAGCATAACCAGGCGATCGACTCCGAGGGCAACTCCACAGCAGGCTGGCAGTCCAGCTTCCATTGCTTTGAGCATGCGGCTCTCACTCGGTAGCGGTAGACGGCCGTCCTTTTCCCTTAGCCGGTTGGCTTCCTGATTGCGTTCCCGCAACTCTGTAGGGTCACGTAATTCATGGTAGCCGTTAGCAAGTTCGATGCCGTCCGCATACAGTTCAAACCTCTCGGCGACGGGCGGTTGATCGGGTCGGACGATTGCCAAGGCGGACTGGGATGCGGGCCAATCATGGATAATCACAGGTTGGTCGAAACCGAGTTTCGGTTCAACCAATTGTGTCAGAAGCAGGTTTCTCCAAAAGTCGATGTCACTTTCCTGTTCGAGTCCGCTTGTCGATACGGCACGTTGTTCTGCAACCCGCTTCATCTGTTCGACATCCGCTTGGAGAGGGTCACACCCTGCGTGAATCTGAAACGCCTCCCGGTATGTGAGAAGATGAAAGCGATCGCGATCGAGGATGGCAACCGCCAGTTCACCCAGTAATTCCATAGCCGATCTTGGCGAATCACCGACACGATACCATTCCAACATCGTGAACTCGGGATTGTGCCATTTTCCTCTTTCACCTGCTCGAAAGGCGTGCGTAATTTGGTAGATCGCTTCAGCACCGGCGGCGATCAGGCGTTTCATGGCAAATTCCGGTGAGGTTTGCAACCAGAGTTTCGCCTCTTTGTTGGCAGGCGTCACGGTGGAGCCGTTGTCTACCTGATCCCGGGAAATCGGAATCGGGTCGAGGTGGCGATCGACCACGGTGTCGTGGGACAGCATGGGCGTATCAACTTCAAAGAACCCGCGATGTTGGAAAAAGTCGCGCAGGCGGGCCACCACAACGGCCCGTTGGCGGAGGGTTTGGATGTCGGCAGACGGTTGAAACATGAAGGTAACGTCCCAAAATAATTGTTGGACGTCAATTGCCGATGCGGGGCGGACAGCATTGGTAACCGCGCTGTACAATGAGGATGCAACCGTTTCAGCAAGACGGAAACTGAGTGAGTATGTGTGGACGATTTACATTGCGGAGCCCGGCCGAGTCGATTGCCTCACTGTTTGAAGGTTTAGAGGTTCCCGAATGGATTCCGAGGTTCAATATTGCTCCCACGCAGGGGGCGCCGGCCGTGCGGTATCGTGAAGGAAAGCCAATCTTCACTCCGCTCCGGTGGGGACTGGTCCCGTCCTGGGCGAAAGAGTTGGCTGTCGGCAATCGAATGATCAACGCCCGTAGTGAAACGGTCGACTCGAAACCGGCATTCCGAGATGCGTTTCAGAAACGCCGTTGCCTGATCGTCGCAGATGGATTCTTTGAATGGAAAAACGTTGGTAAACGGAAATTTCCTTTTTACATCACGCGTGTTGACGGCCGTCCGTTTTGCATGGCGGGACTTTGGGAAACCTGGGGCCCAGCCGGCGCTGAGATCGAAACGTGCACAATTCTTACCACAGTTGCGAATGCTTGTTTGGAA
>JAYZCF010000100.1:0-30772 GCA_036338455.1 Planctomycetota bacterium
CTCACCGAGTTGGCCCACCTCGATATTCGAGCCGCTAAGGAAACGGAAGGAGATTTCCTTAATCATGTCGCCACGCTCAAAAAATTGACTTCTTTGAATATCGAAACAGCCAAAGTGGGCGACGAACATCTGAAAAATCTCTGCCAATTACCCAATCTCAAGACACTCTACGCGCCCCGTACGATGGGGGATGAGGGACTGGAGCACTTGGCCACCATTGCTTCCCTGGAAGTACTCGTCCTGCCCGAATCGAGCGTCACAGAAAAAGGACTTTCCTCACTGAGCCAACTCGAAAATCTCTATCACCTGACGATCCATATAAAACGTCTGGACAGCGAGGCATTAACGGCAATCGCCAAACTGAAAGGACTGACCAGCCTGCGGATGACCAACTCGAGCCTCTCCGGGGAAGACTTGATCGCGCTGGGCCAGCTACCCAAACTAAAGTTCCTGTCGATCGAATCGAAACAGATCAGCGCGGCCGGTCTCTTGAATCTGGGTAAGCATCTCGATTCACTCGAGCACCTGGAGATTCTCCAACACAACCTGAGCGAACAAGATTTTCAGCGTTTTCAAGCAAGCTACCCAGAAATCAAATTAACCCATCGCCCTTAGGGCGGCGATACTCGTGTGGACAACGGCTGGCATCGGCCAGCAGATGGAAGCGCTCGTCCCGGTCCTTCCTTTGAGAAGGAGATGCCAGCATTTTAATCGCCGGAGATGGGCAGCGGACGGAGAGGGATTCGAACCCCCGGTACCCGTAAAGGTACGCCGGTTTTCAAAACATGTGCCTTAAACCAGACTCAGGCTTCGGTCCTCAATCGACCCCGCCGAGGGTTCGGCGAGATGTTTTGTCGAATGAGCCACTATTTAAATGCGTTCCCGCCGATTTGACAAGAACCCTTGCCCTGACTTCCTCTCTGATGATTGGACAAAATCTGGGCGAGTCCGGCCCAATTCAATCCGCTGGAGATGACGGGTGGCGCCCTCGCTGAACCGGCCCCACATCACCCCTGCCGCCTGGCCAAGCGATCCTCCCTAGGCACAGCCGGTCGTGGCTGGAATAATCGGGTTCCGACACCCGTGATTTAGTTCTCGCCGGTACCCTGCTGCGACTTGCTTTTGGCGGTCCCTCATGAGCGGGTGGATCTGGCCCACTGACCTGGAATTGTCCCATGATGGAAAAAACCGAAGTTGCGATCATCGGCTTGGGAACCGTGGGCAGTGGTGTGGCACGGCTTCTACTGGACCACGGGGACCGGACGGCAAGACATGCGGGGCGGACTTTGTGGCTCTCCCACGTCGTCGTGCGCGACCTCTCCAAAGAGCGAGACGCCGATCTACCGGAGGGGCTGCTGACCGACAATCTCGAGCGGGTCATCGCCGACCCCAACGTCAAAGTTGTTGCACAGCTGATCGGTGGCATCGAACCGGCACGCACGATCATGCTCCGACTCCTGGAGGGCGGGAAAGATATCGCGACCGCTAACAAAGCGTTACTGGCGGAGCATGGACCGGAATTATTTGATCGAGCCCGTCAGCTGGGTCGCAGCATCGCCTTTGAAGCTTCCGTGGCCGGCGGAATCCCCATCATCACCAACATCAGTCAATGTCTTTCGGCCAACCAGGTCCGTTCCTTGCGTGGCATCCTCAATGGCACGAGTAATTTTGTCGTCACCCGAATGCAGCAAAACAATCAACCGTATGAAACAGCGCTGCACCGAGCTCAGCAACTCGGATTTGCCGAGGCAGACCCCACTCACGATGTCGACGGTTCTGACTCCGCCCAAAAACTGGCAATCCTCGCCCACCTCGGCTTTGGCGCTAGGGTGAGCTGGAGCGAAATCCCCCGCCGGGGTATCGATACGCTGGATAAAGCCGACATGAACTACGCCGGTCAACTCGGTTACCGAATCAAATTGATTGCCTTCGCGCTCAATACGGAGAAGGGATTGCAATTGACGGTGACACCCATGCTGGTCGAAGTAGGCAAACCCCTGGCCGAGGTGCGGGAAAATTTTAACGCGATCAGTGTTGTAGGTGACGCGGTTGGCCCGGTCTTTTTCCACGGACAGGGCGCCGGTCGAATGCCGACCGCATCGGCGGTCGTCGCCGACATGATCGATACGGCCGTCGGCCGCACTGCGTTGACGTTCAAGACTCTGGAGCTGTGGTCAGAAGGGGTGCCGCGGGTCGAAATGGCCGATCCGGGCGATCTTCCGGGACAGTTTTACCTCCGTTTTAACGTTCGCGATGAACCAGGAGTTCTGGGTCAACTGGCCGGCCTATTGGGTGAAGAGAGCATCTCCATCGGTTCTGTATTTCAGCACACAGCGCATACCGAGGAAGACAATGTCGTACCTGTCGTCATCATGACGCGCCACACCTTGGAAAGAAATGTCAGTCAGGCTGTGGCGGAAATTGAAAAACTTCCCTGCGTCTTTGCCGGCACCGAACGATTAAGGATTCTCGATTGAGACAAAGCGGATCTGATTCCTGTGAAACCCAACGGATGGGATATTTATGAAATACGTGATTGTAATTCCAGACGGCTGCGCCGACGAACCACAAACGGAACTGGACGGCCGGACGCCTTTACAGGCGGCTCAACTTCCCGCCATGGACTCCGTGGCGGCCCGCGGCTGCGTGGGTCGCGCGAACCACACCCCCCATCACCTGACAGCCGGTTCCGCCGTCGCCAACATGAGCCTGCTGGGATACGACCCCCATCAATTTTTCACCGGCCGAGCGCCGCTGGAAGCGGCCGCACAGGGAATTGAACTCGGACCCAATGATTGGGCAATCCGCTGCAACTTGGTCACCATCCTCGATCAGGTAATGCAGGATTTTACAGCCGATCATATATCCTCCAGTGAAGCTCACGCGCTTTTGCAAACAGCCGCCGAGCAGGTTCAGGAGCCGGCCCTCGAATTCGTCCCAGGGGTAAGCTATCGAAACCTGCTGCTGTACCGAGGAAGTGACGCTCCCTTTTCCAATGAAACCCGTTCCACCCCACCTCACGACCTGACGGACAAATTGGTTACCGACCATTTTCCGCGCGGTCCCGGCAGCGACCTCCTGTCGGAGCTGATGAGCCTGAGTGTCAACTGGTTCGCCGATCATCCGGTCAATCAGAAACGGACCGAAGCGGGCCAGCTTCCGGCTACCAACCTCTGGCTATGGGGACTGGGAAGACGGCCGGATCTCCAGTCGTTTGAATCGCTGTACGGTTTACAGGGCGCAATGATCACCGCGGTCGACCTGCTGCGTGGACTGGCCGCAATCATTGGCTGGGAACGGATTGATGTCCCAGGTGCAACCGGCTACACCGACACCGATTACGGCGCGAAAGGGAGACACGCCTGCGAAGCGCTCGATCAATTCGACTTGGTCTGCGTTCATGTCGAAGCACCTGATGAAGCTTCCCACGAGGGGAGTATCACCAGCAAAGTGAGTGCTTTGGAGGAAATCGATCGGGCCATTGTCGGCCCGCTTCTTGAACGACTGGAACAAGAGGAAGCTTGGCGTCTCCTGATCACGCCGGATCACCCGACGCTGTTGAGCACCAAAACGCACAGCCATGGTGACGTACCGTTTGCCATTTGCGGCTCTGGCATCTCCCCGGATGCGGCGGATGATTACTCGGAACCGACGGCTGGCACTTCGAACCTTGCCGTTCCCAAGGGCTGGGAATTAATGCCCAAGTTCATTCATCCTGACGGTTTCTGATCAGCCGCGGCCAACTTTCCCCATCGCATTGCTCTTACTACCCGCTACTTGATGACCGATGACCAGCCTTAATCGAAACCGACTGCGTTCTCTCGATTTGGCAGCTGCCGGTTTTCTGGGATTGGTCACACTGGTGCTTGCTTTCGGCTTACCCCGGATCGAGACCAATACCGAAGACGTCATGAGCTGGCTTCCCGACCAATCACCCGCTCGGGATGCGTATGAAGTGTTTCAACAAAACTTCGCTTCGGATGATTTCATTGTCCTGACCTGGCCGGACTGTGTCTTGGGCAATCCCACACTGAACCAGTTGGCGACTCGGATTCGGAATGGAAAACCCGCTCCCCTGATCGAACGGGTGATCACGGGAGACGAGGCACTCCAGCGAATGGAATCCAAGCTCGGGTTCCCACGGCGACGTGCGATTGCCGCATTGCGGGGGGTTTTTTTTGGGCTCGAAGACCCTCGCCAGACATGCCTGGTTGTCGAACTCAATACAGAGGGAACCGACAACCGGGGCGTCTTCATGGAAGGACTATGGCAGACGATCGACGAATACCCCGACCTCGATCGAGCCTCGATTGCGATCGGTGGCTACCCCTACCTGGCTAACTACTTCGACCGCCAGATCAAACAGGCCTTTCTTAAAATGCTGATTCCCGGAATTGTGGTGGCGACACTGATCGCCATGCTCTGTTTGCGGGATGTGGTCCTGACACTGATTGTCTTCGCCACGGCCGCCTTGGCCGCCGGATGCAGTGTCGCCTTTATTCCAATTTGGGGAGCCAAGCTAGGGGGGCTCTCTTCGATTATCCCCATCCTGACGTTTGTCTTGACTACCTCGGGCTGCCTGCATCTGATTCGCTACAACCTCGATTCCATCGGGGACCCTTGGCAATTGCTGCGCACCGGCTGGAAGCCTTGCGCGATTAGTACGACCACAACAGCGATCGGCATGCTGACATTAACGCGCAGCAATTTCCCCGCCATTCGCGACTTTGGTTTTTTCTGCGCGGCGGGCGTCCTGTTTTCGCTTGCCTTTCAACTGGTCGTGGTCCCCTGGTTGCTGAGCCGGCTTGGTCAGCCCGGTTTACAGCGACTTGCTGACCGGAAACAGGACAGCTTGCTCTGGACCAACTGCCTAAAACGGGTTGATCAATACCGCGGGATCATCGTGACCGCGGGGATAGGCGCGATTCTCCTGGGACTGGTTGGCCTGGGACAATTGCGAGCCAGCGTAGAAGTGGACGGTTTCTTCGAACCCGGCTCCCCCGTCATCCAAGACTTGGCTAACCTGGAACGCCAATTAGGCCCTCTCGATCAGACTGAGGCAATCATCATTTTCGAGCAGCCCGACCCCAAAGATTTTTTTGAGCGATACCGATACGTGCAGCGCCTGCAAAGTGCCTGGCTACGATTGGACACTGTCGATGTGGCCCACTCCCTGTTGAACTACTTGCCGCGAGAGCCGCAATCATCAACCGGCCCAGCCTTGGTCAAACGGACCATTTTTCGCCGAAAACTGGAGTCACGTCGGGAAGCACTGGCAGACGGCCTGTTTTTGAAAATATCGGGAGACCGCGAAATGTGGCGAATCAGCCTGCGATTTCCCTTCACCCGCCAGAGTGACTTTGACCGATTAGCCCTGTCGGTAAGTAAAGTCGCTGAGGAGCAAGCAACCAAGTACGCAGCTCAAGACCCTGATTTCCGCCCGCCGGATTTCCTCTTCTCGGGAAAAACATTCCTGTTCCACCATGCCCAAGAGACGTTGCTGGTCGACCTTTTCAAGAACTTCCTACTGGCCTTTGTGATTATCACCCCCTTATTAATCATTGTTCTCCGCTCGGTGATCCTCGGTTTGGTCGCGATGATCCCCAACGTGATGCCAGCCCTACTCGTATTCGGAAGCCTGGGTTGGGCGGGCAGCCCTGTCGATTTGGCAATCGCCATGACGGCCAGCGTGGCACTCGGTATCGCGGTCGATGACACATCTCATTTTCTCATCCGTTTCCGCGACTTCGGGGGGCAGTGGTGTCGAGTTACACCGGCGCTCAGCCGAGCGATTGGGCAATGCGGGCCAGCCATGCTGCACACCACCCTCATCAGTTGTGCGGGAATACTGTGTGCCTATTTTAGCGGGCTGTACGTGATGACCCGCTTCGCTTCCAACATCGCCATGCTATTGGCCGTGGCGCTGCTGGCCGATCTTTTTGTCTTGCCCGCCATCTTGCTGACGATCCATCACACCCGAAACCGTCAAAAAGCGATCCCGGGTGAGCAGCGGGAGCCTACTAGTCCTTCATCTCCCGGATCTTGATGTTCCGCCATTGCACCGAAAAGGGCCCTTGTTTCTTGCCGATGCCGTGAACCTGAAGACCGATGAAACCGGTCGGGTGAGATTCGTATTTTGCTTCATCCGTCAGATCTTCAACCGGCTCTCCGTTGATCCACGTTTGAATCCGCGGACCCTTGGCAATCACCTTGTAGGAGTTCCACTGATCATTCTTGAAATGATCGTGCTGTGCTTTATGCTTCTCCGGGGCCGACATCCAACCACCAGAAGCTTCCCCATAAATCAAGCCAGCCTGTCCTGGCCCCGCCTCAATTTCGACTTGCGGGCCATTCACGCGACCATTCGGCTTACCCTTGGTTTGCGAACGGATTTGCACGCCTGAATTTAACTTATTGTGGACTTTCACTTCGAAATGCAGTTCAAAGTCACCATACTCCTTCTTCGTACAAAGAAAAGAATTGGGGCTTCCTTCCGAGGTCGTCCCTTTCACCGTCCCATCCACCACTTCGTAGGTGGCAGTCCCATTTTTCTGGGTCCAGCCATCAAGATCTTTCCCATTAAACAAGACGGTCCAACCATCATCCTCGGGCGCGTTATTATTTTTTGGCACCTCTGCCTGCACATTCACGGACACGAATAAACTGATCAAAATCACAAGCCGAGGAAACATTTCAACCACCTGAATCACAAACGGGACGGATGCGTGTTCAGCGAACAATCGCCAAACCTGTTAACATGATGTCTCGATTATACAGTAAAAACAAGATCGGGGTGACCCACAACGACCGTCTGAAGTTCGAGAGAAAAAAATTGAGACCGTTAAAACCCGATGCACGCCAATGCCCCAACGACCTTGTGGGCTGCGACTTGAAGTGCAAATACAACTTCTTCGAATCCGAGGATCTGACGATCCACGCCTATGAATTGAAGTGCCTGAATTGTGGCTGGCGGGAAACGATCGGTTTCCGCAGCGACGAAGAGGAGGAGGACGACGAGACCAACCCTCGGGAGTGTCCATTCTGCAATGCCTGCGATCTCAAGCCCGGGCGCAACCCTTGCGAGGGGTAAATTGAATTACGCCTGTCCAGCAATCGCGCAACGCAGGTCTTAGAGGGACATGAAACGGAAAATATTCCTGATCGGTTCACCGTCGACATACGCCTGCGGCTTCCCAAACAGACTTTCCCCCATGTAAGTACCCGGCGGCAGGTTTTGGTAACGGGTCGGATCGAAGGCAGCGTTACCTGCCCCAGAATTCTCATTGGAAATGACGTACCGCGTGTCACCCCCTGCATTGGTAGAGGAAGCGGGCAACAGCCCCGAACCTACCTGAAACGTGGTCGGCTCAGTTGCTTTGCATTGACAATCGTTAACCACGGGGCGAGGACGACTGGGCCCCATGCCGAGGGTGGGGGCTTGATAATTGTAATTGCGAGGGCCTGCGTTCATCACGGGCAAACGGCTCAAGCTTTCTTCCCTTCCCGAGGTGGGAACGGTTGCAGGCTCGGCATTGGCGGGCCGAGGAGACGGGAGCCCCGAAACGGTTGTGAGTATTTGGCTCGGGTTACCTGGAGCGGATTGACTGGTAACTTTCCCACCTCCCACCAACGGAGAGGAAGCGAAACGGTATTGCTGAGAAGCAGCGGTCGGTCGCTGCTGTCCCCAACCGCAAACCGGGAGGGCTAAAACGAGTGTCGCAGACAAGACCAGGACCGATTCCATAGGAAATTTGCAGCTTGGCATTTTATCCAGTTCCTTGTACAGGTGACCACTTCCCTCAGCTACCACGCAATCCGAACCACCGCGGCTCATTTCAATGCCGTTTCCCTCGGGGGTGGGAAACGGGTCCGGTGACACACTTGCTTGAAATACGGTGCCAAGTGAGCTTTGTTCAACCAACTCCGGCTGGCAGCAGGAAGGGAATAGCAAAATCAGCCGAGCAGGCCAACGGGAATAGACAACGGAAACCAAATTCTCGGGGGCACCGTTTGCTAGCTCTCAGGACTGCCGCCGTTTGGAGGTTTCAGCAGGCAGGACAATCGTCAAGTCAGCTGTCCATTTCGGTCAGGTCCACTTCTTCCGGTTCATCTCCCCGTAACTGGGCGATGCAGATTCCGAAAAAACCAAACAGTATCGTCATGACTGGACTGATCAAATTGAAGAAGCAGTAGGGGGCGTAGACGATAGTCTGCACATTCAGAATCGCCGCTTGGGTGGCGCCACAAGTGTTCCAGGGGATAAGCACCGAGGTCACGGTACCCGAATCCTCCAAAGTTCGACTCAAGACCTGGGGCGCTAACTTGCGTTGACGATAGGTCTTGCGGAACATTCGCCCTGGTACCACGATCGCCAGGTACTGATCGGAGGCGGTCACGTTGACAAACAGACAACTGGCAACCGTCGTAGCGATCAAAGATCCGGTGGTCCGTGCCAACCGCACCAGCGGCATCGTGATTCGCTGCAATAGGCCGCATGCTTCCATCACCCCGCCAAAACACATCGCCGTCACAATCAACCAGATCGTGTTCAACATTCCATTCATCCCACCCGCGCTCAACAAGTCACGGGCGAACTCATCCTTCGAGTCGATACTCGTCTCCACCGACATCGCATTGACCACGGCGACGTAACTACGCTCCAGGTAACTAGCTGGTTCGGTTTCCGTGACCTCCTGGCCATCCAACATCCGGGTCACCGAAACATCCGGCAGGTTCGCCACTTCGGTGACGATAGCCGGCTGAAATACCACAGCGCAAACCCCGCCCAGAATCGTTCCCACAAACAAGGCAACAACGGCATCGATTTTCATGATTACCATCACTAAGACCGCCGCCGGCACCAGAAACAGGATGGGTGTCAAATAGAACTTCTCATTAATTGCGGCGGAAAGGGCGAGGGTATTGGTCTGGTCAACCGCTTGCGTCTCGGCGCCAAAACCTATCCAGAAAAAAACGAGCAGGGTAATGACAATACTTGGCACGGTGGTCCACAACATATACTTGATATGGGTAAACAACTCGGTGCCAGCCATCGCTGCCGCTAAATTGGTCGTATCCGACAAAGGAGAAATCTTGTCTCCAAAATAGGCGCCCGAAATGATCGCGCCTCCCACCATCCCTTCGCTGATTCCCAACGCTCGGCCAATGGCCAACAACGCCACGCCGACCGTAGCAATGGTGGACCAACTACTTCCCGTAGCGATGGAGACGATCGCACAGATGATGACCGTAACGCCAAGAAAAACTTGGGGGTCCAGAATCTCCAGACCGTAGTAAATCATGGCGGGTACCACCCCGCTAATTAGCCAGGTACCGGCCAGCGAACCGATCAACAAGAGGATCAGCATGGCGCCCAGCGCCGAGCCGAGACTGTTGACAATCCCGTTCATCATTGTCTGAAAACTGATCCCGCACATGCGCCCGACGACGGCCGCAGCGGCGGCGGCCATCAACAAGGCAATCTGGTTCGGTCCACCCGTCGCCCCGTCACCGTAGATCACAACATTGATGATCAACAATGCGATCAGTACAGCAACTGGAAACAAGGCTGCCCACAGCGAGACGCTGTACCTGGGCGGTTCCAAAGTAGCGGGATTCGATGACATCTTGGCCCCATGCGACAATCGTCCGGATCAAATGACCCCTCTTGAAGCAGCCTATTCTTTACGCTGCGCGGGCAATGTCAATTCGGCTCAAGGATTTCTGGGTTACTGGCAAGCGAATTTCAAATTTTCCGCCCGTTTGACAGGAATCGTCACAGAAAATTTGTCCGCCGTGCTCCCGGATGATCCGCCACGCTTTGGACAAGCCAAATCCAAGGCCCCGACCGGCTTCACGACCGGAATAGAAAGGATCAAACAGGTGATCCGCCTGCTCGGCACTGATTCCTGGACCTGTGTCCAGAACGGACAAACCGAGCCAATCGCTCGATTCCCGGAACAGCCGAACCCGAATTTGCCCCGACGAGCCGATCGCTTCGATCGAATTTTGGAGCAATGCCTTGAGAGCCACCGAAAAGTGGGTTGGATCGACGGGCACGCTTTGGACGCCGGGATAGCTGCGAACCAAAACCTCGACTTCGGATGCTCGAAGTTCATCGGCCATTTCATCCCGCAGTTGCCGAGTCAGTTTTGCCAAGTCACAGGTTTCCACTTGCATCCGAGGCGGATGAGCAAACAGCATCATGTCGGCGATCATGTCATGGGCCTTCATTGATTGGGCATGTACGACCGAAAGCAGACGTCGTCGTTCCGGGTTCGACTCACTGCGAATGAGCGTCTCGGCCCGAGTGGCAATATTGGCCAGGGGGTTATTGACTTCGTGGCTGGCTCCGTAGGCCAATTGCTTCATGGATTTAAGTTTTTCCAGCCTCAGACGATCTTCAAATTCAAAAGCCAATTGCGCGAAACCTTGCAGGATGGTCCAGGTCGAAGCAAACCCAAAAGCGGAAGGTGTTCGGTAATACGAGGATTCAATCAGTTCATCCACGCGGAGGAGACGAGCCGGTCCGGTTTCCGGCATAGCCGGCAGGCATTCGACACCCAAACCTGAATTTGCCAACCATTCGACGCACACCCGTTTGCTCAGTGGAACGCTTTGGGTTCGAGAGACTTCCTGCAGGAATTTGACCAGTCGCTTGCCACGCGGTTGATCAAGAAAACGTCGATGTCTCCACGCGATTCTATGTTTCCGCTCCTCCCAATCGGAAAAGCCATCGTCGTCCGTCACGGGGACGACCCGTGCGAGCAGAGGCAAGAGTCGGCGATTCACCCATTCATCGAGTTCTTTCCAACTACGGGGGGGTTCCGCATCCTCCCGGCAATGAGACAGGGCGAACAATAAAAGGGCAGGGCTGTCAAACAGGACCGGCCGATCGCTGTGGGCCGCAATCGTGCCCGGTTTATTTGGCACCGTCAATCGGCAATGCTCAACCGCTGCCGGTTCGCAAACCTGAGCACCGAGTCGAAGCAGATCCAGGGCAGAGCAGGGCAACCTGATCTCGGCTTCTTCGATCTCAATGGCGGGCAACAGGTACATGGAGAACAGACGTTCGGGTCAGTGGGTTTAATCTTTTCCGAGGGTGACCGAATTCATGATCGGCTGAATAAAAAAAGCGTACCATTGAAAGGTACGCTTGATTCGTTCGGGTTTATCCCAGAGCCGGCGAATTGGCACAAGCTTGATTCCGTTAGGACGGGAACTCGCCAGACTGCCTAAGTACCCGTGACCGCCTCGATTTCCAGCATTTCGCAAGCTCGCTCCAATAGTTTTTCTACCGTAAACGGCTTGTGCATGAAGTCATCTGCCCCGGCTGCCCGCAAGTCAGCGATCTTGTCTTGCTCAACCATCCCGGAAATGCAGATGATTTTCACCGAGGACATGGTCGGGTCACTGCGGACTCGCTGACAAACCTCTTTCCCGTTGATATCGGGCAACATGACGTCCAAAATCACGAGGTCAGGCCGAAACTCCTTGACCATCATCCCCGCATCGAAACCGTTATTGGCTGTTTTGTAGTCGAAACGACCATCCCGTGCGAACACGTCCACCATCAGCTCTACCAGTTCGACGTCGTCGTCCACAATCAACAGTTTCCGCTTGCCGCTTTCCAGTGCATCGGTCGGAATCCCGTTTTCCTTCATGAAGATATATAACTGGTCACGAGGAATACGTCGGAATCGACTTCCGGGTACACGGAAACCTTTCAGCGATCCGTTGTCAAAGCAGCGAATAATGGTTTGCTGGCTGACCTTGCAAATCTTGGCCGCTTCGCCCGTCGTAAAGACATTCTTGGAAGTCATGAAACCATCCTCTCCTTAGGTGGTCAGGCGTGGGGCTCGTCGTTGAGACCAATTCCTTCTGAGCCATCACGTCCAAACCTCATTGTCTGGATCGATCTTTCAAATCGTGATTTGAGAGACTTGTGATAAATACGCAAACACTTCAAATTACTGCGTCGTTCCATTTGGAAATCTCGACCGCTACTTCCAAGTTTGCCGAAATTGCCAATGTGACCGGATTATATCTGTCCTACGAAGTCGGTCAAGATTGATTGAAACGCCTCAAACCCTTTAACTTCAACAAGTTACTCCCATCCAGCTAGCAGTTGGCACTTTTTTTTGTCAAGCAGCGGCTTGTGGTTAACCAGCAGGAGACGGGTCGAGTTGAGATGATCCGTAAAATGGAAGATCTGCGAAAATGACGAATCATGGTGGAGCAAACAGAAGTAACCAAAGCTCCGCTGATAAGACTCGCAAAACGGCGGCGTTTGCCCAGTTCGCCCAAAAAGGTTGAGACTCGCTATTTTATGAAATCAGTGCGGAAAAGTTTCATGAAGGTCTTTCTGCCGTTTCATTATTTCGCTACGATCCGCCGCCCCAAAACCGCCTGTTTGATTTCATCGGATCTCGTGGCTCGGCGGTTCCCTTCGGACGATCAACATGAAAACGTTTCGAATTCACAACCAGGCAACGCGATCCAAGGCGGGCCGACTCCGCGCCCTGTGGCTCCTTCCGGCAATCTGCCTGCTCGGTTGTGGAACGACCACCCAACGGATGGCCACAGAACAGTTGCTGATGTCGGACGCCGTCGACTCAGCGATCAATCGAATTGATTTCAGCCACCTTTCCAATCGCTCTGTCTTTCTGGACACGACCTATTTACGCCCGGTCCGTGGAATCGGGTTTGTCAACTCGGATTACATCATCAGCTCCTTGAGACAACAATTGACGGCCGCTCGCTGTAAAATCCAGGACCAACGGGAAAAGGCAGAAATCATCGTCGAACCCCGTGTCGGCGCCTTGGGCACCGATGGCCACGAAATCTCCTACGGTATGCCTCAACAGCAAACGGGTCAGATTGCCTCGGCCGCCGCCGCTCTGACCAGCGCTCCACTGTTACCCGCCTTACCCGAACTCTCCTTTGCTCGACTCGACGCCCAGCAGGGAATCGCCAAAGTGATGGTATTTGCCTACGAGCGTGAGAGCATGCAACCAATCTGGCAATCGGGCGTCGCCAAATCGGAGAGCACCAGCCGCAACTCCTGGTGGTTTGGCGCCGGTCCTTTCCAGAAAGGAACGATTTACGACGGAACCCGATTCGCCGGCAGTCGTCTCAGTCCCGAAGAAAAGAAACTGTTGTCCGAGTCAACAATCCCTCTGACCGACGAGCATCTGTTCCGTCAGAACCCTTTCCGAGTCGGCCCGCGAGTTGCCGATGCGCCGGCAGAGACCGAGCAGAAGTAGGCAACCTCTCCTACTTGCGGTTCTTCCTAGCGCCGACTCGTCTCGGCCTTCCCTTCGAGGTGCAACATGATCATGGCGATATCCGCGGGGGTGATCCCGCTGATACGGCCTGCCTGATCAATGCTGGTCGGTCGGAAGCGGCTCAGCTTTTCCTTCGCCTCACTCCGCAAATGAGTCAGGGACTGGTAGTCAAAACTGTCCGGGATCTTCTTGTCGGCCAGTCGCTTGTGACGATCGATCGTCGTCTGCTGCCGCGTAATGTAACCTTCATACTTAACGTCGTAGATCACCTGTTGCCGCACGGAAGCCGAGGCTTTTTCCAGTTCAGGCAGATGAGAGACCAGGTCTGCCCACGCCGTCTCCGGGCGCCGCAGCAGCTTGGCCAACGTGATTTCACCGGCGCGATTCTCTTCCAGCTGTCGTTTCGCCTGTTCGATCTGCGCCTCTTTTTCAACCAATCCCTGATGCCGCGCGGCGTCGACCAGGCCGGCCCGGTAGGCGAGGGGAGTCAAGCGGCGGTCGGCATTGTCCTGCCGCAGCAGTAAGCGGTACTCAGCCCGGCTGGTGAACATCCGGTACGGTTCATCCACACTGCAAGTCACCAGGTCGTCGATTAGGACCCCGATGTAGGCCACGTCCCGGTCGAGGATAAAGTCCGGCTCACCCTGGAGGCGAGCGGCGGCATTGGCCCCGGCCATCAATCCTTGCGCACCGGCCTCTTCGTAACCAGTCGTCCCATTGATCTGCCCGGCAAAATAGAGGCCGTCGACCGATTTCGTCTCGAGTGTTGGACGCAATTGATCGGGTGGGCAAAAATCGTACTCCACTGCGTACCCATACCGCATGATCTGGGCCTTTTCCAAGCCCGGGATCAGGCGGAACATCTGATCCTGCACATCACGTGGCAAGCTGGTCGAGACTCCGTTAACGTAGATCTCCAGGGTGTCGCGCCCTTCCGGCTCGAGGAACAACTGGTGGCGATCCTTATCGGCAAACTTGACGATCTTGTCTTCGATACTGGGACAGTAACGCGGACCACTCCCGTGAATCTGCCCGCTATACATCGGCGCGCGGTCAAGGTTGTCGCGGATCAATTGGTGGACGGCCTCGTTGGTGTACGTGATCCAGCAGGGGATCTGATCGACCGCAAAATTTTCGGTCAAAAACGAGAACGGCTGTGGCTGTTCATCGCCCGGTTGAATTTCGGTCCGCTCGTAATCGATCGTCCGCCCATTGAGCCGGGGTGGCGTCCCCGTCTTGAACCGCTCCAGGCGAAACCCAAGCCGCTGGAGCGCGCCGCTGATCCCGTGCGTCGTCCCCTCCCCGGCGCGACCACCAGCCGTCTTCGCCTCGCCCGTATGCATGATGGCCGACAGGAAAGTCCCGGTCGTCAGGACAACGGCCGGGGCGCGATACTCGGCTCCGCCCTTGACGGCAACGCCGACGATCCGAACTCGGCCATCCTCGGTTTCGGTCAGCAGATCCTCGACCATTTCCTGACGCAAATCGAGGTTCCCCTGGTGCTCGACCGTCGCCTTGACCCAGTTCTGGTACGCCTTCTTGTCCGCCTGGGCACGCGGGCTGTGCATGGCCGGACCTTTACGCAGGTTGAGCATGCGGAACTGGATGCCCGTTGCATCGATCGCCCGACCCATGATCCCGCCCAGCGCGTCGATCTCGCGAACGAGGTGCCCCTTGGCCACGCCGCCAATCGCCGGGTTGCAGCTCATCTGGCCCACCGTGTCGAGGTTGGTGGTCAGCAAGGCGACCTGGGCCCCTTTTCGCGCAGCGGCCATCGCCGCCTCGGTACCGGCATGGCCGGCGCCAATCACGAGCACATCGTATTGGTACTGAATCGATCCCATGCTGTGGTTGTAGGTAAAAAATGGGCCGCTTCAAGTCGAAATCGGATCCTATGGGTCACAGCCGTCCAAATATCACCCCAGATCCTGCACTCGGTCGGTTCGCCCCAAGTGATCGTGGCCAACGGAGTGGAAGTAGTTCTGCTACAATGACCGAGTGGCGTGGGGGTCCCGCTCGACCGGCCACCCTGGCCAGCGGGCGCTGCCCGGGAAGCCGGACTGCCCGCACGCAAAATCCAAAACGACTGATTCCGTGAGTCCCTTACCATGTCTGTTCCGCGACCCAGCCGTCGGTTTGCCCATCTCCTTCGAGCCAAGATATTGGTCGTCCTGCTGTCCTGGCTCATGCTACCCGGCCCGGCCAACCTCAGTCAGGCAGAGCAGCCCGAGTTCAGCTCCGGACAATTGGGTGAGGGGAAGCCGTGGGAAACGGAGTGGTACCAATACGACTCGGGCGTACCCGGCCCGGTCGTCATGATCTTTGGCGGTGTCCATGGGAATGAACCGTCCGGTTTCCGGGCAGCGATGCAGATCAAGAACTGGACGGTCGACAAGGGAAAACTGATCGTCGTCCCCCGGGTAAATAAACTCGGCCTGCAAGCCAATACCCGCTGGATCCCCGAGTTTCGCAATGACCGCAAACTGAGAGATCTGAATCGAAATTTCCCCCGCCAGTCCGACCCGACGGCCAAGACCGAGATCGCGGCAGGCTTGTGGGAATTTATCAAAGAGCGACAACCGGACTGGGTGTTTGACCTGCACGAGGGTTTTGACTTTCACCGAGTGAATCCAAAATCGGTCGGCTCCAGCGTGATCGCTTTCCCGGAACAGGCGGAACTCGCGACCCAGCTCGCTTCCGCCGCCAACCGTCATATCGCACCCGAACGCGCCTTTACGGTCCTGGCCAAATCAGGTCCCGTCGACGGTTCGGTGGCGCGCGCCTGCAGCGAACAGTTAGGCGCCAAAAGCTTTATTCTGGAGACGACCTTCAAAGACCAGCCGATCTCGCAGCGGACCCGGCAACACCGGGCGATGGTGGCCACTGCCTTGAAGGCGATCGGCGTGAGCGACCGCGACCTCTCCCGGCAGTTTGCCAGGTCCGATCAAAACGAGAGGGAACCGATCCGGGTGGCCGTCTTTGATGCGGACGGCGCCAGCCCTGGCAAGATCATCCGCGTCCTCGATGCCGAACCGTCGGTGGAGGGATTTCATATCGGCCCGGAAGATATCTCGAACGACGTGTTAAACCAGATTGACGTTCTTCTGTTCCCGGGCGGTTCGGGCAGCAAACAGGGAAGGGCGATCGGCCCGGAACGACGTGAGCTGGTTCGTCAGTTCACCCGTGAGGGGGGCGGCGTAATCGGGATTTGCGCTGGGGCGTATCTCTGCTCTTCGCACTACGATTGGTCGCTCAACCTGATGAATGCCAAGGTCTATAACGAGATGGTCGACATCCCGGAGAAGGGACGAAAATCGATGTGGTACCGGGGTGGACCGGCCGACGTCGAGGTCGAGATGGGCGATCGGGCAGCCAAGATGCTCGGGCTCGATGGCCAACACAAGATCCGTTACCAAAACGGCCCAATCATCTCGCCCGGTTCGAGCAAAACGGCACCCGATTACGAAGTTCTAGCCCGTTTCCGCTCGGAGAATCATCTGTACGACGTGCAGAAAGGGACGATGACCGATCAGCCGGCAATTCTCCGGTCCAAGTTTGGTAAGGGGGAGGTGCTCGCCTTCAGTCCTCACTTTGAATCGACCCAGGGTAAGGAATCGGTCGTTATCAATGCGCTCCGACACGTCGCCCGTCCTGTCGCCCAACCTGTCGCTTCCCCGCCTGCAGATAGTAAGCAAGAGTCAGACCGAGAGCCGCTTGCCTGGAAAGTGGGCGGAACAATTGACCGACCGTTCCGCTGGGGCGTCACTGCCCGAGCGAACGCCGACGAGGAAAGACAATTTGAGATCACGGTCCGCTTGCAGATCGCACCGGGCTGGCACACCTACGCGAATCAGTTACCAAGCAGTCCTTACCGTGCCACCACGGTGCAGCTCCAATTGCCGGAACAGGTCGAGGCGATCGGCCCCTGGCAAAAACCTGTCGCCCTGCCTGACTTGGCCAATCCACAACAGCAAGTCTACCGGGGAACGCTTTTTTTCTCCCGCAAAGTCCGTTTGCTTTCCGGAGCCGACCGTGCGGACGTCCTGGTCGAGGTCAGTTACCAGGTCTGCGACGATACGAAATGCCTGCCTGGGGCGGTTGAAAAAAAATCGGTCCGACTCGATCGCGGTTCCTGATTGGGGAGAGGCCGTGAAACCAATCGTAGCCATGCTCACTTTGAAAAATCTCCCGCGCGGAAGGGAAATGTTACTGCCCAAGCTACGTTACGCCATATTGCTCCTCGGATTGCTCACTCTGCCGGCGATGGGTCAGGAAGACGATCGCCTCCGATCGATTCGGGAACGGGCTTTTGACGCCTCCCAGCAAGCCACCTCTTTCCAAATGAACCTTTGCATTCGTCGCTCCAACGGCGCGGTTTGGCAAGTCCGATACCTGCGGGACGACGAGAAATACCGGATTGACCGAGAAGAAATCGGCTTCGCCCTGCGCGATGGAAAGCCGGTCAGGGGACCTTACACATCCTGGAGTTATGACGGGGAAATCTATCAATCTTTCAACGCCCGCCAAGGCAACTTGAAACAATCGTCCAAGCCGCAAGCCAAAGGAGCCGCCGATCCGCTCCGCTTACCCTTCCGCTGGGTCACCTCGACCCTCTGCATCCGCGACCTAGGGGCCATCGACCAAGCAGAAATCTGGGAGCGGCTCTTTGAGCAGGGGACTTACCGAGGAACCAGATCCCTGCGGGGTGACTGTTGCCACGTTGTCGAGTTCATCCAGCAATGTTACGGCGAGCCATGCTTGGTGCGGGTCTTTTTCTCGAACGCCCACGACGGTTTTCCCGTCCGCTACGAGCGACGCGTCCAACGAACGGGCCGGCTGAGTACCCTGTTCTCAATCGACGGCTGGTGCCAGGTCAAACGACCCGAGTCGAGCGAGCGCATCCGAATCCCGCGCCGGATGACCCATTTCGAAAATGGGGCCGACGGTCTGTCTCTGCCGCTCAAGACCGTGGTCACCATCCAGCCAGGCACGCAGATCAACGAACCGATCGACCCGGCCTGTTTTGATCTGCAAACAGAATTCGAAATCGATTCCGTCTACCGTGTCGAATCGCGGGAGATACCGCCGGACGGAGCATTCCCACGGGGCAGCTGAGACGGGCTGCGGCAACCGCCAAGGTCCGCGCTCTTGCGTTCACCAGAGGAATCAGCCGCCCCGCTCGACCTGCAGCGCCGCTGCGGGCAACATGGTGAGCAGGTCGACAGCAACCAACGACATTTTGCTCGCTTGCCCCGCGGCGAGGTCACCGGCCAAACCGTGCAAATAACAACCGGTCCGACTCGCCTCCCAAGGACTTAAGCCTTGTCCCCACAACGCGGCGATGATTCCGGTCAAAACGTCCCCGCAGCCGGCCGTGGCCATCCCGGAATTACCGGTCGGGTTGTGCGTCTGTTGCCGGCCGTCCGTCACCAGGCTCCGATGCCCCTTGAGAACGAGTGTCAGCTGTTGTCGAGCTGCCCATTCAACCGCCAAGGTTTCCAACGTTTGACGGTCATGCTCGGTTTGCTCGATCAATCTCTGGAACTCGCCCGGGTGGGGTGTCAGAATCCGTTCACCTCGGTGGACGGATAGATCGGCACGCGCGTCAGCCAGGTTATTGAGACCGTCCGCGTCCACGACCAATGGCTGGGGCAACGCCTCATAGAGTTGACAGGCGATCTGCTGACCGGCCGGGGTCCGCCCCATGCCGGGACCCAAGGCAACCACGTCCGCCCACTCGCATTGCTGCAAGATCTGCTCGACGGATGCTTCCCCAAAAAAACCGCCCTCGGTCGCCGCAGGCAGAACCATCAGACATGCTGAAAACCCAGCGACTTGCCCCTGAGCATCGGCCGGGGTGATGACCTGGACCAGGCCTGAACCCGCCCGGAGTGCTGCTTGGCCCGTCAGTGCGGCGGCCCCAGCCATACCGACCGATCCTCCAACAACCAACACCCGGCCAAGGTCTCCCTTGTGGGCATCTTCCTTTCGCTGCGGAAATCGATAACCGGCTACCTCCACCGCCGCTTGGCCGTCCGGAGCAACCGGTCCGAACACTCTCTCAGTAAAATCACTCAGGCTGAGCCGGCCACTTCGAAAGTGACGGGCCGCCTGTTGAAAGTCATGGCGATTGATCACGACAAACTCGACATGGAAAACAGGAAGACACGCAAACTGACCGATGTTACTGGCAGAAGCAATACTCTACAATCTGGGTTGGATTCGACAGGCATTCGTTCCGTTTGCCTGAA
Organism: Planctomycetota bacterium; assembly: GCA_036338455.1. Lineage (GTDB taxonomy): Bacteria > Planctomycetota > Planctomycetia > Pirellulales > Pirellulaceae > Mariniblastus. The sequence continues at coordinate 19,538 of JAYZCF010000100.1, forward strand.
GACGAAATTAGTGGAACAGGATATTGGGAAGATTTGAATGCCTAGTTGTGTATTGGCTTATTCTGGCGGACTGGATACTTCAGTCATCCTCGGTTGGTTGATGGATCAGGGTTACGAGGTGCATGCCGTTTACGTCGATCTCGGCCAACCTTGTGAAGATCGCGAAGAGATAATGCGGAAAGCGGAGGACATCGGCGCCGCCTCCGCACAAATCGTCGACGTCCGGGAAGAGCTGTGCCGTGATTTCGCCTTCCCGGTCCTGGCTTGGCAGGCGAAGTACGAAGGGGTCTACCTACTGGGAACATCGATTGCGCGGCCATTGATCTCCAAGGCTTGTCTACGAATAGCGCGTGAGGTCGGCGCGGACGCCTACGCCCACGGAGCGACTGGCAAGGGGAACGACCAATGCCGTTTCCAACTGGCGGCCGAAGCGTTGGATGCCAACGTGCGAGTCATTGCTCCCTGGCGCGACGCGACCTTCCGAGACCGTTTCCCTGGCCGGACCGAGTTGATCGATTACTGCGATGCCAAAAACATCCCTGTCAAGGCAACGGCAGCGAAACCTTACAGCAGCGATGAAAACTGCCTGCATATTAGTTACGAAGCGGGGCAGTTGGAGGAACTGGATGTCAATGGTTGCGAATTGGTGGAATTCGGGATGGGCGTTTCACCTGCTGAAGCGCCGGACCACAAGGAAACCGTTTCGATCGGCTTCGAATCGGGCGTCCCGGTTTCGATCAATGGTCAGGCACGATCCCCACTGCAAATGGTGGAAGAATTAAACGAATTAGCCGGTCGCAACGGGATTGGCCGGATCGACATGGTTGAAAACCGTTTTGTCGGTATGAAAAGCCGAGGGGTCTACGAGGCCCCGGGCATGACGCTGCTATACGATGCCCACCGGTATGTGGAGCAGCTCACCATGGACCGCGACCTGATGCACTTACGAGATCGTCTGGCGCCGGAAGTTGCCGAAATGGTTTACTATGGCTTTTGGTACTGCCCTAAAATGGACGCCCTGTTCGAATTTAATCGGGCGGCCCAACAGAATGTAACCGGAGACGTCACGCTCGACCTGTACAAGGGGAATATTTCGATCAGCCAACGTAGTAGTCCTCACAGCCTTTACGACGATGCGATTGCTACCATGGAAGGTGGCGGCGACTACAATCAGACCGACGCCGAAGGATTCCTGCGAATCCAAGGGCTGCCCGCTCGCGTGCAGGCTCGCCGAACGCCCAGGGAATATTAAAGGTCACCAAGTCCGATGTACCTGTTTGAGAACCCGGTCTTACAACGCGAGTTACTGGTCAATCTCAGGATGCCAAGGGCTTTCCTGCTACTGTTGACCTACCAGCTGCTGTTGGCAGTCGTGGTCTATGTCGCCTGGCCCAAGGATAATATCCGACTTGATTTAACAGCTAACCCGGAATCGACCCGGCAGTTGGTCAACCTGTTTTTCCTCGGCCAGTACATCCTGGCTTCCTTGATGGCCCCCAGCTTCGCTGCCGGCGCGGTCACCGGTGAGAAAGAGCGAAAAACCTACGAAATGCTGTTGGCCAGCCCACTGCAACCCCAAGCGATTGTGATGGGAAAGCTGGTGGCCGCACTCACCCACTTGGCCATCCTGATTTTCGCCTCGCTACCTATCGTGATGCTCTGCCTGCCATTAGGAGGTGTCTCTTTCTACGAAGTCCTGGCAGCCTACCTGGCCCTGATCTGCAGTGTGATCACGTTTGGGATGATCAGCGTCTGGTGTGGCAGCCTATTTAAGCGGACGTCCGCTTCCCTGGTCGTCTCCTACCTGTTGATTTTGCCGCTGGCGATTATCGGAGTTCTTTTCTGGCAAGCTTTGGAAACGCGGGGGGAAACCCGCTTCAACCTGACGGTTGTCGTCCTGCCGGGAATGGCGGCGGCGTTGTCGATCACCCTGTTCTATCTGACATGCAGCCGCATGCTCTACCCGCCCGACATGGGGAGTGAAGGGAAGGAAGTGGTCGACCTCGATCAAGAGGCGGCCGAAGCGATCGGCCTGGTGATTCAACGGGACCAGTTCCCCGATCGCCTCTTCGCCCCACCCAAACGCGAGACGTTGATGGACGACCGCACCAACCCGATTTACGACAAGGAGATGCGGAGTGAAATCTTTGGTCACGGGACGCTGATGTTGCGCCTGGCGATCCAGATCAGCATGATCCTGGCTATCCCGTTGATGGCCGTCTTCCTTTATATTTACGGCTCCATGGCACCTTGGTACATCGCTTATGTCTGCGTGTTCAACATCTTGGTCGGACCCGTATTTTCTGCGGGCAGCGTCACCAGCGAACGAGAGCGACAAACTCTCGACCTGTTGCTAACCACCATCATCACGCCTTGGCAATTCCTCTGGGGTAAACTGATCTCCGGCTTGCGGGTTTCCACGGTACTGACCTCGTTCCTGCTCTGGCCACTCGTATTGGCGCTGATCATGGTGCCGGAATACTGGTCCAACATCCCGACCATTGTGGCCTACCTGATCATCGTCGGGCTGACCTGTCTGACCACCGCCATTCTGGCCCTGTTCTGCTCCACCGTATTTCAAAAGACGGGAACGAGCCTGATCGTGACTTATACCACGATTCTCCTCCTTTATGTCGTCCCTCTGGCGGGTAGTTTTTTTGCCCGCAACTACTTTCCCGACTCACCCGCAACTCCCTACGTTGAGTACACCACCATCACCAGCCCATTTGCAGCGGCATTCCAAATCCCGATCTACATGGACGACCTGTCGGAAGTGGATTCCGGGTGGAAAGCGGCAGGCCCCGGTGAAGGCAACCAGTTCATGGGGTACCCGCTCTCGGATTTGCGCCACTTTACCGGCTACGTTTTTTTTACCGTCCTACTCAACCTGGGGCTATTTCAACTGATGATCTGGCTGTTTGGTTCTCGGTGGCGGGTTTCGATGTCCGGGTCATAGGTCAGCTATCCCTCTCATCGCAAAAGGATTTGAGAGTTCCGAACAACCATGTATTTGCCCGCAATTTTTGTTATCCCTCCCCCCGGATGACAGGTAAAACGAACCACGAAACGTTACAATACTTCCAGCGAACTCTGACCGAGGAAAATGGATGAACAATCAAAACCGTTATCTGGCGAATCTTTTAGCCCTAGGAACGATCGTACTGGCATTGACCCCGGCAGTTGCCCAAGAGGATCCTTCAGATCGAGGACGCGCCTCGAAAATCCCTCCTGCTCGTTCCAATTATATGGGCCGCCAAATCGCAAGGACGATGCACTACACAGGGGCGGAGTGGCTCATCCGGGATGAACGGGAACGGGAAGAACGCTGCTCGATGATGATTGCCAACTTGGGGATCAAACCTGGCATGACGATCTGCGACATGGGGTGTGGCAACGGCTTTCACACCTTGAGGATGGCCGAGTTGACGGGAAAAGAGGGGATTGTCCTCGGCGTCGATGTGCAATCGGAAATGCTGGAGTATCTGCGGGAGCGGAGCGAGGAGCAGGGAATTGAAAATATCGTCCCAATCCTCGGATCGTTTCACAATCCTCGCCTGCCACCGAATTCCATTGACCTGATCCTGTTGGTCGATGTGTATCATGAATTTTCACACCCCGAACGGATGTTGGAGTCGATGAGGAAAAGTTTGACCAAAAATGGGGTCATCGTAATGGTAGAATACCGCTCGGAAGATCCCGAGGTCCCGATCAAGCGACTGCACAAGATGAGTAAAAAACAGGTCAACAAGGAGTTGACCGCCAACGGGTTCAAACTGGTCCGCGAATTTGACCGATTGCCTTGGCAGCATATGATGTTTTTTGGTCGCGATGACCAACAAGAGTAGTGAAACACCCGTTCGAACATAACGGGCCGGCGACATGGCAAACGGCAAGCTGAACAACTGGAAATTTTTTGTCGCGTTGTGGGTCAGCTCGTGCAGCACCAGCTTGACACTGGCTCAAGGAACCTCAAAACCGCAATTCAATCGGGACATCCGCCCCATTCTCTCGGCGCACTGCTATCAGTGTCATGGCCCGGATGAAGAAAATCGCCAAGCCGATTTGCGATTGGATACCGAATCCGGAATCAACCATGTATTCGCTGAAACAGAACTGGAGCGGAACACGGCCTGGCAACGACTGCAATCAAAAGACCCCGATGAGCAGATGCCGCCCCCAACGGCGCATGCCAAGATCACGCAAGCGGAGATCGAACGCTTGCGGCATTGGATCAGCAACGGCGCCCCGTTTGAGGAACACTGGTCGTTTCTCGTACCCGTTGCCGGCCCACTCCCCGAGGTAAACCGAACAGAATGGGTCCGCAACCCGATTGATCAATTCGTGCTTGCGAAATTGGAATTGAAAGACTGGCAACCAAGCGAACCCGCTTCACGAAACCAGTTGATACGCCGCTTGACACTGGACCTGACCGGGTTGCCGCCTACACTTGCCGAAATCGACCAATTCTTGGCCGATCGACAACCCGGTGCCTACGAGCGACTGGTGGACCGGCTCCTGCGATCTCCTCGGCTCGGTGAGCGGCTGGCGGTTCCCTGGCTGGATGCCGCGCGGTACGCCGATACCAACGGTTTTTCTATTGATGACCACCGCGACATGTGGTTGTGGCGGGAATGGGTCATTGACGCCTTCAATCAGAATATGCCGTACGATCAGTTCCTCACGGAACAACTGGCGGGCGACCTGCTCGAGGAAGCGACCGATCGCCAAAGGTTGGCCACTGGGTTCCTGCGCAACAGCATGAACACACATGAAGGGGGAACCCTGCCAGAAGAATATCGCGTGATCTACATTGCCGACAAGGTCGACACAGTTGCCACGGTTTTCCTGGGACTCACCATCCGCTGCGCCCAATGCCACGACCACAAGTATGACCCGATCAGCCAACAGGATTACTATCGATTCTATGCCTTTTTCGACACGGCCCACGAACCGGGGAGCGGCGCGGAAAACGGAAACACCGAACCGACTCTTCGGATGGACGGCCCTTTGACCTCTCCCGATCAGTACCGGCATGATATCGAGCAACGCATCGCAACCTTGCAGCAGTATCTGGTCCACCCACCCGAACTGCTCCAAGCGCGAAACGCTTGGGAAAAAACGGCAACCGGTAATGAAGCTCTACAGAAAGCATTAGCGACCGACATCCAAACGCGTGGCGAAGAGGACTGGAAAATCATTAACCAGGCGTTTGCCGAAACGAGCAGGCTTTGGAATCGACACGTCGCGACCATCAGGCGGGAAATCAGCTTCCTGCAACGGGACCTGCAGACAGGTCAATCTTCCGTCATGATCATGAAAGAGCAGGGGCCCCGACAGACTTACGTGCTAACGCGCGGACGATACGACTTACCGGACAAGTCACAACCGGTAAAAGCCAATGCGCCATCGGTGTTGCCGGAACTGCATTTCCAGTTACCTGAACCGCCCAAGCAAGAGGTCAAAACGGTCGATCCCTGGCAAGCCGCCCAATGGATCTGGGACCACGCGCAAGCCGCCACGCTGGCCCAGGATACCGGGCCCAACTCTTTTCGCCATCGTTTTCATCTAAACGCGATCCCCGGCTCGGCCGTACTCCGTGTCACAGCCGACAACCGCTGCACCACCTATCTCAATGGGAAGAAACTGGGGACACAAGAGCCCTGGATGACACCAGCCAGTTATGAAGTCACTCCGCACCTGATCAGCGGGGAAAACGTAATTGCCGTGGAAGCTACCAATGCGGGGGGGCCGGCCGGCCTCTTGGCCTCCCTCGTGATCGACCATGAGGTTCAACAGGTAACCGATGGAGAAGGGCGCGTCTCGACGAAACGAGAAAAACAGTGGAGAAAGATCGAATTTAACGACGAGGATTGGAAACCAGCTGTGGAGCTGGGTCCCGCCAGCATGGCGCCCTGGAACATCAGACATCGTCCAATAAAACCCTCGGCACAAAATCAGCCTTCGCGGCTGGACTTGGCGAGGTGGTTGACTGACCAAAGCAATCCATTGACAGCGCGGGTGGCAGTCAACCGGTTCTGGCAGATGTTATTCGGCCAAGGTTTGGTCAGGACGCCCAATGATTTTGGTGCGCAGGGCACTTTCCCGACTCACCCGGAATTACTCGATTGGTTGGCAATCGAATTTCGCAAACAGGACTGGAACGTCAAGCAACTATTGAAGACGATCGTGATGTCAGCGACCTACCGGCAATCGTCCGCTGCAGCACCGTCCCGGTTTCGAGAGGACCCAGAAAACCGTTTGCTGGGACGATCCAGCCGGTACCGCTTGCCCGCGGAATTCATTCGAGATGGTGCTTTGGCGGTTGCCGGAAGACTCGATCCAAGGATCGGAGGCCCGAGTGTCTATCCGCACCAACCGCACGGACTCTGGCGGGAGATCAGTCATTTTGGATACACCAAACCGTTTAGCGCGCAAGCGTTTTACCCGAGTGACAAAACCGGTCAGAGTCGTCGTAGTCTTTACACGTTCTGGAAACGGACCAGTCCCCCTCCCTCTATGATCGCCTTCGACGCCCCCACACGAGAGGTCTGCTCGGTGGAGCGTTCTCGCACCAATACTCCTCTCCAAGCATTGGTATTATTGAACGACCCTCAATACGTGCAGGCAGCAAGAGACTTGGCCCGACGAGTTCTCAAAGAAAGTGGCCCCTCGACGGAAACAAGGTCCCAGTACCTGTTTCGCTTGGCAACTTCGCGGAACCCCGATCCGGAAGAACAGAAAATCCTGCTTCAGCGGTACCAAACGATGTGGGAACAATTCAGCCAAGACCCGGTCGCAACACGTAATTTGGCCGAGGAGGCTAACATCGAACTGGCAGCTTGGACTGCCGTCGCATCGATCGTCCTGAACCTGGATGAAGTCCTTACAAGGGAATAGCCGAACATGGAACCTCAATGGGAATACGATCGAGCCCTGACGCGGCGACAGTTGTTCAACCAAGCGCGAAATGGAGTTGGCGCAGCTGCCCTGGCGACCTTACTCGGTTCGCCCGCATCCGCGGAAAGGCAGCAGGAGGAGGCAGCCGGCCAACCCGATGTGCCTCACTTTCCACCGCGGGCCAAGCGGGCGATCTACCTGTTCCAGTCCGGGGGCCCCAGCCATCTCGACCTTTTCGATTACAAACCGACGTTATCCGACCAGCACGGCCAACCGCTACCTGCATCCGTGCGCGGAACCCAACGCGTCACGGGAATGACGGCCGGCCAGAAAGCGTTCCTGACCAATGCACCCATTCGCCCCTTTCGACAACAGGGAGAGTCGGGGCGTTGGATCAGTGACTTGCTACCCCACACGGCAAAAATTGTGGACCAGATTGCCCTGCTCAAAGCGGTCAACACCGAGGCGATCAACCATGACCCTGGTATTACGTTTATCAACACGGGCAGTCAACAGATTGGCCAGCCCTCGCTGGGCGCCTGGCTCAGCTACGGGCTGGGATCGGAAAACGAAAACCTGCCCGGCTACATGGTGCTGATCAGCCAAGGGACCGGCAAGAATCCGGGACAACCGATTTTTTCCCGGTTGTGGTCCAGCGGCTACCTGCCGAGCCGGCACCAAGGGGTTCGCCTGCGAACAGGCGCCAATCCCGTTCTCCACTTGGCCAACCCGCCCGGGATCGACCGGCCAACGCGGCGAAAACAGCTGGATGATCTGGCGGCCCTCAACGCTCGGCACTTTGCCAGGACCCATGATCCAGAAATCGAAACCCGCATCGCCCAATACGAGATGGCTTACCGAATGCAGACGTCGGTACCCGACCTGACCGATCTTTCAGACGAACCGGCGCACATTCTTGAGATGTACGGGCCCGAGGTCAAGAGACCAGGGAGCTACGCGGCCAACTGCCTGTTGGCCCGACGAATGATCGAGCGAGGTGTACGGTTCGTTCAGCTGTTTCATCGGGGATGGGATCAACACGTTTCGTTGGTCGAACACCTGACCAACCAATGTCGCGATACGGACCAGGCTAGCGCAGCGTTGATCACGGACCTGCAGCAACGCGGCTTACTGGACGACACGCTGGTGGTTTGGGGAGGGGAATTTGGCCGGACAACCTACAGCCAGGGTGGACTCAATGCCGGCCGCGACCACCACGGCCGATGTTTCTCGATGTGGATGGCTGGCGGCGGTATCCGGCCCGGCATCGAACATGGTGTCACCGACGAGTACGGCTACAACGTCGTGTCCGGGGGGGTCCATATCCGTGACTTGAACGCTACGCTTTTGCACCAATTAGGAATCGACCACCGGCGTCTGACCTTTCGGTTCCAGGGACTGGACCAAAAACTGACCGGGGTCGAACCGGCCCGCGTTGTGAAAGAAATCTTGGCCTGACCACTCTTTTCAGGCGTTCGCCAAAAATGGATGCACCCCTTACTTCCTGGTCTCGTTGAAAAGAATCACGAGGTTCTTTGTTTGCCGGGCGGCCGCAACAATGTCAACCTGCCCATCACCGTTCAGGTCCGCCACCTTGATATCCTCCACCGCAATCTTCTCGGCCGAAATCTGCGTCTCTCGCCACTTCGAACCGCTTGCGTCCAGTGGGGTAAATAATTTGATACCCGGGATCCCCGGGTCATTCATGGCCCGCCAACCGACGATCACCTGATCCGACCCGACACCGAGAAAGTCGGCACAGGCGACCGCGTGACCGTCCTTGATCTTGTTGTCCAGCACAAGGCATGGTTGCCATAGTTGCCCCGGCTTTTCCGGCTCCGTATAGGCAGCCGCCACATTTCCATGTTTCGGTTCGACCGTAGCAATGAAGCGTTTTCCACCTGGTAGCTTCCCGTCACGAATCTCTCCGGCAAAATTTCGAGTCAGCCGGATCGGTTGCCACCCATCCCGCCCTCGGTCAAAGTGCCAAACCCCCTCTTTCCCAGCAACAAGAATCTCCTCCTCTTCATCCTCGTCCCAGTTCACCACATGAAAGTTATGGGAGAGGTGCATGAAATCGCAAACCACGTCAATCGACCACGCTTGATGAACATCTGGGGGAATCGTGTACTCGAGAATGCGCAACCCGTTGCCATTGCCGTCGACACTCCCCCGACCACGAAGCGGCTTCACATGCAGGAAGTATTCGTTATCCGCGCCTTTCACCCAGTGCATCCGGTGAGTGCTCGGATCATTGTGCAGTTTGATCGGCTGCCAAGGCTTCCGGCGATCGGCCGGGGGGGCAAGGTAAAAGACGGCACCATCCTTAATGGAGTCACGGTAATTCCACTGCCCACCCACTGCGATTTCGCACTTGCCATCACCATCAATATCCCGCGCCGCGATGCAGACGTTGTCCCGCTCGGTCAGGTTCTTGGCCAGCACGTGCTTTTCCCAACCCGGGTTTTCATACCATTGAAACGACTTCTTGTCGGCCAGAATGATATCGGTTTTGCCATCTCCGTTGACATCAGCCAACTGCAAGCCGTAACCGATCTCGATCTTGTCAATTTCTACGGAACGCCAACGAAACTCAGGGGGATCCTGGGCATAGGATTTACTGGCAAGCATGCTGAGCAAACAAACGCAAAGAATTCGATACATCATCGTTCAATCGGGCCCCGGAAAAAGTCGGTGGTTAAATACCCCTGCGAAACCGATCCCTCTTTCAGTGCCCCGCCAAATCACCAAGTCATGGAGAGGCCCGCTCCCAAGCCTCAGGAGATAATCTTCTGCATCACATTACCATGCACATCGGTCAGCCGGAAATCGCGACCGGCATAGCGATACGTCAATTTTTCATGGTCGAGTCCCAAGAGGTGAAGCATCGTCGCATGCAGGTCATGAAAATTGGTCCGATCTTCAACCGCCGCAATCCCATTCTCGTCCGTCGCTCCATGGCGAATCCCGCCCCGGACACCACCACCACACATCCACATGGAAAAACCGGACGCGTTGTGATCTCGACCGTCGTTCTTTTTGACATGGGGAGTTCGGCCAAACTCGCCGCCCCAAACAACCAAGGTATCCTCTAGCAAACCGCGGGTCTCCAGATCACTGATCATGGCTGCAATCGGCTGGTCGATCTGTTGGCAATTTCGGACCAGATTTTTCTTCAAACCATTATGCTGATCCCAATTGGCGTGAGACAACTGAATGAATCGAACACCCGCCTCCGCAAACCGCCGGGCCATCAGGCATTGGCGACCAAAATCATCGGTGACTCCGTTACCAATGCCATACTGCTTCAAGGTTGCTTGCGATTCATCTGCCATATCCAACAAGCTCGGGATCTGCGATTGCATGCGGAAGGCGAGCTCGTACGACTCGATGACGCCTTCCACTTGTGGATCCACTTTCTGTTGGTTCAGCAAATCACGGTTCATCGACTGAATCAGGTCGAGTTGATCACGTTGCAGGGCCAAATCAAATTCCGAATGGGAGAGATTGCCGACTTGGGCCTGCGCCAAATTCTGCCCCCTCCGACCAATCCGGGTTCCCTGGTACATGGCAGGTAAAAAAGCACTGCCATAATTCTGCGCACCACCCAACTGCGGTTCCGGCTTGATCGTGATAAAGCCGGGCAGGTCCTGATTCTCGGTGCCCAGACCATAAAGGGTCCAAGCCCCCATGCTGGGGCGGACAAAACGAAATTCCCCCGTATGCAACTGCAGGTAAGCTTGCGGATGAGCAGGGGTTTTGCCGTACATACCGTTGATCAGACAGAGTTTGTCGGCGTGCCGACCGAGATGCGGAAAAAGCTCCGATACGGGAAGACCACTCTCACCTTGCGGACGGAATTTCCACGGGGATTTCATCAGAGTCCGATTACCCTGCGATTTCTTGCCATCGTTCTTGACCAAGGCAGGCTTGTAGTCGAACGTATCAACATGGGAAGGTCCGCCACGCATACTCAGAAAAATAACTCGCTTCGCACGCGGTGCGAAATGAGGCTGCTTGGGCAGCAGCGGGTTCTGGGCTTTTTTTTCTTCCGCCGCAATTTGAGTTGCCAAACCGGCAAAGGCGGCATAGCCAAAACCGGTGGACGCCGCTTGCAACATGGATCTTCTCGAGAACAGCATGTCATTCCCTTATTTACTTTGGTTGGACCCTCGCTCCCGGTCGCTTGCAGCAACCCTCGGGGAGCAACCGGTCAGTTCAGAATCCTGAATTCACCGCTGGCATACAAAGCTTGACAGAACGCAGCCAAAGCCATCTGTTCTGCCTCCGCTTCCTCTATTTTCCTGTCGAGCAATTTCTGACGTGTCGCCTCTACGA
>JAYZCF010000101.1:0-7968 GCA_036338455.1 Planctomycetota bacterium
AATTTCCTCGATCACAAAACAGAGGTGGGCGACTCGCTGCAGTCCTTGTCCGATCGTTACTACGGACGCCCCGATTTCTACCTAGATATCTATATCGCCAACCAAGATAAACTGGTGAATCCATCGACTCTTCCACCAGGAATGATTATCAAGATCCCCATTTTTCAGGAGTGAACACGAGACAGCCGCCCCGATTCGTATGGATCTGAACAATCAGTGTCTGAACACGCCGGTTATTCATTTTCGGCTGCGATCCTGCCAGCGAAAATCATCTTTGCGGGCAGCCACCTTCTTCTCGATAAACAGGCCGACATCGGAAGACATCAGGTCGCCTTTCTCTTTCAACAGGTTTCGACCCGAGAGATTGGATTCGTACAAAATTTGAAAAAGTGTTTCCTTTTTCCATCGCTCATCCGCGGGCAGTTTGTTTGAGACTTTTTCCCGACTACCCGCCAACGTTGAGTAGATCGACTTGCCTTCCCTTTCCGACAAAGAGTTGCGTTTGCCCCAAGTTAAATAGATCGGTAGGGGCTCTGCGTTCCTACCACTGATCAGCGGAATCTTGAAGGCGGGGCTCATAGTGGCGTTTTTAAATTTCCTCTCAGGGGAAATCATCACAATTGCTTTGACATCCTGCCCCTGCTTGACTCCCGCCAATGGCTCCCAAGTCCAATCGCGCAAGGCATAATCAACGACAAATGGACACAGCTTTCCTACTGCCCCAACGACCAGCAAATCAATGTTGAGTTCACCGTAATTGTTCTTGGAAACCAGGAAACGCTTACACGTCTCAATGTCCTCTACAAAACCGAGAAAATCATTCTTGCGGAACTTAGCCCGCTTGATCACCTCATCACTGTTCTTGATCGAAACACTGTCACCATGGCCCCTCAGATCGGGCACGATCACCGAGCAACCTCTTTCCCGGTGCAAATACTCTGCCAAACCGTACAGGTCCTTGCGGTTGCCATTCCAGTCGTGCAACAGGATCACGGGCACGGAGTTCTTGTCCGGCTTACCGGGAAACCACTGGGCCCGCAACTCGACACCATCCTTGGTCACCAGAAAAACGGTCTCGGGAGGTGCTACTTTTTTATCTTTGCCATCTTGGGCGGTCAGGTCACTCACCATGAAGGAGGCCGCCAAAATCACGACGATGGACAGTTGGTGTCGGTTTTCAGTTCGAAATATCATGCTCGCTTTCTTCGCTAAGAAACTGGATCATTTAATCGTAGAACAGCGTTAAAAATGGGTCAAATTCAGTTTGTAGACACCCTTGAATTAACTCATTTTCTGGGGAACCGAATTCTGGCCCAAACTGACAAAATGAATGCAAATTGAAACAAAAAAGCTGAAAAGCCGCTAAAAATTGGTTTTCCAAAACCACGAGCGGGTGATTTGGGTTGCCATTTGGCTTTTTTCGTCCGAAAATATAGGTACTGCCTTGAGCAAGAACCGCTGCTCTGCTTCCATACCGCGGTAACGGACATTGAAGTCTTCGACATCTGGCCTGATTTCAGGCCCGGGATACAGGGACCCCCAAAATGATTAAACGTTTGCGAAGGTGGTTGCAAGTCAAAACGGGACGCGTCGAGACTCCCATCGATGGAGATGCCCCTTTCTGGGTGGTCAGCGTTGGATTTCACCTACTTCTACTTGTCCTGCTGGCCAAGTACATGATCGACCCGAATCTGCCTGAGCAGTCTCGACTGGTCGTGGATACCAGCGAAACGCTCGACCTGATCGAACTTCCCCCGGAAGTTGCCTTCGACGAAGAGACGATGGATGAATTGGGGGCCAAAGATGATGACGCTTTTGAATTGGCCAACGCCGAAGCACCCGAGATCTCGATCGAAAATGAAGTTTCCGAAGATTTTGACGTACCCGTAATGGAAGACCTGGGAGAGATCGTTACCAAGAACGACGATTTTTTTGACGATACAGCGGAAGTCCAAACGAAAGTCTCTCAGACCGGTGCGGCCGGCTATAGCGTCAAGGGTGCCTCTGGGGCGGTCGATCGAATTACCGAAGAGATCCTGCTTTCACTCCAGGAACGCAAGACAACGGTCGTCTGGATGTTTGACCAATCCGCCAGCCTACTGCGGCAGCGAGAAGAGATCCAAGACCGGTTCGAACGAATTTACGACGAACTGGGAGTGCTCAAAGCTTCCGGTGACGAGTCATTTTCGAAACATGACGATCGCCCATTGCTGACGCAAGTCTGGGCGTTTGGACAAACCATTAACCCGATGCTCGAACAAGAGACCGACGACCCGGAACTGGTCAAGGCTTCGATCGCGAAAATACCGCGCGATACAACGGGTATCGAAAATGTCTTTTCAACTGTATTGCAAGGTGTGGATTCCTACCGTAAGTATCGGCGCATCAACCGTGCCAGCGGCGACCGCGACCGTAACATCATGTTCATCGTCGTATCGGATGAAGCGGGGGACGATGCCGCGAGACTCGACGACGCTGTTGAGGCTTGCACCAAATATGAAATTCCGGTCTACGTGATCGGTGTGCCCGCGCCCTTTGGTCGTGACAAGACCTATGTAAAATGGGTGGACCCAGACCCCGAGTATGACCAGACACCACAATTTGCTGAAGTGTCCCAAGGCCCCGAATCCCTGTTTTCAGAACGCTTGAAACTGGAATTTAATGGTGGTGATTTTGAAGACCTGGAAATGATTGACTCCGGTTTTGGACCCTTCAGCCTAACTCGCCTTTGCTTCGAAACTGGCGGCATCTACTTTGCCGTTCACCCCAACCGCCGAGTCGGGAGAGTGCGACGGACCGAAACAGACGCCTACTCAGCCGACCTGAGATACTTCTTCGATTCGAAAAACATGCGGAAATACCGGCCGGACTATGTATCCCGCCAAGAGTACATGAAACGGTTGAAGAAAAATGATTGTCGATACGTCTTGGTGCAGGCTGCCGAGGCTTCTGCCACAGGCCAGCTTCAGGTGCCCCAATTCCGCTTTCCCAAGCTGAATGAGGCGACCTTCGTCAATGCCATCAGCCAGGCGCAGCGAGCAGCGGCCGTGCTCGAACCGAAGTACGAGCAACTGTACGCCATATTGAAAGCCGGCGAACAGGATCGGGAAATGGAAGCGTCCCCGCGATGGCAAGCTGGTTACGACCTCGCCTTTGGCAGAATTATGGCCAGCAAGGTCCGCGCCGAGTCTTACAACGCGATGCTCGCTTTGGCCAAGACCAAGCTGAAATTCGAAGACGAAAACAATAATACATGGGAACTTGAACCCGCCGATACGATCAGCACCGGTAGCCAAGCGGCCAAGTTAGCTGAGAAGGCGAAAATTTACCTGAAGCGGGTTATTGACCAGCACCCGGATACGCCCTGGGCCATGCTCGCTGCTCGCGAACTGGAAACGCCGCTCGGCTGGGAGTGGAAAGAATCGTTCACCGAACCGCCTGCCCCGCGACAGCCGCGGGCGAATAACAACAACAATAACAATAATCCACCACGGCCAAATCCACGACCGCAAGCCAACGCGATGCCCAAAGTGAAACGACCTCCTCCCAAACTTTAGAGAGGAGGAGACCTGGTGGCTGGATTGTTCCGCAAACAACACAAAAAAGTCGGTCTCTTACGACCGACTTTTTTTATTAGCATTGGCATCTAGTGCATGAACGAAGCGTCCTCGGCAACCATCTCCATTCGGTCGTAGGCACAAAAACGCCGCGAGATGTACTCGGCCAACTTGGCAAGATAAACGGCTTCAAATTTGCGGTCGTTTGTTTGAATAGCAGGCCGAGGCTGCTCGGGAAATTGAAACTCGTCGGGCCCGATGGAATAGGACACTTGCCCTTCATTCTCGATATCAAAAACGGTCGCCGTCATTTCACAGCGCCCCTGGTAGAGGGTTGACCCTTCTTTGATGGAATAATTAGAAATCTGGATTCCCACCACGACGTCAGCTTCGACGCCCTCACCAATCGCATTGAAGTCGGCTTCATCCCAGGTATTCCTGTCAGCCCAATCTTCAATCGTTTTAGCCGGGATCACCTTGATTCCCTTTACACCGTTCTGCAGTTTCATGCTGACCAGTTTACTAATGGTATCTGTCAAGGTATCCGGACCGTAAGCCGAAGCATCGGAAATACAAATCACCGCGACCCGTTTTCCTTCCAGGTCGTTGTACTCGGCAGGAATTTTATGGCCTTTGATGACATACAGTAACTGAGCCAAACCACCCATGCACCCGACACTGGATACCAGGCAAACGATGGTTAAACTGCAAACCAGAAACTTCACCCAATGGACGTTTCTTGACATCTGATTTTCCCTTGTTTTGACACCGTTGTTCAACAGGACGGTTTCCCAACATCACATTGCAGTGAAGCCCGACGTCCTGCAGCCGGAAAGACTCCGAAGACTTCTCTCAAGTTCATTCCAATCCGGGACACGGCGCGTCGTGAGTTCGCCCAAGACAGCTTCCGAACAGCTCGACAATGGGGGAGCCAATTCGGACCGGTGGCCGGAAATCGCGGGAAGCGTAGCGATTGCCCGATGCACGTTCAAGCCCAACTGCAAGGCATGTGATAGCAGAAGAGCAACGGGCGTTGCTCAATACTCGTCCAGGTAATGATCCGCATCTTTTTCACGGACACAAAAACGCTTAATCCCCTGCGCTTTACCCGTTTTGGGATCGACATCTACGATCGCGCCGTTCAAACGCACGTCGTTTTGAGCAACCAGAAAAGGCAGCGGTTTGAAAGTGATCGTAGCTTCCATCACTTTGTCGATCTGACGCCCCAAGATACTCTCGTGAGGCCCCGTCATGCCAACGTCCGATTGAAATGCTGTGCCCCCAGGAAGCACCTGCTCGTCAGCGGTCGCGACATGGGTATGGGTCCCCAGACAAGCAGAAACCCGGCCATCCAGAAAACGTCCCATCAACTGTTTATCGCTGGTTGCCTCGGCGTGAAAATCACAGAACCGAATTTTCACGTCGGCGGGGATCTCTTCGAGAATCCTGTCAGCTGCCTGGAAAGGGCAATCGACAGGCCGCATGAAAACCCGTCCCATCAGGCTGAATACGGCCACCTTCCGACCCATTTCCGATTTCACCACCACCCACGGCTTCCCCGGAGCCTGGCCCGGGTAATTCCCCGGTTTGACAATGTTCGCCTGGTTTTCCAAGATCTCGATAATATCTTTTTTCTTGTAGATGTGATCGCCGAGGGTGATGCAATCCACCCCCGCTGCGAGCAGACGGCGGTAGATACCCGGGTTAATTCCGGAACCACCGTCGGCATTCTCGGCGTTGACAACCGCCAACTCAATCGACTCCTGGCGTCTGATACCAGGCAGCACACCCGTCAAGAATTGAACACCAGGCTTTCCTACAACATCTCCGACAAACAGGATCCTCACGAAACCGCTTTCCAGTGCCCCTGGCACGTGTTGGTAAATTTACTTTGCTAATTCGGTGAAACGTGATTCACGAATGACTGTTACTTTGACCTCTCCGGGATACGTCAACTGATCCTCGTAGGCATTGGCGATATCGCGGCAGATTTTTGCCGCGCGACCATCATCAGCCTCCTTGGAACTGACGATCACCCGAACCTCCCTGCCTGCCTGAACGGCAAAGGCCTGTGTGACTCCCTTTAACTCAAGAGCAATACTCTCCAATTCTTCCATCCGCTTGATGTACCGGTCAAGGGATTCGCGCCGGGCACCCGGTCGCGAAGCACTGCAGGCATCGCCCGTGGCCACGATCACCGTGTAGGGATGCTCAACGACAATCTCATCGTGGTGACCCAAAGCTGCGTGAACAACTTCCTGACCTTCCCCATGGCGTTTCAGAATCTCGGCCCCAATTTTGGGGTGACCACCTTCACGCTCATGATCGGCTGCTTTGCCTATATCGTGCAACAACCCGGCTCTGCGAGCCAGATCCCCATCCAGGCCCACCAACTCGGCAACCATACCTGAAAGAAAAGCGACCTCGACACTGTGCCGCAATACGTTTTGGCTGTAGCTCGTTCGAAAGTGCAAACGGCCCAGCATTTCAATCACCTTCTTATGAAGGCGCTTGACGTTCACTTCTTCCGCGGCTTCCAGCCCTTTCTTGCGGATGAGTTCCTTCATTTCCTTACTGGTCTCGGCCACCACCTCTTCAATCCGTGTAGGATGGATGCGACCGTCATTAATCAACTTATCCAAAGCGATCCGGGCGATTTCACGTCGCACCGGGTCAAATCCACTGACAATGACGACCCCCGGAGTGTCATCGATAATCACATCGACACCTGTCTCTTTTTCAAAAGCGCGTATATTGCGCCCCTCGCGACCAATAATCCTGCCTTTCATATCGTCGTTGGGGATATCGACCGTGCTGGTTGTCGATTCGGCCGTCTGGCTAGCCGCGAACCGCTGCATCGTCATTAAAAGAATTTCGCGAGACTTGACCTCGGCCATCTCCGAAATCATCCGCTCATGCTCCAGCAGACGACTCCCAACTTCTTCACCCAGCTCGTCCTCCAACAATCTCAACAATCGAGAGGTCGCCTCTTCCTTACTTAAACCGGTAATCTGTTGTAACTGCCTGCGTTGTTTTTCAAAGATTTCGTTGAGGTCTTTTTCGCGCTGTGTCGCTTGATCCAACTTGATCTTGAGTCGGTTCTGACTCGACTCAATAATCCCGCTCTGCTTTTCAAGGTCCTGCGACAACTGGTTAGCCTGCGTTTCCCTTTTATCGAGCAACCGTTCTTTTTCGTTGAGCGCCTGTTGCTTCTGATTGATTTCTTGCTCTGCCTCGGCTTTGCGGTTGAGGTTGTCTTCTTTTATCTGGAGTTCAGCTTCTTTGCGGCTGCCTTCAATCTCACGCATCGCATCGTCCATGACTGATTTGGCTTTGGATTTGGCGTCTTTCCCAGCGATCAGGAGATACAAGAAAACCAACCCACCTCCCAGGATTAAACCTCCGGCCGCGCCAACAATTAGGCTCGTGCTTTCCATTTGGCTCGTTACCCCAATATTTGAGCCACCCGGGGAGCGGGACAATGGACTGGGTGAAAGATGAAAATTCGCACGCGGGTGTCAAATCGATCAGTCGATTCGATCACCAAATTTCTCCGACTCAATCGTTTTTTCAGAGCTCACCTCTGTTCGATTAAGATGCGAATGAATCGCGGAATCAAACTCAATCCTGACAAGTCGCCAACCCATGAAATTGGGCGGGCCAACGGCAAACCATGCCGAACCCCATCCCCAAAAGGGCACCCATATGGCATACTCCACCCAGTCAGCCTTTGACAAGAGACATCGATTAATCGAGGCCTTCCCGCCCAGCGGATACTTTTGGAATTTAAATGGCCAAATTCCAAGCACCATGCTTAATAGGTAAAATAAGAACGCCATCTGTGACGGATACCTGACAAGTTTGAATTAAAAATACGTGCCAACTTTTACTGTCGTTTCACCTTAGCCATCGAGCCCCGATTTCAACGAGTCGCAATGTTGCTTTGATATAAACATGTTCAGCCTGCCAAGTCAGACAGGAGAACTTGGGTTCATCTTAACAGACCCTCCTGGAAACGCAATCTTGCAACCTTCACCGCTTCCACCCGCGTTGGCAATCCCATGACCCCGCCCAACGAAGATCAATCCAGTTTCACTCACATCTGCCACGCCCTGAGCGATCGATGGCCTGTCGAATCATGGTTCCGCCGTCCGATGATGATCGCGGTTTCCGGCGGCGCCGATAGCGTTCTGCTCTTACGTATTCTTGTTCATCTCCATCAGGTCTCGGCAAAGGGGGGGGAAATGATCATCGCGCATGTTGATCACGGCACTCGTGATTCCTCAGCCTTTGACGCCGAGTTTGTCGGTCGTCTGGCCGAACAGCATGGACTACAACTCGTCAGCCGCCACATTAACAAGGACGCCTTGAACACAAAAACCGCATCGGAGGATACTTTACGTCAAGCGCG
>JAYZCF010000102.1:0-13273 GCA_036338455.1 Planctomycetota bacterium
CATGCCTCCGGGCAAAAAGATGAAGATGACGCTCTTGGCTGTCCCCTCTTTACTTTCGTAGTGCTTTTGGTCTGCCTGAGCTGACTTCAAGCGGAACAGATCGGTCAGGGTCAGGCCGCAGGCAGCGCCGATGGTTAAGACATTTCGACGGCTCAAAAAATGATCAGGACAATTCATTTGTTTCACTCCGAGGTCCGTGCCGGATGGAATCTGATTCGACACTTCATTATTGTCAAAAAACGGCTCCTTTGAAGCAGCAAGGAGCTGCGGAAGGGGAGCATGCTGTCGCTTCGTTTTTTCGTAAGTTGTTTTTTAATATAGGTTTATGGTTCTCCATAAACTCTCGTTGTACAAATTTAATTGGAGCAACGGGTCGATTTGGGCTGATTTTTCAAGTGGTAGGCTCAAATTCCAGGATCTCTTAGCGCCTATATGGGAACGCAGGAACAGGAAAACCGGGGTATATTCGGGCCGTTCAGACGTCCATGGGGAGGGTCAAAGGTGTTTGTTTACTCGATCGACTGTGAATTCGAACAGGGTGGAACGGGAGTGGAATCGGACCTCGTCCACCGTTGGGTCGTATGGATGCGAGAGGTTCATATTCCCGATGTGATTGCGTCGGGTGCGCGCTCGGCTGAGTTTTTCCAATTCGAACGGGAGCAGCCCACGTTTCGGGTCCTCTATCATTTCGATTCTGCCCGGGCCTTTAATCGTTATGAAAACGAGCATGCGCCCCGATTGCGCGCCGAATCCCTTCGTGAATTTCCCAGTAAAACCGGTTTGTCCTATCGACGTGAGTGTGGCGAGTCTTTAGGACGCTTCTCCTAATGGTCGGCTGACCGAGTCGTTTCCAGTGCCGTTGGCTTGAGTTTGGGACGAAAGTGCAGATTGTGTATACTGGAGGTCTGGCCGGCTCGACGGATTTACGGGTAAGAGTGTTTGCCAGTGATCGATCCCGGGTAAGCCGTTTTCGCTTTCCCTCCTGAAACTTTGGGCATCAGTATCTTGAAATGGATTATTGGCTTGGTCTGCTTGATGGTCGGCGCGGCGCTGGTTGCCCTGTTCGTTTGGGGTAACGGCTCCCTCCCTTCGGAACCTGAACGTTCTGACCGCGAATACGAAAATGTGGTTAAACTCCCTTCGCAGTTGGGAGCCTCTTGGTCCGAGGTCGATAACCCTGAAGCCGATGGTTGGGATACGGAGGCATTTCAAGCAGAGGCCAAAAAACGTCTCAAGGAGTTAGGGAAACAACTCTCTCATCCGGGGCAGTTATCGGCCGATCAGTTGGCAGGACTGGTTGGAGAGAATTTTCAATGTGCCGATTTAGTCCCATCGGATTTTCCCGTTGTGTATCAGGACGCCGATCTGTTGGTGCAGCGCTGGCAAGTGAGTGATCCCGATTTTTCAGCAGAGCGTCTGACACGCGATGGTGCGGCCGGCTGGTTGGCGGCACTAGAAGAACTGGCCGCTCCTTTTGAATCCGATGCGATGAAGCCAGAGGTGAAATGCCAATTCAAGATTTACCGTGTTACCCCGCTGGGTGATCAATTGACGGAGACCCGGCAACTGGTTTCTCTGTTGGGCGATGGGCCAGAAGGAAGAGTCGAACAACATTCGGATTGGATCGCACGATGGACGATCGAAAGTGACGGACAGCATCGCCTGGTGGCGCTGCAGCCGATTTCCATTGAACAAACCTGCGGCCAACGAAAAGCAGGGCTGTTTACGGATGTGACGGACTCTATTTTGGCAGACTCCGGGACCCCCGAAGGTCAGTTCCGCTTGGGCCTCGACCATTGGTTTGAGCGGGTGCAGGATCAAAGATATTCGGCGTTTATCGGGATTTCCGGGATTTCCCTAGGAGATGTGGACGGTGACGGGCTGGAGGATATGTACGTTTGCCAGGAAACGGGTTTGCCCAATCGCCTGTACCTGCAACAAGCAGATGGTACGTTGAAGGACGTCTCGGCAGAGTGGGGGGTGGATTGGTTGCAAACCAGCCGAAGTGCTTTACTGCTCGATCTCGACAATGATGGAGATCAGGATCTCGCCGTGGCCATTATGGGTGGCATCGCTTTAGCCGAAAACGAAGGAAACCGTTTCGAATTAAAAAAAGTCTTGCCCACAACCGATGACACGACGTCCATGGTGGCGGCTGATTATGACAAGGACGGGCGACTGGATTTGTATGTTTGCGCCAATTTCAGTAATACCAGCCTCGGTAATGAGTTGCCAAGTGATTCGGCAGATTTTGTGATTCACGATGCCAATGATGGTGGCAGGAATAGCCTGTTCCGCAACGAGTTGGAACAGGGTGAATGGAATTTCCGAGAGGTGACCAATGAAATTGGGCTGGACGTCAATAATCAAAAATACAGTTGGGCAGCTGCCTGGGAAGATTACGACAACGACGGGGATATGGATCTCTATGTGGCCAATGATTTTGGCCGGGACAATCTATACCGGCAGGAGATAGTAGACGGCCAGATTCGTTTCTCCGACGTGGCAGAGGCAGCCAATGTAGAAAATGCGGCTAGTGGGATGTCGACCTCATTTGGAGATTTCAATCGGGACGGACTGATGGATGTGTTCGTCAGCAATATGTACTCGTCTGCAGGTAACCGGATTGCTTTCCAGGAGCAGTTCAAGCCGGATGCGCCGGAGGAAGTTCGCAACCGGATGGCACGCTTGGCGCGAGGAAACACGCTTTTGCAAAATCGGGGTGACGGCTCGTTTGAAGATGTGAGCGAAGCCTCCGGTGTTGAGATGGGACGCTGGGCTTGGGGCTCCCTTTTCTTTGACCTCAACAACGATGGTTGGGAAGATTTGATGGTGGCCAACGGGTTTGTAACGACCGAGGACACGGGTGATTTGTGAAGTTTCTGGTGGCGACAGGTCGTGTCGAATGGACAAACAAAGCAGGGTGATCAGGTAACCGAAGCGCTCAATCGAGCCAACTCGGAATGGTCGCGCATGATGCGCGAGGGTCGGTCCTTTAGTGGCCGTGAAAAGAATTGCATCTTCATCAATACCGGGGCCAATAAGCTGGCGGCTGGTCGTTTTGCCGATATTTCAGCAGTCAGTGGCCTCGATTTTCCGGATGATGGTCGGGCGGTCGCGCTGATTGACTGGGATCATGATGGCGATCTTGATCTGTGGATTTCCAATCGGAGTGCGCCCCGTCTGCGGTTGATGCGAAACGACAACACGACGGGTAATCATTACGTCATGTTACTGCTTGAGGGGAATGGTCAGTCGACCAATCGGGATGGCATTGGCGCACGAGTTGAGTTGGTTCTGGAACACCCCAAAAGTGGAGAGGATCCAAAGGTCGCGCCAACGCATTCGATCCGGACCCTTCGCGGTGGGGAAGGGTTTCTTGGTCAGTCGAGTAGGTGGTTGCATTTTGGGTTGGGTGGAGAGCAGGCGATACGTGAAGTGACGGTTGCTTGGCCGGGTGGAGCCAAAGAGACGTTTCTCGGTGTTGAGTCCGATGGACGGTACCGTTTGGTGCAAGGTCGGGGAGTGGCCGATCCTGTGGAATCTCCCGATAGGAAGATGGCGCTGACCGCGGGTCAGCAGGTGCCAGCCAAACGGACGCAGGTTGCCCGGATTCCGATGATCGACTTGTTGAGCGTACCGGATGGCACCTTTGTCGGCTTTGATGGACGGAAACAACAATTGATGGACCGAAAGGGGCAGCCGATGCTGGTGACCTTCTGGTCCAGTGATTGCCCTCACTGTCGAGAAGAACTTAGCCAGTTGTCGGAGCGTTACGGCGACCTGCAGTCAGCAGGAATCGAGGTTGTTGCATTATCGATCGATGAATTGAATGACCCGGAACAAGGGCCGAGCAAAGCCTTGAAGCTGGTGCGTGAAAACAAATACCCCTTTGTGGTTGGCAAGGCGACGGCTCAAATGGCGGCCGCATTTCAAATCTTGCACAACTTGCAGATTGCGATCCATCGGCAATTACCTTTGCCCTCGAGTTTCCTGATTGACGAGTACGGTCGCTTGGCGGTGATCTACAAAGGGCCTGCCTCGGTCGAACAGGTGATCTCCGATTTGACTCATTCACGGGGTGATCGGGCTCAACGGTTTCTTGACGCCGCCCTGATACCGGGGAGCAGTCTGTCCCATCCTCGCGTCGATGAAATCGCGCAAAAGAAAGCGGTCCGTTTATCCTATCGTTTTGGTAATGACTTGCAGCAGGCAGGACGGCCCGACCTGGCACTGGTTCAATATCTTGACGCCCTGCGTTTAAAACCCGATTTTGCCGAGGCTCATTATAATTTGGGGGTTGCTTGCCGGGAATTGGAGTTGATTGACAAGGCACTCGACTCTTTTCGCCAAGCGACCGAGTGCAAGCCGGGGTTTGCCGAAGCCCATAACGCATTAGGCGAAATGCTTGGTGCCAAGGGGCGATTGCCGGAGGCGGTCGAACAGTTTCAAAAAGCGGTTGAACTGGACGGCGATTTCTTGCTGGCACGCGAGAACCTTGAAGCCGCCCGCTCGCTGATGCAGCAGGGCAATCGGTAGCTGACCGAGGAGGCTGTTAAATTCTGCCGGTTGGGAAGGACGGGCAGTCCAGCTTGTCGAAAAGGGCGTGGCAAATTGTTCCCATATGGCAAAGGCTTCACGACGTAACAAATTTGTCAGCTTTGAGGGTCAGCGATGGACGATAATGATCTTAGTCTGCAGTCAGTTCTGTCCGCTTGCGAATCCCTTCATTCTGTATTCTGTGTCATGATGAAATATCGTTTTCTCATAATCTTGGCCTTTTCCTTGATCTTCTTCGGCAATCGCAGCGTTTGCAGTCAAACCCCGATTCTGCCCGGGGAGCCGCAAACCAAGAATCGGCCGGTCCAGGAATCACTGGGAGATGCGCCAGGTGAGTTAAAACAGGATGATCAAAAACCCCCGGTGACGGCGCTCGGTACAGACCTCGACAAGTGGCCGCTTCAGTCGATCGATCAAATCAGCCTCGATATTCGCGACAAGGCCAAAGTCGTGCCTCGCGATCGCTCCGGTTTATTGATCAATGAATCCAAATCGAATTGGAATGATTTCTATCCGACCGAGAAGGACTTTGCCTGGTGTCCAGCCGACATCAGTTATCAGCCTCTCTATTGCCAGGATGTGGCCATCGAGCGTTATGGGCAGACACTTCACTGCCCTGGCGTGCAAGAGGCCCTTTGTGGTGTTCATTTTTTCGCATCGGTTATGACACTTCCCTGCCAGGTCCTGCGAGATTCTCCTTTTGGCTGTGAATATCCCCTTGGCTATTGCCGACCTGGCAACCCGGCTCCCTGCACGCACCAAAAGTACCTGTTCTGGTGTCGCTAGTTGACCGCCTTGGGTCCCGGACTTCTTCCCGTTTCAAACTGGAAATCCCGGGCGACTCTCCTTTGGACAAAAAACGGGGTCAGCACTTCCAGAAATGACAAGACGTGCATCATTGGCTCGGCGACAATGTGTCCGAGTCAACCTTCAGAAAATGGCCAGGTACATCGATGTCAAAACCTTCTGTTCGAGATCTTGATCGTTTATCAAAACCGTCTGTCGAGCTGGCAGCTCAGATTCTTGCTGCATCGAGAAAGCGTGAGACGCGTCAGGAACGTAGTCAATCGGGCCTGATGGCTCGTATGATGGATGACGTCCCTGGCAAAAAGTTTACGATCGCCATGGCGGATCAGGTGCTGAGGATCAAGTTGCCCTGGCGGGCAGCGGACCGGATGGACACACTGATTGGCCATTATGGGGTGCCGAGATATTTTGGTTTTCTCGATCGACTTGGTATGTGGGCTGGGAACCAATTGGCTCGCTTGTTTCCCGCATCCGTAATGCCCTTGGTTAAATCAAAAGTGCGATCGGAGTCTTCCAATGTAATTATCCCTGCAGAGGTGGCACCCTTTGGCCGCTATGTAGAAGAAAAAAACAGGCAGCAGATACGTATTAACTTCAATCAACTGGGTGAGGCGGTTCTCGGGGACGCCGAGGCAGAGCGACGTTTGCAGGCTTATCTCGATCGCCTGCAAGGTGACCAGATTGACTACGCTTCGGTCAAGCTTTCTTCCATTGTCAGTCAGGTCAGTCTGACTGGGTACGAGGAGACAGTCGCGGCCATGAGCCACGAGCTGAGGAAGATCTACCGTGCCGCCATCAAGTCAGGGGATGGCCCCGAGGGTGGGGAAGCAAAGTTTGTTAACTTGGACATGGAAGAATACCGGGACCTGCATTTGACGGTGGATGTTTTTCAAAGAGTCTTGCAGGAGCCCGAGTTTCAAACATTGGAAGCAGGGATCGTTTTGCAGGCTTACCTGCCCGATTCTTACCGTGTCCTGGAAACTCTCACCGAATGGGCTAAGGCTCGTTATCAAGAGAAGGGGGCGGGTATCAAAGTTCGCCTGGTCAAGGGGGCCAACCTGGCGATGGAGCAGGTGGAGGCGAGTTTGCGAGATTGGGAGCAGGCGCCCTACCGGACCAAGGCCGACGTCGATGCCAACTACAAGCGGATGCTGGAATTTGCAACGCGTCCAGAGAATGTCGAAGCCGTCCGAGTCGGTGTGGCGAGTCACAATCTATTTGATGTTGCCCTGGCCATGTTGCTTCGCTCCGAGAGAGGCGTGGAAAAACGTGTGGAGTTCGAGATGCTGGAAGGGATGGCCAACGCCCAAGCCTTGGAAGTGCGTGAGAGAACAGGCGGCATGGTTGTCTATACGCCGGTCTGCTTGAACAAGGATTTCGAATCGGCTGTCGCTTACCTGGTGCGCCGGCTCGATGAAAATACAGCTCCCGGCAGTTTCCTGGGCGATCTGTTTGCCTTGGAAGAAGGAAGTGAGGCTTGGGTTCAGCAGAGTGAAGCTTTTCAGCAAGCCTGTCAGCGGGCAGGCTCCGATGGATTGGCCAGCACTCCCAATCGAACTCAGAACCGTTTAACTGAAAAGTCGACGCCTGAATCTGCTGACCAGCCATTCCGGAACGCGGCAGATACCGACTTTTCACTGCCAGCCAACCGGGCCTGGTGCGAACAGATTTACCAGAAGTGGCGAGAGGAAACCGTGGAACCGGTGCCGATTCAATTCGGTGGCCAGGAAGTGACAGAGGGTCGGCTGACAGGGGCGGGTACGGATCCATCGCGGCCGGGCTACGCGGCCTATCGGTTTGCCCAAGGGACCGTAGAGGATCTGGAAGTGGCGTTGCGAACGGCCGTCGAGGGTCAGCGCCAGTGGGCATCGTTGGGTAGCGAGCGACATGCTGAAGTTTTACGTTGCGCTGCAGCGCGGTTTGCCGAGTGCCGCGGCGATACCATCGGCGCGATGATGCTCGATGCGGGCAAGTCAGCGGTCGAAGCTGATGTCGAGATCAGCGAGGCAATCGATTTCGCAAACTATTATTCCCATTCGCTGCACCAAGAAGGTTGGTTTGACGGGACGGATATGAAACCTTGCGGTGTGGTTGTGGTGACACCGCCCTGGAATTTCCCTTACGCGATTCCGGCGGGAGGTGTTCTGGCGGCGCTGGCGGCGGGCAACTCCGTCATTCTCAAGCCGGCTCGGCTTTCGGTTTTGACCGCCTGGCAATTGGCAACCCAGTTGTGGGCGGCAGGGGTCCCCAAGGAAGCCTTGCAATTCCTTCCGCTCGTGGACGGAGCAACGGGGAAACGTCTGGTGACGGACTCGCGAGTGAACGCGGTCATCCTGACGGGAAGTTATCACACGGCCGCGATGTTTCAAGAGTGGCGCCCCGATCTGCGGCTTTACGCGGAAACCAGTGGCAAGAATAGCATGATCATTACCGTGGCGGCCGACCTCGACTTGGCGATCAAAGACCTGGTCCAGGGAGCATTTGGACACGCGGGACAGAAGTGTTCCGCCACCAGTTTGGCGTTGGTGCAAAAGGAAGTTTACGACGACCCTCATTTTATGGCACAGTTAAAAGATGCTGCCGAGAGCCTCGTGGTGGGTGGTTCGTGGAACCGATCGGCGGTCGTCACACCTGTGATTCAACCACCTGACAAATACCTGGATCAGGGGCTCCATCAATTGGACTCCGGAGAAGATTGGCTACTGAAACCAGAGATGGTGGACAACAACCCCTGCCTCTGGAGGCCCGGTATTCGAGTCGGTGTGAAGCCCGGCAGCTGGTACCACAAGAACGAGTGTTTCGGTCCCGTGCTTGGTTTGATTCGCGTCGACGACCTGGACCAGGCGATTGAGATTCAGAACAGTAGTGACTTCGGGTTGACCGGTGGTTTGCATTCTCTGGATCCCAAGGAGATTGCCAAGTGGCGTGAACGGGTCGAGGTGGGAAATGCCTATATCAACCGCGGCACGACCGGTGCAATTGTCCAGCGTCAACCGTTTGGTGGCTGGAAAGACTCTTGCGTTGGCCCGGGCCCCAAGGCGGGAGGCCCGAACTATGTGTCGGCACTGGCAGATTGGCACGAAACGGGTGCCCCCCAGTGTCGAGCCGAGTTAGACGAAAAACTTCAAAAGGCGGTCGAGCGACTGATGCAGCTCGATCTTAGCCCTGAGGAGCGCGATGGATTAGCGGCTGCCGCTGGCAGTTACGCCTATTGGTGGCAGCGAGAGTTTTCTGTGGAACATGACCCGAGCCAGGTCCACGGCGAATCGAATTGCTTTCGCTACCTCCCCCGTCCCTGGCATATGTTGCGGGTTGAAGACGCGAGGCAAGCTGGCAGCACGATGGAAGTTGCTCGAACCGTGTTGGCCTGCCTGGTGACCGGAACCGAATTAAGAGTGAGCTTCAAGCAGTTGGATGCTTCTGTGCTGGAAATACTTCAAACTGGCGGGGCTAATTGCCAGCAGGAGTCCGCCGAGCAACTCGCTGACCGCTTGGCAAAGATGCAGGCTGGGACCTTGCGATTTCTTGGCACCCATGATGTCCAGTTGTTTTCACCGAGCAGGATTGGCAATATTCCCATCTTGTCATCCGGTGTTCTGGCCAACGGGAGAATTGAACTGCTGAGCCATTTGCGGGAACAGTCCATCTCCCAGACCGTGCACCGCTACGGCAATATTGTCTGAGTTGTCGCGCGGGCTTGAGTCTCTGAATAGTCAGAGTAACGAGTCGATTAGGTGAAACGGGAATCAGCCACCCGCGGCTTCGTCCAGATCGTCAGCGGCACCGACGGCGGCGGAAATATTTGGTAAACCGTGTTTCTCAAGTTGCTGCAGGAGGTAGCGGTTGATCCTCTTGGCGGTACCTGGACCACCGTAAATAAAGCCCGTGTATATCTGGACCAACGAGGCGCCCGCCAAGATCATCTGCCAGGCGTCGGCTCCGGAGAGGATACCCCCGACACCGATGATCGGCACATGATCTCCTACCCGTCGATACAGTTGGTTCACCAGGTGACGACTTCGCGTGGTCAAAGGCGCTCCGGAAAGTCCTCCCGCTCCGCAAGAATCGATCTGAGATTTCGGCGTGGTAAGGTCTTCTCGGGAGATGGTTGTGTTGGTGGCAATGATACCATTCAGATGCGTCTCTTCGACGATATGCTGGAAATCATCCAGTTGAAATTCAGTCAGATCCGGCGCGATTTTCAGGAATATGGGGCGACGATGCGTCTTGTGCTGCTGAGCTAGTTCGGCATTCAATTCGGTGATGGCCGGGATCAATTGGAGAAGTTGTTCACGATCCTGCAGTTTCCTTAAGCCGGGCGTATTCGGGGAGCTGACATTGATCGTGAAATAGTCAGCACAGAGGAACAGTCGACGGAAACTCTTCAGGTAATCATCGGTAGCGTTCTCCTCGGAAACCACCTTGGTCTTGCCGATGTTGATCCCGAGCGGTTGAAGGGAAGGTTCGCCATGGAGTTCTCGTGTGAGCAGCCTGGCAACCTCTGCCGAACCGGCGTTGTTGAATCCCATTCGGTTGATCAAGGCCTTGTCCGTGGGCAGCCGAAAAAGACGTGGTTGAGGATTGCCCGTCTGCCCCTCTCCAGTAATCGTTCCGACTTCGATGTGACCAAACCCGAGGCAGCCCAATTGTTTGTGCCAACGGGCATCCTTGTCGAAGCCGGCGGCCAGGCCGACGGGATTGACAAAGTGCATTCCACATACCTCCGAGGCGAGGCGCGGGTCGTTGACAAAATGCCGAAACCGCCAGAACGATGAGAGCCCGGGGATTTTCAATAGATTGGAAAAGGCCCCCATAGAGGCGTAGTGGGCCGTTTCTGCCGGCAGCAAAAATAACAGGGGTTTGGCGACCAGTTTCCAAAACACGGGCTGGTTTTTCCGATGTCTGTTCTTGGTAAGCGTAATGCGTGAAAAAGAATTCCGGTCAGAGAGCCGGGGGGAGTCCAATCTTCAGGAGACCCGGCCTCGCCGAAAAGCTTTACCAGTTAAGTCCAATATCTTCTCCGCCCGTTTTTCGATCTGTTCCACCTTTAAGCGGTTCATCGCGCTTGGAAACAGCCAGTTCACGGGCCGGTTCGTCCTCTATTTGTTCGGTTTTTTCTGCTTTGACCGGAGCGGCTTGGGTTGCCTTAACGGAGAGAGATATCTTCTGGTTGTCCGGGTCAATCGACAAAATCTTGACAGCAACCTGATCCCCTTCCTTGAGATAATTTTTCACCGTAACGACTCGGTGATGGGCAATTTCGGAGATGTGGACCAAGCCTTCAATACCAGGCTCAAGTTTGACAAACGCGCCAAACTGCGCGATCTTGGTGACGGTTCCATTGACCGTTTCACTGACCGCATATTTCTCGTCTATTTTTTCCCAAGGTTGCTCGAGGGTGTCTCGATGGGAAAGTGAAATTTTTCCAGTGTCGGCTTGGATTCTTTCGATTTTGACTTTGACGGATTCACCCTCTTTCAGAATCTCTTTGGGGTGTGTCACACGATCCCAGCTCAACTTGCTGATGTGGATCAGGCCTTCCACTCCCCCCAGGTCGACAAACGCTCCAAAGTCCATCAGCTTGGTAACCGTGCCGTCCCGAAGCTGTCCTACCTCCAGTGTCTTAAGTAGCTCCGCGCGTTTGGCTTCATTTTCCCGTTCGGTAATTGCTCGATGGCTGAGAACCAACTTTTTCTTTTGAGGATTGATCTCAGTCACGACACAGGTCAATTTCTTGTTCGTGTATTCACCGAAGTTTTCGACGCGAAATATTTCGATTTGACTGGCAGGAATGAAGCCTCGAATATTATTAACCGAGACTTCGAGTCCACCGGTGTTTGAGCCTGTTACGCGCGCGTCGACAATGGCCCCTTCGCTCAAGTCCGACCAGTCGCCGATTGCCACGGCCGCACCGGGAACCGAAAGTTCGTAAAGCCCATCCTCTTCATTGCGATCTTTGACGATCACCTCGACCAGTTGGCCGTCCGCCGGGGGCGTTTTGAATTGGCTGAGCGGAACCACACCTTCGAATTGTCCCTTAAACGTCATGAAGACATTGTCGCCGTGGCGTCGAGCAACTGTCGCCTTGATGCGGCTATTCGGTTCCAGTTCGGCGACGTCTTGCGGCATTTGGTTGACGAAGGAATCCATTGAGAGTTCCCCGAGAGCGGCCTCGATTTCGGCCTCCAGATCAGGGCCCAATCCATCGGTCGAGTAAATGACGGCTTCGGGTTCAGATTTATCTGTTTCGGGATCACTCGGTCGCTCCAATTCCACCGGATTCGATCTCGCCTGAGCCACGGCTTTCGGTTGGCTGGGGGCTGCCCCGGCCACGTCCCGTTGGGTTCCGATCTGGATTCGGGGCTTTCCGGTTGTGGGTGGAATGGATTGTTCTTCGGCGTCCGCGGCAGGCTGGTTATCCGACTGCTGCTGCGTTGCAGCAGGAGTGGCAGCGGGACTTTTTCCGTCGGTCGTTTCGGGTTCTTTTTGTTCGTTATTCATGACGATCGAGAAGCTAGGTTTCGGAGGCGATGGTTCATGGGTGCTGTCCCAAACAGCGTTCGCCCGAACGTATTAGAATTTCAATTGAGAGGACCCGCAAGCGACAAATTGCGTTCCATGAAAAATTGGCCTGCCGTCAAAAGACATGCTCAATGATCGACACCCTTGGATAACCGTTCGAAGTTGTCGGTGCGAAAGGGGGAAGCAGGCAGGCCAGCTGAATTGATCAAGTTGGGCACTGCCGTGTCCTCCCAGGCAAATCGGACGGCAACCGGCTGGGCTACATCGGGGCTGGAAACGATGACGGTTTCGCCATCAATTTCTGCCGTTGCCGGGACAAACTTTTCATCCTCGCCACAGATCAAGAAATAGGTGAGTTCTGTGTCGGGGCTGCGGATCTTGAGGCCGTCGGCGATGTGGTCAAACTGGACTCGGATCTTGTTCCCTTCGATTTCGAACGTCTTGAAAATCGGTCCGCTCTTCGGCTCAGGCTTTGTTTTCATTCTGTTCTGGTAAACATCTGCCAGAGCCCACCTCGCCAATCGCTTTCCTACTTCCTGTTTGTTCTTGGGGTGGATGTCTTCCACGTTTCCAATGTCGGTGGTCACGACCATGCCTGTGTTGCCCACGTTTTTGAGTGTGTCCAATTGCGCTTGCCAAACCTCGGGTAAAGCCTGAGGGGCCTGTTTGTTGTAGCGAAAGGGAGCCAATTGTACGAAGTAAAAAGGGAGATCACCCTGATTAAATTCACTTCGCCAACTCTTAATCATCGTCGGAAAAAGGTGTTCGTATTGAGCGCCTCGGCCGACATTGGCTTCTCCCTGGTACCAGATAACACCGCGAAACGCATACCCCTTGAGCGGAGCAATCATGGCGTTGTACAAGTTCCCAGGGCGATGTTGACTGGTCGGCTGGTCCTTGTCGGCCCAAAATTTCAATAAGGGTTGGTAACGCTCATCTGCTTGCAAAGCTGCTTCCGGTGTCCATGCCTCGCACCGAGTCCCTCCCCACGAACTGTTGATCAGGCCGATAGGAATTTTCAGTTCCTTATTAAGTTGCTTCGCGAACTGGTACGCAGTGGCAGAAAACCCCTGCATCGTTTCGGGAGAGCACGGTACCCACGGGGCGACTTTGGCAAACTCTGATTGCGGCTCCGTGATGGCGCTGTTGGCTACGTTGAAAAAACGAATATTTGGGTAGTTTTTTGAGTCCTCGAGGTCAAGTTCGGGGTTCAAAGCTTTCTTATTGGGCCAAGCCATATTGGACTGGCCGCTACAAACCCAAACCTCGCCAATCATGACATCAGATACCAGTACCCGAGTGTCATTCGATTCCGAAGCGATCAGTAATTCGTAGGGTCCACCCGGTTCACCTGTTCGTATCGTCGTCGACCAGCGCCCTCGGG
>JAYZCF010000103.1:0-6424 GCA_036338455.1 Planctomycetota bacterium
CTGTTTAAAGACATCCGGGTCACTGCTGGGATCTTTCATGGTCGGGATGCCATCTTCGCTGATTTCGACCGGCACGGTCCAGATCCCTCCGTCTTGGGTGAAGACGCCGGAGAGGGCGACACCACTCAGTCGGTCGTCACCGGCCGCATCTTTGGAGAGGACCTGGAACGTGTTCAGGTCGCGGCGACGAAACTGCGTCGGGTCTCCGCCGGCCGGGTGAATCTCCGGGTTGGAATAAGAGAGCGTGGCCGAATCATGATCGTAGTCGATCTCGAAGGTCCGGATCTGCGAAGTGTATTTTTGATAACCACCGCTCCCATCGTAGGCGCCTTCAAATCTCTGGCCAAATACGAGTTGCGTTTGGCCGTTCACTTCGAACATGCCGCCACCGGTGACCTGGAAAAGTCCCCCGTCGTAGGCGCCGCTGGAACTCGTTTCGCCCGTGGTCTGGAGGATCGTATTGCCGGCCATCTGGGTGCCCGGTGTTTTGACCCAGTCGATCAAGTCGGGCAGATCGACCGCGGTCAAGTTGTTGTAGGTGGTGAAATTGTCAGGGTCGACTTCGTAGACGTAACCGCCTGTGATGAACAGGGTGTTGTCCCGTTGGTACGATTGCGTGTTGCTGCCCGAGAGGCTGTTGACCGCTTGCTGACTGAGCCCACTGAGTGGGTCTTCCAGGTCGCGGTGCCAGACCTGTTTGCTGACCGGGTCGATGACCCAGGCGGAGCGGTTGCCCGTTTCAAAGGAGTGCATGCCACCTGTTTTGCCGGCCAGGACGACCCACTCGTTGCCCACCTGCCCGGAGGCAAAGGACTGCAGTCCCGGTGTGCCGGCTGTCGGCATGGCATATGGCTTGACCTGGATTTTGTAATCGCGGTCCCATCGTGTCACAGGGCTGAACGTGTCGGTCTGGTTCTGAGCCTGCGCGGAGGAAATCAGCATCGCGAACAGGGCGGACAAAGAGAGGCTAAGGGCGACGGAGCGTTGCATGGTGTGTCTCGGGCGGGTCGGATCGGGGTTGCTGTAGCACATCGCCAAGGACGATGCCGTTTTTCTCTATGGTAAATAGATGGAAAGAGAATGCGAGTAAATCCGGCCGGTTTTTCGTGATGAGCAGAAAAACGTCTGGCGAACGGGCGCCGGGCAGCGTTCCTCCCCGGTTGAATTCCAACGAAAGAACGGATTCCTGCCGTTGATAGGCGACCGGGGCGACTTCCACTAAGATGATTTAAGATGAAACGCGCCCACTACCTCCCCTGAGTTTCGCAGGAAAACTGAATGAACCGAAGACGGACCCAACAACTGGCAACACTGCTGACCCCTGGCCTATTATTGGGTCTCTGCTTGGGCTTGGCCGACTCCGATGGACCGGCCGGCCGATCTGCCATTACCGACCCGAAACCTGGTGAGATACTGGAGGACCGGGACGACGGGAAGGTTCAGGGGCCACGCAGTATGCCGGCCACGGCGATCGAATATGCCCGCATGTGCGAGGCTGAACTGGGTGTGCCACCCCGGATCGTATTGGATGAGGCGATCGAGATCCCGCTCTACGTCGACGGCGTTCAAAAATATGGCAACTTGGGACGCAAGTGCGACAACCCAAGTTTCCTGGGCAAGGCGTCCGTCTCCGGTTCAATGCTGCAGCGTCACCCTGGGCGGACGGCCGATGGAAAACCTCTGCCCGATGTGTTTTGGATCAGTTTTGCGCGCAACTCGAGCTACCAAGCGGACAAAGTGATCGGCTCGGTACAAATGATCGGTTACAACCGGAAGACAGGTGCGACAGCGTTTTTCGAAAGTTGCGATCAGATCGGCCCGTGGGTGACGCTCGAACCGAAGACGTGGAAGATGCAGGGAACGATGCCCTGGATCGACGATCCGGCAGAATTCAACCGGGCCTTTGTCACGCCCAGTTCGAGAAATATTCAGTGCGTGGAATGTCATCAGAATGATCCCTTTATTACCAACGACTTTATCAATGCCGCCAAAATACCAGGTACCGAAGAGTCGGTCGTCCCCGCGCTCGGCGCCGAAGCTCCGTACTACGTGATCGGCGGAGAGAATTGGGACATGCGGACGATCGATATCGAGGGCAATGCCTGTTTCGAATGTCATCGGGTCGGGATGAACACGATGTTGATGTTCATGGAGAACGGCTGGGACCCGAACGATCATATGCCTCCCCACGATCCGGGGAGCTTGTCGGAGGATCTGGAGAGTTTGCTCGCCGCATGGCGGCAAGGGCCGGAAGATGTGCCAGGTGCCAAATGGATTGTCCCCCCGGCGCGGGGCCTTGACCGCCAGGTGGTCGGTGCGGACTACCCGTACCGCGCTCATTTCAATCGACCCGACCGTGGGCGGAAATTGGCCGGTCGAACGGATGGGAAAGAAAAGGAGTGGGACGAAGGAAAGTGGTCAGGTGGCAAGCAGCAAGGCGACGGCAAGATAACTCCCGAGGTTCGTCAACTGCTCGATCGGCTGAAGGACCCGGCCACGCGGGAGGGATTCGAATATTGGATTCGTGAGCATGGGATGGACCGGGAAACGTTGCGAAAGTTGCGGTCGATGGTCGGCGGTGATGGTTGACCCGTGATCCTGTCGTCTGGCGGGACGCGGTTTTAAATAAGTCCGAGGGTTGGGACGGGGTGAACGGTTCAATGAATTTAGCCGGGTATCGATTGGCAATCATGTGGGGGATGAAGTCCCTGGTGTTCTTTTCCCTGGTCACGGTCCTTGCCGCGGTTGAACGCCCTCCCAACATTGTGATCCTGTTGAGTGACGACCAGGCCTGGAACGATTACGGCTTCATGGGTCATGACGAAATCCAGACGCCTTGCCTCGATGAGTTAGCGCGTCAGAGTATGCTTTTTGAACGCGGTTACGTCGCTGCGCCACTCTGCCGGCCTTCGTTGGCTTCGATCGTGACGGGACTCTACCCGTCTCAACATGGAATTACCGGGAACGATGTCGATGGCCGGAATCATCGCGCGGCATTGGACAAACCTGTTCAGGAAGCGTTCCACCGTTTGCCGAGTCTCATTCGGCTGCTGACGGAAAACGGCTACTTGGCCCACCAATCGGGTAAATGGTGGGAAGGTTCGTGGCATGATGGTGGTTTTACCGATGGCATGACGCATGGTGACCCGGCCCGCGGCGGTCGGCACGGGGATGCCGGTCTGAAAATCGGGCGGCAGACGATGCAGCCGATCAAACAGTTTATTGATAACGCCGTAGTACAAGAGAAACCTTTCCTTATCTGGTATGCGCCCTTTTTGCCCCACACGCCCCATAACCCTCCGGCACGTTTGTTGGAGAAATACCAACAGCCCGGGCGGGCCGACGATCTGGCCAAGTATTACGCGATGTGTCAGTGGTCGGACGAAACGTGTGGGGAGCTGCTCGATTATCTCGACGAAAAAGAATTGCGAGAAAATACGTTGGTCATTTACCTGTGTGATAACGGTTGGGCGGCGCGTAGTACCAATGAAGATGACCCAAACCAGAAACTTTGGAAAGGGTTCGCTCAACGCTCCAAGGGCTCTCCCTACGAGAAAGGGATTCGAACGCCGATCCTCCTCTCCTGGCCCGGCCATATCGCGCCTGGTCGCGACCCGCATCTCGCCCAGTCCATCGATCTCTTCCCGACTATTGCGGCGGCGGCTGGGCTAAAGCCGCCGGCTGGTTTGCCCGGGATCAACCTGCTGGAGGAAGCAGCTCGCGCGGCCCGAACGAGGGTGATCGGGGGCTGCTACTCGATTCATAATATGACGCCGGGCGATCCCGGTGATACACTGCAATATCGCTGGTGCGTCGAGGGCGACTGGAAACTGATCGTGAGGTACGACGGTCGTGATACGACCGGTTACCGCGCCTTGCACGTTTGGGACACGACGCCCGTTCACTTGTATCACTTGAAAGACGACCCGCACGAACGTCACGATCTTTCGGCCCAGCGGCCGGAAGTGGTCGCGCGTTTAAAACGAGAAATCGACGCCCACCAACGGGCACCGCGACCTTAGACATGGAACTTCATCCCGTCGGATTGAGAGTATTTCTGAATGAAGAGCAGGATCGATGGAAACGTATGAACATCCCTATTGGCACGTATGGGTGGATGAAACAGGTCTGACAAGGCAGACCGAAAGGACGATCGTCGCCTCGGTGACCCGCCACAAATGGCATGGGATCGCCGAAATTCTGGCCAGCCCGGTTTGGCAGAACGTGCGGTCCCAGCAGGTCATCGTCTTACAGCCGGGTGTTGAGTATGACTGGCATGAGAATCCACTCCCCCAGTGGGCGATCTGTCTGAAGGGGCGGTGGTTCGTGGAGACGCTCGATGGGACGCGAGTCGAAATGGGGCCGGGAGAGCTCAGCTTGGGGGAAGATCAAGGTAGTAGGGGCCCTGATGGACGGCAGGGCCATCGGTCGGGGGCCGTTGGCGATTTACCCTGTGTCCTGTTGCTGGTTCAGCAGCCGGGTGAAAAGGGGTCGGGGCGGTAAGGTCTATCCAGCCGAATCGCGTTCAACGCCGGTAAGCGGTTTTCAGATTTCCTGGGCATTTCGGAAAACCATCAATCATTGGCCGGGCGACAGGGCCTCGGTCGCCTGCTGTTGCAACACCTCCAGCAGTGGCGCCAGCAATTCGGTTCGGACCGGTCCGTTCTTGCCCGTATCATGGTCGACCAAAAGTTGTTGCACGATGCCCGGCAAAGCAATCTGGTATTCTTCGAGGAACCCGCGTGCGCCCAAAATCCTTTCCTTGACCTCCGGTGCGGACCGGCCCAGCTTTAAATTTCGTTCGGAGGAGGAGGACAGGCAGAGGAATTCGGGTGCTGTCTCTCGTAATTGTTGGATCTCTTGATCGACCCGACGCTTCGCATCGCTTAAGGCCGTGGGGGAAGGTGGACGATCGCCTGGCAAAGAATCGAGGTGTAACTGAAGAAGTTCCTGTTGCAAAACTTGGCTCTCGACCAACGTTTCACGATCGTCCGCTTCACACCCACTCATGACGATCAACAGAGCGCACCCAAATTGGCTCATCCGTCGGCAGATACTCTTCCGGACATATCGGATCATCTCAGGTCCTTCAACTTCATGAGGGACTCGTGATGATTCATTGATCGCGCTGCACGCTTTGACTGCGACCTTCATGGTTAACCTTTTTCGGTGTCGGCTTTCCCATCCGGCGTGCGATCGGGTCGGTTTGGTGCTGGCGGCTTGAGTTCGGAACGGTTTAATTTTCCGTCACCATCCTGGTCAGCGCGGCGCAGCCAGTCCTGCCATTCTCGCTCCTCGAGCTTCCCGTTCTGGTTAGTGTCGAAGTTTTTCAGCCATCGGAGCAGGGGGTCTTCCGAGATAGCCGATATCCGCTGTGAAATCCGCTTCGCTGCGGGCGGTCGGCCTGCCCTGGCCCACTGGCCCCAAACCCGCAAGTATTCCGGTACCGACAGACGGCGGTCCTGATTTGTATCGAAGGCCTCGAAGACGAGTACCGCGGTGGCGGGCGGTAAGGATCCCCCGTCGATAAATTCACTCGGCTCGATGGTTCCATCCCGGTCCCGATCCATCGGTTGCATAATCGCTTTCGCTTCGTCCGTGATCACTCGGTTCAGGACGTATTCGGCTTCTGTCACCAAACCATTACCGTCCCCGTCGGCGGCGCGAAAAATTCCTTGCCGGGCCTGGGGTGTCATGTAGTGACCGTTTTCGATGTATTCCTTCGGTGAATGTTGCCCATCCTGATCCTGATCCAGCCTTTGAAAGTGCCAAGCGTAGTCGGCCAACTGCTGGGATGAAGCGCCCGTTTCCATTTGCGCGCCGAGTCTTTCGAGGATAACCGTGACTTTGATCCCCCCGATCTGGGGCAGTGACGGGTTGGGGGGATTCGGTTCCTGTGCCAGCAACCCATGGCCACTGAAACGGTCAGGGCAGATACAGAGAACGATCAGCAGGAAGCAGGTCTGGAGATTCATCGGTATCGCGCTCCCGGTCGTGCAGTAGGCTATTTCGGCGTTCTCCTGTTTTCGGTGATCGCCCGGTTTGCATCGCTGTCGAGTATAATGGAAATCAATCGGGCAGTGCAAAATCGCGAAACAACTAATGTCGGTTTTTCAGGGCTCGAATTATGGAACGCTTCGCCGGCGGTTCCGCCTCTATTTTTTGCATATCTTCCTACTGGGAAGGAGCGGGGAAGGAGCGGGGACGGAGCGGGGAAGGATCGCGAGCCAGGTTTCAGCGAGCCAGCTTGGGCAAGGTGGTCTTTTCTTCCATGTTGGGCGTCGGCCCTTCGATCTTGGCAGCGAGTTCCCACAGCTTGATCGTAAAGAGGATCAGGCAGACCAGAGCGGACAGAAGGGCGATATAACTCACGATCGGCACGAAACAGCAGAGTGTGGCGATGGCCCAAATCTGACCGACCGTT
>JAYZCF010000104.1:0-16320 GCA_036338455.1 Planctomycetota bacterium
TTCCATTTTTTCCAACAGGATCGTGCGGACTTTCTCAAGGTCTCCATCGAGGGGAACCTCGGAAAAGGCGAGTACCATCCCCGGGTCATGCCCTGCGATATCCATCGTGCTGACCGACGAGGCGAGTTTGGTTTCTACCAATGCCTTGTAAAGTGGGCCCGAAGGTTCCATGCCCAGAATGGTGGTCAGAACCTGGATCGCGGCAAAGTCCGGGTCCGAGGCGGGCGGGATGTGATAGCCGACCCCAACCATCTGCGTGTCGCCGGTTCGTCTCAGGAGGACGGTCCTTTCTCCATCCTGTGCGGGTTCTTCGGTATACGTATTGGGTAGTTCCCGTTGTGGAACTTCCAGGCTACCAAAGTACTTTGCGAGGTATTGCAATGCCTTTTTCTCGTCAAACTTACCCGCCACGACGACCATAATATTGTCCGGTTGATAAAATTTTCGATAGAATTCGCGCAGGTTGTCAACAGGGACCCGCTCAATATCACTCCGGTTTCCAATCGTTGATTTTCCGTAATTGTGCCACTCGAAAGCGCTGGACATGATGCGCTGCATGAGGATTCGCAGCGGGCTATTTTCCCCCATCTCGAATTCGTTCCGAACGACGGTCATCTCTGATGCCAAATCCTCCCCCTTGATCAAGCTGTTGATCAGCCGGTCCGCTTCCATCCGGATGGCGAATTCAAGATTCTCATTCGATGCGGGTAGGGTCTCGTAATAATTCGTTCGGTCAAACCATGTTGTCCCATTCATGTTGAGAACGCCTCGATCCTTGAGGAGCTTGGGGATATCCGGGTGGGTCTCCGTCCCTTTGAACAGCATGTGCTCCAGCAGGTGGGCCATGCCTGTTTCGCCGTAGCCCTCATGACGGGAGCCGACCAGGACCGTCATGTTGACCGTAAATTCAGGCTTGGAATCGTCGGGGAACAGAAGGACTTGGACTCCGTTGTCCAGTTGATACTCGGTAATGCCCTCGATCTCGGTGACTTTCTTGGTTTCTTGCGCCTGCATGTTGGTGCCCGTAATGAAAGAGGATAGCGGCAGAAAGCCAAAAGCGGTCAGCCCAATCAGCAGCCGTTTGAGGGGTAGCTGGTACATTCGTTCTGTCCTTATAGAATGACGTACTTCTTGTTGTCTTTCCGAAAAGTTGGATAAGAAGTGTCGTTTGAATTTGACCCGGCCCGATTCTATCAGTCTGATTTCAGGATCGATAGGGCCATTGACGTTGAAAAGAGGCCGGTTGCAATCACCGGGAAAACAGATGCAAGCAGACGATCGTCCCTCCTCACTCTCCGAATCTTACCGCGTTCTTTCGGAGGTCATTGAACAGCGACAGACGTGGAAGGTGCTGGCCGAGCCGGGGCAGCCATTGGAATTGCCCGGTGATTTGACGGACAGCTGTCACTCCATCGTACGGGATGCTGTTCGTCGTTCTGGTTGGGCTCCGTTTCACTATGCCCGAAACCATGAAGGCCTGGTCGAACCTTGGCGTTTTCATATTGTCTATACCGACGCTTGTCGAGATCTCTCGAGACGTATGCCAGAGTGGTTTGAAGATGTCAAACCGACCAACAAGCTGCCCGCGATGCTGGCCGCCTGCGGTGCCTTGGTTTTGGTTAACTGGTTGCCCCAGTTTGACGCGAAACAAGCGACGGAGAAACAGGTGCAGGTCAACGAGGAACACCTGGCCGCGTCAGCGGCAGCCGTGCAGAATCTGCTGCTGCTTTTGACGGCTGCTGGGTTGGGAACGTATTGGTCGAGTGGTGGTTTTTTTCGAAAACCGCAGATGGCCGCCCGGCTGGGAATTGATCCGGCTGAAAAACTACTGGCGGCCGTGTTTGTCGATTACCTGCCCTTCGGATCGAAGCCGTCCATTGAACGAATCCCGGGAAAGCACCGGGATTCGCGCAGCAATCAAACGGCGTGGATGCGAGAAATCGAGAAGCTTGACTAGCGGGTGGGTTTTGGAAAGATTTTGGTGCTCGAGGAATTTAGCTGTGTGATATCCTGCACGGGAATTCGGGCTGATCTTTTACCTTGAATCAAGATTGGTACTGCCGTGAACAGCGATTCTCAAAATCCGTACCAGACCCCATCGGTTGACCAGCCGGGGGCAAAACCGCTGCTTGATGAAGCTGCAGCCCGTTCCGCTGCAAGGGTTATCGCCTGGCAAAAAGTCTATCTGATCCTGATGTTATTGCTGTACCTAGCGATTGTGGTGCTGGGGGGTGGGATGGTCTTGTACTGCAATGAACTTGCTAATCTCGACGGTGTCGCTACAAGCGCGCCCGAGTTGATCGTCATGGGATCTGTCTACGCGTTCATGGGGATTTTCCTTTCGGTGGTCTACGGTGTTGGCTTGTTCTGGCGGCGCGGCATGGGAGGATGGATCTACCACGTCGTGCTGATCGGCCTGGGGTTAACGAGTTGCTGTACCTGGCCAATGACGATTCCGTTGTTGATCTTCTGGATTAAGTATCGAACAGAGATCATGTCCGTCTGACCGGGTGGCAAAGCCTGTCTGGAAAGACGTTGCGGCCCCCCCAGTTCGCGCGTCAGGCAATTTCGCGTCAGGCAATTCAGTGGAAAGGTGATGCCAAGCCCCGCCGTTTTGGCCTTCCCGGTTTCGGAATATGGCAGTAGTCCGGCCTGCATTGGTTGCGGCAAAATGAAAAGACTTTCCCCGGGACTCGTGTCGATAAAAAGAGTGTTTGTCCCTATTTCTATCGCCTCGGTTAGCGGGAACGGTCCAGGACCTGCCCGTTCCACCC
Organism: Planctomycetota bacterium; assembly: GCA_036338455.1. GTDB lineage: Bacteria > Planctomycetota > Planctomycetia > Pirellulales > Pirellulaceae > Mariniblastus. The sequence goes on from JAYZCF010000104.1 coordinate 2,775, forward strand.
GGGAGTCGTTTCATGGACTCATCCCTACGCGGACTCATTCTCATCATCGATCCGGACCCGTTGGAATGGACCGCTCATCAACGTTTGCTCGATTGTCGAGGGTACCCTGTTTGCAGAGCGAGGGACCTATCCTCGGCCCGTCAGTGCGCCAGCCAATTCCCCCTGGGCATGGTGCTCTGCCAAGTGCGGGTGGATCGCTACCTGGCACCTGAGCTGGTCGGGCAGGTTCTGCAAAATCAGTCGTCCCTCCAGCCTGCCGTGATGTTCCTTTCAAAAAACCAGTCACCCGGGGTGATTCACCGCAATCATCCGTTCGGGCCTGCCATGCATTTAAGCGGCTCCGTTGGGCCGGCCGTTTTTTTGAAACTGGTCGAGCGCCTGCTGGGGATCCCCCACAATCTACCAGCACCGAGGCCGAAGCGACCACTCCCTGTGGGAGCCGTCACACCCAGTCCCTCTTTTTTTAGCCCCTTTCCATCATTGAGCGTCCCTGGCTAGTCCAGTACAGGTTACCAGCGTCCCTCTTTCCTCCCACTGTTCAGGGGAATCCAATTTGGGCCGCTTGTATCAAAAGGATCTCCCAATTACGATCAAGCGCGTGAAAGAGGAACTCACAACCACACCCATTCATCCCTGCAAAAAGAATCAAACGTACATGATTATCGGTGTCCCCCAGGAATGTGTTGAAGGCGAATGCCGTGTGGCGGCATCCCCTGCCTCCGTCAAGAAACTGATCGGTTTGGGCTACGAAGTATACGTGCAAACGGGGGCTGGCAGTGCCGCCAATTTTCCGGACGCGTACTACGCTGAAGCGGGCGCTGAATTGGTAGCGGACCGAGACCATTTATGGAGCCAGAGCGACTTGATCATCAAGGTCCTGGCGCCGGAGGCTGAGGAAATCTCCCTCATGAAAGAAGGGGCTGCCCTTGTCAGTTTCATTTGGCCCGCGCGAAGCGAGTCACTGGTAGAGCGTCTTCGCGAAAAGAATATTACCACCTTGGCGATGGATTGTGTGCCGCGCATCAGCCGAGCTCAAAAACTGGATGCACTCAGCTCGATGGCTAATATCGCCGGTTACCGTGCCGTGGTCGAAGCGGCCAATGAGTTTGGCAGTTTTTTCACCGGGCAGATTACAGCGGCTGGTAAAGTTCCACCCGCCAAGGTGATGGTTATTGGCGCGGGGGTTGCCGGTTTGGCGGCGATCGGAACGGCCAAGGGGTTGGGAGCCATTGTTCGCGCCTTTGACACCCGTCTCGCGGTTAAAGATCAAGTCAAGAGCATGGGAGCCGACTTTCTGGAACTGGAATTTGAAGAGTCCGGTGAAGGGGAGGGCGGATACGCCAAAACGATGAGCGACGAGTTCATCGCAGCGGAGATGGCACTGTTTGCCGACCAGTGTAAAGAAGTTGATATCATTGTCACGACTGCCCTGATTCCGGGGAAACCGGCGCCGAAACTGATCACGGCCCAAATGGTTGAAAGTATGGGACCCGGAAGTGTGATTGTCGACTTGGCGGCCGAGCAGGGGGGGAACTGCGAATTGACGGTTCCCAATGAAAAAGTGGTTCGTCACGGCGTCACGATTATTGGTTATACCGACTTACCGAGTCGTCTACCCACCCAATCGAGTTCGCTTTATGCCAACAATATCGTGAACCTGTTGACCGACATGACGCCCGAAAAAGATGGCCAACTGGTCGTCGACATGGAGGACGTGGTGGTCCGAGGTAGTTTGGTGACTTACCAGGGCGACACGACCTGGCCGCCCCCGGAGATCGAGAATCCCTCGCCCGCTCCGGCACCGGCGGCAGCGCCGCCGGTCGAACCTGCAGCCGAGCCGGCCCGCAAGGGAACCGGGATCGGCACATGGGTTGCAATGCTCCTGGCGCTTGCGTTGTTGTACCTGATTGGTCAATATGCCCCCTCCGATTTCATTCAACACTTCACTGTCTTCGTGCTGGCCTGTTTTATCGGTTGGCAAGTCGTTTGGAACGTGACCCCCGCATTGCACACCCCTTTGATGAGTGTCACCAACGCGATCAGCGGAATCATCATCATCGGTGGCATGCTGCAAATGGCCGGGTCCACCGAATCGACGTTTTCCTCAGTCACCGCAACGTTATTGGCAGGTTTGGCCGTGTTGATTGCCATGATCAATGTGGCGGGCGGCTTTCTGGTTACCCACCGTATGTTGGGAATGTTCAGGAAACAGGATTAGAAAAATATGATGGCCTGGAATCGAGCCGCCTTAATGCTGTTGGTTGTTTTTTGCACCACCTTTTGCGTCGCTTCTTACGGGGAGGGTGCGGGTTTTTCTCTCTGGGATGACCCGCAGCAGACCAACCCGGACGCGGTCGACGTGGGGAGTGGAGCACTCGAACACGAATCGGCTGCCGAGCAAGTTGTTGCGAAGGAACAGTGGGGCATTCCTCTGGTTGCTTGGTTGATTGCCGGCATCTGTTTTATTTTGAGTTTGGGCGGACTGAGCCAGCATGAGACCGCGCGGCGCGGAAACGTACTCGGCATTATCGGCATGTCGCTTGCCATCATCGCGGCCCTGTTCCAAATCGAGGCCATCACGGCAGCCGTCGCGGTCCTCTTGATCCTGGCTATCGGAATAGGGGGCCTCGTGGGCGCCGTTCTGGCGAAGCGTGTGGAAATGACGGCCATGCCGCAACTGGTCGCGATCCTGCATAGTTTTGTTGGCTTGGCGGCCGTGTTGGTTGGACTGAGCGTTTACCTATGGCCGGTGGGCCACTTGGTCCCTGGCGACGCGGGGCCAGAAGTCCACCACGACCTGATCCAGAAAATCGAGATCGTCCTGGGCGTATTTATCGGCGGTTTGACCTTCACCGGTTCGGTCATCGCCTGGGGCAAGCTTGATGGGCGAGTCGACAGCAAGCCGTTGATGTTGCCGGCCAGACATTTTCTCAACCTCCTGATGCTGCTGGCCTGCGTTGGCCTTTCCGCCTGGTTCGTCCAGACCGATTCGATCTTTATTGGGATGATCCCGTTGCTGATGGTGATGGTCATTTCGTTTGTCTTTGGCGTTCACATGGTGATGGCGATCGGCGGTGCCGATATGCCGGTGGTCGTCTCGATGTTAAACAGCTATTCAGGCTGGGCGGCAGCAGCGACCGGCTTCATGTTGCCCAACGACCTGTTGATCGTTACGGGTGCGTTGGTCGGTAGTAGTGGAGCCATTCTGAGCTACATCATGTGCCATGCCATGAACCGTTCCTTTATCAGCGTGATTGCTGGTGGGTTTGGAACAGGGACCCCGACTGCGTCGGGCCGTAGTGATGGAGAAGAGTTGACGTACACGTCAATCGACGCGGCCGAGGCGGCCGACCTCTTGCGGGATGCCCGAGAGGTGATTGTTATCCCCGGTTATGGAATGGCAGTAGCTCAGGCCCAGCACCCGATCCTGGAAATCACCGAGCTACTGAAGGAGCGCGGTTGCCGTACCCGTTTCGCGATTCACCCGGTCGCCGGTCGACTGCCAGGTCATATGAATGTCCTGCTGGCCGAAGCAAGGGTGCCGTACGACATCGTCTTGGAGATGGATGAGATCAATGACGATTTCCCGGAGACCGATGTGGTGCTCGTGATTGGGGCCAATGATATCGTGAACCCGGGCGCGCTCGATGATCCGGCCAGCCCGATTTACGGAATGCCGGTGCTCGAGTGCTGGAAGGCCAAGAATGTTATCGTCTTGAAGCGATCGATGGGAACGGGGTATTCCGGGGTCGACAACCCGCTGTTCTACAAAGAGAACACGGACATGCTCTTTGGCGATGCTAAGCAGAGTGTTGACGACGTTCTGTATAACCTGAAATCGTGATTCGCCGTATCTTGCAGCTCTCCTGAAACCGGGTTGCTATGGCCCTGAATGGGCGGACGTTTTTTGCGTCGACATCCAGCTTTTTTGCCAAGATCGTGATGGACCTACCGAATGGCATCTGGTCTGTTAATGGTTCATGACCGTTCCGCTTGAAACCGGTGATTCGCCCATGATTTGGCTCAAAGCAAACATTGCCTTCCTGATCGTCTCGATCGTTTCGGCTGCGGTTCTGGTGCTCTGGTGGTGGCCCCGGTTGCCGGCTGAAATACCGCTGCACTTTGACCAAAACATGGTTCCCGACAATGTCGTTTCATCGACCGAATTTGTCTGGACGTACCTGGCGATTCAATTCGGCTGCCTGGTGGTATTTGTCGGTTTGGCTGTCGGTGTCCGCTACCTGCCCGTTTCACTGATTAACCTGCCCCATCGGGAATATTGGTTGACGGGCGAGCGACGGCCGGAGACTCTCAGCTGGATCTCCGGTATGCTGTTGCTGATGGCCACCGCCGAGTTGTGGTTGGTAATGGGGATCTGCCACGTTTGTGTCCAATACGCGCGGGGCAAGGTGGCCGATTCGGGGACCAGCCTGTGGCTGATGATCGGCCTGTTCCTGGCCCTTTGCGCAGGGCTCGTTATCTATTTGCTGTTTCGATTCAGAAAACCTGTTTGAAGGAGAGACTTGATGAACTGGAATTTCCTTTGGGTCCCGGTCGTGACCGGTTGCTTTTTCCTAGCCGGATGCGACTCTTCCGACATGCCCGCCCCTGGTACAGCGCCGGCAGAAGTCACGCAGGAACCGGATGCCAACGACAAGGCGGATGCCGACGATGCCTCGATCCTGGCCCGGGCTGCCAAGATCATTGACCAGGCGAAGGAATCAGGATCGTCCCAGGCGGAAGTGGCCAGCGAGTGGTTGTCCGCACGGATGCAGGATGTCTCCGAGTCGACCTCCCAGGCGGCGGACAGCACGGGTGAGTGGGCGACCGAAACGTTCCAGTACCTGAAAGAGCAGGGGATGACGACGGCTGGCTCGACCCATGAATGGTTGGCCGAGGATATCCAGAATATGGGCGCCTGGCACTACAAGGTGGTGGTCCTCGACCTGAATCAGCCGACGGCCGAGACGGAGCAGGCGCTGAATGATCTGGGCAAGGAACGGTGGGAGTGTTTCCATGTCCTGGCGTCTTCCGATGGTCAGACCACGATGTTCTTCAAGAAAGGGCGGCGCAGCTATCTCAAGAGCATCCCGTTCAAGGATGTTATGCGCCTCTTACCGCTGCTGGGCAGTGGGGACGAGGGGGATGTTGGAGGCGATGGCCAATAGCCGGTCTCTGCCACTCTTTCCCTTTCTTGCCCTCCCAAGCCGAGAGGGCAAGGCGACAGGGTGTGCTTTGGCACACGATTCCCTAGCCGGCGATCTGCGCATCGACTCGACTAGTTGTCGTAAACCGGCGAAGCTTCGTCATTGGCTGGGGCATCGGATGATTCGCCCATGGGGGTGCGGTCCCAGAAGGCCAGGGCAAACACGATCGTCACCCCGGCAGCCAGACCGGCTGGCAGCAACCAGAATTCGAAGGCGCCGGCGGTCCAACCCTCTTTTGTCGTGGGGTCCAGTTCAATCATGTCGCCCCAGCGACCGAGGATCAAGTTACCGACAAGCATCCCCGCTCCGTAGGTTAAGAGGCCGAGCAGTGCTTGGGCGCTGGTTCTCATTTCTCGCGGCGCTACCTTATCCGTGTAGAGTTGCCCCGTAACAAAGAAGAAGTCGTAACAGATACCGTGCAGGATGATTCCGATCAAAACGGCGGCCTCAACGGTTGGCATCAACCCGAACAGCGCGTAACGCAATGCCCAGGCAACCATACCGATCAGCAGCATCTTTTTGACACCGAGTCGTACCAGGAAGAAAGGGACCAACGCCATAAAGAAGATCTCGCTCACCTGGCCGAGCGCCATGACACCCGCGGTTTGCGAGCCAAATGCCATGTTGCTGGCGAATTCGTAGGTGCGGGCGTAATAAAAGGCCAGGGGGATGCAGATCAGGAAGGAACAGATGGCAAAGATGGTGTAAGAGCCACTGCGGAACAACTGCAAGGAATCGAGCCCGAGCATGTTGATAATGTCCAGCGGCTTGTCTTTTCCTTGCGGCGGAGAGGCTGGTAGAGTGAAACTGTACAGGCCATACAGGATGCTGACCGCGGCAGCCAGTTTGAGCGGCAAGCTCGTCTTACCCGCATCTTCTACCCCCGGAAGAACGGGCATGGAAAAGATTCCGAAAAACGATTGGGCGACGACCAAACCGGCCACAATCCAGCCGATCGTTCCCCACAAACGGAGCTTCGGAAAGTCTCTTTCCACGGAAGCGACATTCTGGAACGTGATCGCGTTGACCAGTGCCAAGGTCGGCATGTAGAGCAGGAAGTAGACCAACATCACCCAGAAAAACTGGCTGGGTGATTCGGTGATAGATGCCGAATACCAGAGCACGACACCACCGAGGATCTGCAATACTCCATTGACGATTTCCTTGTTGAACAGTCGGTCTGCCACGAAGCCAACAATTAACGGGGCGAACAAAGCGGCCCAAGGTTGGGTGGCGTAAACGTCACCGATGATCGTGTTCAATTCACCTTTTTCGGCATACTCCGCAAAGATGACGCCCAGGTAGCCACCGAGGGTGACAAAAAACGCACCCCAGACAAAGAACTGGAGAAACATCATGATCGCCAGGCGAACCATCGTGACCGGGGAATTTTGAGTGGGGTTCATGGGGTGACTCGTTTGGGTGTGTGTGGGGTGTGTCAGAGATCCAACATCTTAAGCAACCCGCATCCGCGAATACAGCAGTTCCATCGGCTGCTCCCCGGGAAAATCGGAAAATTGCCGAGACCCTGGCAAAGTTTGCCGGGTGAACGCATTATGAGCGGCGTTCTGCGGCTCGTTCACCCAGTGCGGTGTCCCAACCCGTTGCCCGCCGGGTCGTCACTTGGCCGAGTGCCGACGGATCAGGCCGATCGACTTCTCGGCAAACCGTTTACCGAGTCGCTTGTAACCTTCGGCGGAATAGTGCAAATCGTCTTGGATCGTTTTCCCTTTCCGATTCGTTCCATCGTTCAGGTCGTCGGTATCAACCCAGTCGAAGCGCGGATTCTCCTTGGCTGTGGCGACCTGCGCTTCACGGACGAGTGTCCAATGTTTGTACCGTTTGTTCTGCATGTCAAAGTCGCTCAAGCGACCGATCACGAAATTGACATCATTCCGTTCCAGATCCCGACTTAGTTGCCGGTGCAGACCGACCAGGCTGTCTCCGTAAACCTCACCCCATTGCATGCGTGCATCCCTCTCCCCCTGCATCCAAAGAAAGGTGACCGAGGCGAGTTGCTGGTCTTTGATCGCCGGTCGGACCTTCTTCATCAATCGGTCGTACAGGTCACCAATTTCGGACGGCGTCTCGCCTTGGGGTGCTTTCCAGTCTTTGTACCACCGGTGAATCGGCTGCCCTCCCATCGCGTCCTGCACCACGATCACGTTCTCCTCGCCGAAGGCTTGTTTGACGGCAGGGGTAAACGCTTCATCGGGCCGGTGACCCTGCATGTTCGATTGACCGGACAGGATGAAGATGTGTTTTCCGGTGGATTGCCCCGGGCACGTTTCACCCCCGGCGAGTCCCAATAGCAGTGCGGCCAAGATGGTTGATTTCAAGAGGTTCATCGGTCAGTTCCTTGTGCAGGGTCTGGTAGGAAGGTAATCGGTATCGCCGATCATTAATTTAATTCAATGGACGCGGAATCGGGCAGGAAATGGTGGTACGAGTTGATATACAGGCTAATTTTCAGTTCATCAGCGCTATCGCGCTGGACCACCCAATCCTCTCCCACTATCGCCTTGATCAGCTGATCGTCTGGTGAATCGATCGGCCGCCCCTGCCAGTAAACGGCCCCGACGGCGCGGGCTCGCTCCGGATTATCCGACAGCTGGGTGATCTCCCATGAATCACTCGGCACGTGCTGCTCATCCACCAGGCGTTGGTGGATCTCGTAATTCTGCTGCAGCGAGATATCTTCGCCGTGCAGGATAAAGATTCGGGGCTCCGGGTGCAGGAAAAATTTTGCCTGTTCCTCCCCCGTCCCTTTTTTGATGCAGGTTAGGTCGTGGAACCGATTGACCAAGTCCACCACTTCTTGTTTGGTAATTGCCATCAGTTCGACTCGTTAATCGGATTCGTGGATTCAAATCGTTCGGAGGCTTTCCAGTTTAATCTTCACGCAGCTGGCGGGAATAGATGGCTTTCAGCGGACGGAAAACTTCGATTTGTCCGTCTTGGGATGGCGCAAAAAAAAACCACGGCCGTGGGCCGTGGTCCATTCGATTCGTTAAAACGACTAGCGTCGCCGGCGAACAGTCAGGCCGAGACCGGCCAGTAATGACCAGACCAGCGCGGTGTTCGGTTCGGGTACGGCGTTGGTAAAGAGGCCGATGTCGTTCCCATCACCAGCAACGTAGCTGATGAACAGGTCCTGTCCTCCAAAGTTACCGACCACGTCACCTTCTCCCAATCCGTCGAATTGACCAGTCAGGGTGCCGCCCACGCGAAGGGTCGTGAAAGAATAGCCCCGATGCAGTTCGAAACCTGCCATCAACTCTACATCGAGTGTGCCCGCCAGCTCCACGTCACCCGTCACTTCCAGCCAGTCGTATTCGGTCAGTGATTGATCGCCACCGCCGTCAAACAGGCCGGCCAGTTCTACGTGCTTGCTGCCACCCACTTTGAAATAGTCGCCGTCGATCACATGAGAGCCCACAGAGTTCCCGACTGCCATCGTGCCGCTGTCCGTCATATTACCGGTGACGGTGCTCGTACCTTTCCAAGTACCGTTATTCGTGATTCTTCCGACCAAGGTGCCCGAAGCGTTGTTATTATTAATCACACCGTTATTTACAAAAGTACCATCGTTGACCAACGAGCCCTCATTCCGAATACGCGCGCCGGCCATGTTCGTAAATGTGCCCGGGGAGTAATTCGTCAAGACACCATCCAGCTGATTGTTAAATTGACCATGATTGTTGGCTACGGCATAGTTGTCGAAGATTTTCTGGTTGTCAAATTCACCGGCGCTGAGGTTGTTGAAAAGGGCATCGGGAGAAACAACTTCTCCGTTCAATCCGTTAATAACCGTACCTTGATTGACGAATTTTCCACTCTTGTTGCTAAGTCCCTGCGTACTATTGGCCAGCCCGGCTAAATTTTGGATGGTCCCCGTGATTGAATTATTAACCGTGCCGCCGTTGTTTTGGAAAAAGCCAGCGTTGCCGGAATTTAGGAAGAAACCATCGTTGTTAAATACTCCCGCTCCGCCGGAGTCCGTTACAAAGAATTGGGCGCGATTTTCAAATCGGACATCGGCTCCGCTGGAGGTCAATTCCCGATTCCTCAGAACGCCTCCACTGTTGATCGAAACCTTCCCCGTCTTGTTGGTTGTCGAGTCATAGTAGTTGGAAAATCTTTCAACGCCGTTGTACCAGCCCGAGGTGGTGATCAGTATCTCTCCGTAGTTAGCGTACTTTCCAGGTCCTTCCGTGGCCTCGATCTGTTGCCCGAAGCTTGCCGAGGGCGCAAGCATAAGAAGACAGACGATCAATAATGGCAGGTTTCGCATCGGTGTTTCTCCAAGTTGTATGAATGTTCACAATGAGCAGGTTGCTGACCAGAATAACTACGATTCCTGCTGTGTTAAAGGTTTTTTGTTTGAAAATTAACCGTTCCACCCTCATTTTTGTCCCCTTGGAGAAAGCCCCTTCCTGTCGTTTGGTGAAGGTTGGTGGACCTGTCAGAGGGGAGACACTCTGCCTCGGCCGACCTTTGGCCCCTGGGTGAATCGCCACGTGATCAAGAGGCCGACTCGCGGCTGAAGAAGGCAATGCGTTTGGGCGCTACCTGGCTCTTGAGCGCTACCGTGTGATTGGGCGCTACCGTGTGATTCGGCGCTACCTTATTCGCGGGCCGATCCGCCTCTGCCGGAGGCTCCCCGTTTGCCGGAGGCTCCCCGTTCGTTGGTCCAGAGCTAAACCGACGCAGTGCGGCGGTGACCGCGATCGGACAATCCAGCCGAGCGGCTTGCAGGCCGGTGCCGCAAGGGAGCGGAAACACGACCAACCGTAAATCTCAAGTTGACCATCGTCGACTTGAGGGACCTGTGGACTGAATTCTCGGGTGTCAGTTTTTTTTAACGCCACACTGTTTCAAACCTGAGGTACCTGAGGTTTCCGTCGACCTTACGCCTTGAATCTGGCTCATGTGTGTGGGATTCTGATGGTTCTGTAATTCATTTAACAGCCAGTCGACCGCCAGGTGTTTCCGAGATGAGTGAAACGATTCGATTGAAAGTGGTGCAGGGGACGGACAAGGACCGGACCTTTGAGATTCCACCCGGGGCATCGCTGTTGGTCGGTCGCGGCGATGCGAGCGACACCCAGATCAAGGATCCAGCCATGTCGCGGGCCCATTTCAGGATCAATCACCAGGATGGCGAGATCGTGATCCAGGATCAGAACTCGGCTTCCGGCACGCTCCTCAACGGGTCACCGGTCACCACGGCCCGGGTCAAGGTGGGCGACACGATCCGCGCCGGGGATACGTTCCTGGCGATTCACGGGTTGGCCGCTGCTGCGCCAGCGGGCCGGCGAAACATTGCCAATCTGATCGGCACCGAGTTTGGTGGTTTCCAGGTCGATTCGCTGTTGGCCAAGGGATCCGAGAGTATCGTGTTCCAGGCGCACGAGATCAAGAAAGATCGACCTGCCGCGCTGAAAGTGATGCTTCCGCAGTTCATCCAGGACCCGCAACAGCAGGAGCGGTTTGTGCGGGCGATGAAGACGATGTTGAACGTGCGGGATCCGCACATTGTCGAGCTGTACGCCGCCGGCAAGTCGGGGGGGCTCTGTTACTCGGCGATGGAACTGATCGAGGGGGATAACCTCGACAAACTGATCGAGCGGATGGGGGTCGACGGCCTGCTGGACTGGTCGGAGGTTTGGCGCTGTGCCATTCATATTGCCCGGGCCCTGGAGACCGGTTACTTGCGCGATATCGTACACCGCAATGTGACGCCGACCAACATTATCCGGCGGCGCTCGGACAAGGTGTTCAAGTTGGCCGATTTCCAGTTGGCCAAGGCGATGTCCGGTGCGCTGGCCAAGCAAATCACCGAACCGGGTCAGTTGTTGGGTGAGTTGCAGTACCTGCCGCCCGAGCGGACGGTCGATGATGGCCTGGTCGACAGCCGCAGCGATATCTTTGGTTTGGGGGCGACCTGTTACGCGCTGTTGACCGGGAATCCCCCGGCCCAGGGCCAGGGCCTGGTCAATCTGCTCAAGTCGGTTCGGGAACAGGTGCCCGAACCTCCTTCGACCGTGGCCAAAAATATCAACCCGGAGTTCGAAGCGATCGTGATGAAGATGCTCGCCAAGAACCCGGACGACCGTTACCGGAAACCGGCCGAGCTGATCGTCGCCCTGGAGAACATCAGCAAGTCGAACCGCCTGGAAGCGGACGCGGCCGACTGGTGGGTCGGCTGATCCGAAGGTTGATCATGCATTTTCGGGCTGGGCCGCGATCGGTTCGGCTTTCACGGCGCATATCCAAAGCGTTCCAGGACGGGCGCGAATCTTTGATTCAGGAGAGCAATCGTTTTCGGGCGTAGTTTTTCGCGATGGTCGCCCGGGGTCATTTTTCGCCGGTGAGTCATCGATTCCGTTTTGGGCTCAAATTCGGGGGCGAACTTCTGGCGGTAACGATTCAGCCACAACCTCGGGATTCGAAACCGAAAAGGTTCGATGGCGCACGCGGCCCAAGCGGGGAAATCAAGGACCATTTGTTCGTAGGTCAGCACCGTAAAATCGGGACCTTCCAGGTCCTGCTCCAGCAAAGGTGCAAATTTTGCCTCCAATGGCCAGTTGCTGAATTGGGGTTGGTTGAGTACGTATTCGTCGATCGACATCGCTTGGATGACATGTCGCCGTTGGTCCAACTTGTTTTGGTTGGCGTGTATCCAGCCAAAAGAGAAGAACTCGGAAACCAGGATGTCCCTGGGATCACGGACGTGGACGATTCGATGAACGCCAGGCACCGAGTCAAAATCAAATGTGCGAATCGGTGCCTCGCAAAACGATTGTTTCAGATCGTGAACAACCTCTGTGGTCGATTCCAGATTTTCAGAGTAGAAATCGATTCGGCGATCTTTGGCAACTTGTTGGAAAAATCGAAACAGGAACATCGTCGCGCTTTTGTGCAGCGCGTGAACGGCGATTTGATTCGGTTCCTCCGCCCGGAGAAAGCGAACTCGGTCGCGCCATCTTGGCTTGGATGGATGAGCCGTCTTCATCTTGTTCGTCCTGTCCCGTAAATGGTGGTCTCGGGCTGGTTCATCGCCTCGTTTGAACAAGTTACGGTTTATGGCGGTGCAAGAGAACGCCGATTGGTCGCTGCAGAATTGGCGGTTCGCTCGATTTCGTTAGCTGCGCAGCTGTGGCAGCGGGGGTAAGCTTGCCCCTTGGCCCCTTTTTTAAAAACGGGCGAATCAGCAAAATTCGGACGAAATCGGAGGGCTCTTCGGATGATTTCCCTTGGAAAACCGATGTTTTTGAGAATCCACTGTGGGATCCGGTTTGGGGCTCGCAAAAAATGTCGAAAAATAACGAGTTTTCAGGCATCGCCCTTCCGTTTGGGGGCGGTTTGAAGCTGGCTGATGGTCTGATTATGAAGATTTTAAGAAAATCCCAGGTTGTCCTGTTTCTCCTGTTTCTCCTGTTTTCCTGTTTTCCTGTTTTCCTGTTTGACACGGCTGTAGAGTTTGGGCAAAATTTAGGGAGGGAAATTCTTGATACCAGTTCCTGACGGAACAGCTCGAATTTTCCGCACAAAAATTTTTGACACAATTGATTAGACAACTTGATGGGACAGAACCATGTTGAAGGATAAGCCTTCTCGAATCGGAATGCTCGCTTGCTTATTGACCCTTGGTATGGTCACGACGAGCTTCGCCGACATCGTTACGACGTACACGTACGATTTTTCTTCGGGCCCGGAAGATGCTTCACCGGGATCAGCTTCCAACAGCAATCCGTTTGCAACCTTGAGTGGGTTCAACACGATTGCCAGCACGGAAGACCAAGCGTCGACGTTGCCGAAGAATTCAGGGATCCGGAATGGAGCGGCGTGGGTCAATTGCGAAATTATGGGGGGGAGTCCGGGGATTACCGGTGATTGTTACCAGACGTTTTCGCTCTCCACCGCCAACTGGACGGACAAGATTTCCTTGAACCGGTTGCAGTTCGACCTCGGCAATTTTGGCTTGGGTAACCCACCTTCCAATGGAGCATGGTTGCAGATCGACGTGCATGCCAGTACTGACGGTTTCGCCTCCGAAGATGTCGCTCTGGGTAGTTTGCGGATCACCCAAACGGGTCCATTTTCAAGCCCCTCCGGTAGCTTTGATCAGAGTTACACTGGTGAGTTTCAAAACGTCAAGAACAAGACCCTCGAGTTCCGTTTCATTTCGACTGCGAACTTGAGTGATAATGGGATCGAAACCCGCTTGGACAACATCCAGTTGACCGTGACGAGTGTCCCTGAACCGAGCGCTGCATTCTTGTTGGGTGGCGTTGCCGTTTTGGGATGGATTCGTCGCCGGCGATAATCGCCCA